>DASXFM010000251.1:0-3287 GCA_036489615.1 Verrucomicrobiia bacterium | reverse complement strand
CGCATCGGGAAAATAGTGGAGACAGAAGCGTACCTCGGCCCCCATGATTTGGCGGCGCACTCGGCGCGGGGCTTGACGCCCCGGACGAAGATCATGTTTGGGCCGCCTGGGTTCGCCTACGTTTACTTTATCTACGGAATGTATTTTTGCATGAATATCGTGACCGAACGCGAAGGTCATGCTTCTGCCGTGTTGCTACGCGCCGTCGAGTCGATAAAGAACGTCGAAGGGCGCGGAAGCGGTCCTGGCTTGCTATGCAAAGCGATGAAGATCGACAAGAGCCTGAACGGTCATGACCTTTTGAGCGACGATTTTTTTATCGCTGCGCCAGTCAGCGCGGAAGTTTTTAAGACGGTGAAAGGTCCGCGAATTGGCGTGGATTACGCAAAGCATTGGGCGCGACGCCACTTGCGGTTTTATATCAAGGGCAATCCCTGCGTTTCACGCCTCAGATAGCGCGGAATCCGACCGTGAAATGGGCGAATAATGGGAAAGGAACACCGGTTCGGCGCGTACGTGCGCTTTCTGAAGTTCGCGGATTGCGGCGAAAATTCCGCAATCCGCAATTGAATCCGAAATGAAATTAGTGCCGATTACGGCCGCCGCTAAACTCACGGCGTCCGCCGCCGCCACCACCGCCGCCGCCATATTCACGACGTCCGCCACCGCCGCCGCCGGAACGCTCTTCGCGGGGACGTGCGATGTTTACGGTGATGGCTCGTCCGCCCAATTGCGCGCCGTTCATGGCGGAAATGGCCTTTTGTGCTTCCTCTTCGGAACTCATGGTTACGAAGCCAAAGCCGCGGGGGCGTTGGGTGGTGCGATCGATCATTAGATTAGTTTCAGTGACTGAGCCGTGCGCGGCAAACGCGTCGTTCAGGTCGTTTTCGGTAGTGTTGAAGGAAAGATTTCCCACAAACAATTTATTATTCATGTGATGTTTACAACTCCTTGATGCCGCTCCCAATACTGTTTCCGATTTTCGGATTTCAAATCACACTGAACCGATGTTCACCTGAGATCCACCATGTGTTGGCAGCTACTAGCTATCCAGCAGGCCCAATAACATCGCTTTTCTGCCGAAAATATCAAGTACTATTTTCGAAGGCTTTGATGCGCCATTTTGGCACGATTCTACGCAGGGCAGGTGCCTCGCCTGCCGGTTACGGCGGCTTCCAGCCGCGTTTTTGCTGCGCAAAACAGAGCAAGGATCGTCAATATCCAGTGGAGTCGGGATCATCGCTCTCTTACGGTCGCGGCTCGGTTAAACGGACTGGGCGCGAGGACGCGCCCGGAACCGGCAGGCGGAGACGCCTGTCCTACCCGCCGGCGAGCGCGCCAATGATGAGGAACGGTTCGGTGCCGTCGATCACGGCGCGTGGAAGCGGCGTTTCCGGGGGTTCCAACGACAAATCCTCTTTGCATGCAAAGTACCGGATAAACGGCCGGCGTTTCAGGGTGTCGTGATCACGGATTGTTCCACGCAATACCGGATACCGTTCTTCGAGCGCGGTAAGAACGGCATTGATTGTAACGGGCTCCGCAACGTCCATTTGCACGTCGCCGGAAAGGCGCACGAGATTGCGCAAATGGAATGGAAGCTCGACACGGATCATGGCAGCGCCTGCGTTTCCACCGACAACACCGCCGGCAGATCGCGAACGATCGCATTCCAACTATCTCCGCCATCCGCGGACACATAGACCTGGCCGCCGGTCGTGCCGAAATAGATGCCGCACGGGTCGAACGAATCCACGGCCATGGCGTCACGCAGAACGTTGACGTAACAGTCCTGCTGCGGCAGGCCACGCGTGAGCGGTTCCCATTCGTTGCCGCCGGTTTTGCTGCGATAGACCCGCAACTTGCCGTCGGGCGGATAATGCTCGGCATCGCTTTTGATCGGGACGACAAAAATAGTTTCCGGCTCATGCGCATGAACGTCGATTGGAAAACCGAAATCAGAAGGCAAATTTCCGCTCACTTCCGTCCATTGTCCACCAGCATCGTCGGTACGCATGACGTCCCAATGCTTTTGCATAAACAAAACGTCCGGTCGAGACGGATGCATGGCAATGCGATGAACGCAATGGCCCACTTCGGCGTCTGGATCGGGCAATTGGAAGGGAGATTTGAGCCCGCGATTGATGGGTTTCCAGGTTGCGCCGCCGTCGTCCGTGCGAAATGCGCCCGCGGCGGATATGGCCACGTAAATGCGGTTGGCGTTTTTTCGGTCCAATAAGATGGTGTGCACAGCCATTCCGCCTGCGCCGGGCTGCCAAAGCTGACCCTTGGCCTTGCGCAAGCCGGGCAATTCTTTCCAGGATTTACCGCCATCGACGGTTTTAAAAATGGCCGCGTCCTCCGCGCCGGCATAGGCCGTGTCCGGGTCCGTCAGCGAAGGTTCGAGATGCCAAACGCGTTTGAATTCCCAGGGATGCTGCGTACCGTCATACCACATATGCGTGCCGGTGCCGCCCTCGTAAACAAACTTATTGCTTTCGCCGTGAGGAAACCCGCCCGGGCCTTTTAAGTCCTCCGGACTGCTCCCGGGTGTATTCCAAGTTTGGCCGCCGTCATCCGAACGTTGGATAATCTGCCCGAACCAGCCGCTGCTCTGAGAGGCGTAGATGCGGTTTGGGTCCGCGAAAGAGCCCTTGAGATGATAAATCTCCCAGCCGGCGAAGTGCGGGCCGCTAACGGTCCAGTTCCGGCGTTTGCCATCCGATGCCAGGATGAACGCACCCTTTTTCGTTCCCACCAGCACACGAATTTTGCTCATGGTTTGTCCTTTGATTGAGTTTTCATTCCAATGGTACGACGAACGGACAAGGAGGGTCAGGACAAAATTACGGCACTTTTAATTTTTATTTTCGTCGACGGATTCGAAGCGTCTGGCGTGCCGATAGAACGATACTTAGTTAAGCTCCGTAGGATCGTAGCACGTCCCTGCCAGGACGGAATTAAAGATGATGTCGATATAGATTTTGCAGGCCGAGAATGGAATTCCGAATCCGGTTGATCCGGCGAGGATCGCGAAGGTGCCGCATTGCCCGTTCGCATCTTTGACAGACGCAGGCTCGTGTCACGCCAAGAATTTTTCCTGTTTTGTTCAAATTCATTCCGGATTGGTAACGAATCGCCAGGGTGAGGGCCGATTGATAGTAAGAACTCAACTCTTCAACAATGATCGCCCAGGTATTGGCGGCATCGATGGCATCCGGATCATGACAATCCGTTTTAAAAAGTTTATTGATTATGCCCAGCAAGGCGCGGGCTTCGATAGCCAG
>DASXFM010000197.1:0-5154 GCA_036489615.1 Verrucomicrobiia bacterium | reverse complement strand
GTGACTGTCCTGGAAACGATTCAAAAGGGTACTGAATTTCTGTTAAAACGGGGTGTCGAATCGCCGCGCCTTCAGGCGGAACTGCTTCTGGCTCATTTATTGAAAATGCCGCGCATGAAGTTATACCTGAACTTCGAGCGCGTGCTCACGGACCAGGAAACCGATGCGCTTCGGCAATTTGTCAAACGGCGCGGCCAACGCGAACCTCTTCAGCATATCATCGGATCGACGTCATTTTGCGGTTTTGAAATTAGCGTGGACCGTCGCGCCCTCATTCCGCGGCCGGAAACGGAAATCCTCGCCGAACAGGGCTGGACCTTTCTTTCCTCTTTAAGCCCGGGACAAACCGTCCTGGACCTTGGAACCGGCACGGGCTGCATTGCGATCGCGCTGGCTGCCAAATGCCCGAAGGCGCGGATTACGGCCACGGACGCTTTCGCCGACGCGCTGGCGTTGGCCGGAGAAAACGCGCGGACAAATAATGTGGCCGAACGAATGGAATTTTTTCGCGGGGATGGATTCGCGGCCGCGCCTGGAGATGCGTATTTTGATTTGATCATCAGCAATCCGCCCTACATTCCGACGGCGGAAATCCAGACGCTCGAGCCGGAAGTGCGTGATTTCGATCCGCGCGCGGCGCTCGATGGCGGCCCGGATGGGCTGGATTTTTATCGGATGTTGGCCAGACAGTCGGGATCGAGATTGAAGCCGGGTGGAAAAATCATGCTCGAATTTGGCGACGGACAGGCGCCGGCCGTTCGAAAGCTATTCGAAGACGAAAAGTGGATTGTGGAAGCCGTGAAAGACGATTACAGTCAGCGCGCAAGAATTTTAATCGCAACATGGAAAGTTTCTTAATTAAAGGCGGCCTGCCACTGCGGGGCGAAGTCACAATTAGCGGAAGCAAGAACGCGGCGCTGCCCATCATGGCGGCGACGCTACTCACCGATGAGCCATGCGTCATCCGGGGCGTGCCGGACCTCAGTGACACGGGGTTTATGGCGCAGATTCTCAAATCACTCGGTGCGGACGCTAAACTCGAAGACGGCACACTGACCGTTCGCGCGAAAAAGATCCACGGCCACGCCGACTACGACCTCGTGCGCAAAATGCGCGGTTCGATTTGCGTGGCGGGACCGTTGCTGGGGCGATTGCACAAGGCGCAGATATCCCTGCCTGGCGGCTGTATTATCGGCGCCCGGCCCATTAACCTGCATTTAAAAGGTTTTGGAGCGCTGGGAGCCAAAATCGAAGTGGTTGGAGGCTATGTGAACGCCTCGGCGAAGAGATTGGTCGGAGGGACAACTTTCCTGGGAGGGCGCGCGGGTTCGACGGTGCTGGGCACAGCCAACGTCATGATGGCCGCGACATTGGCGGAGGGGGTGACGGTGATTGAGAGTGCCGCGTGCGAGCCGGAGGTAGTGGATCTGGCGAATTTTCTGAATGCATTGGGCGCGAGCATTTCGGGTGCTGGCGGCCCAACCATCACCGTCACGGGTGTCAAAAAATTGCATGGGGCTGAGCACAGGATCATTCCCGACCGGATTGAAACGGCTACATTTGCGATGGCGGCGGCGGCGACCAATGGCGATGTCACAATCAAGAATTGCCGGCCCGACCATTTGCGCGCGGTGCTGGACAAACTGAACGAAGCGGGCGTGGTCGTGGAAACGCGGGGCGATACCATGACCGTCCGCCGGGGAAAACGATTGAAGTCCGTGGACGTCACCACTCTGCCATATTCGGGCTATCCTACGGATTCGCAGGCGCAGATGATGTCGTTGCTCACATTGATTCCAGGGATCAGCATCATTACGGAAAGAATTTTCGAATCACGTTTTATGCACGTGAGCGAGCTGGCGCGGCTCGGCGCGGAAATCGAGATCGAAGGTCCGAGCGCCATTGTTAAAGGTGGCAGACCGTTGAGCGGCGCGCCAGTGATGGCGAGCGATCTGCGGGCCAGCGCGGCATTGGTGATTGCTGGTCTCGCGGCCAAGGGCCAAACCCAGGTTAACCGCATCTATCACCTGGACCGTGGTTATGAAAAAATGGATGTGAAACTGCGGAAACTGGGCGCGAAAATTCAGCGGGTTGAGGGACAGTAAAAAAACGCGCGCCGGCAAAGGCGCGCGTTGTGTTCCCCACTATCACTTGGCGCTTATGCGGCAAGAAGTTCGCGGCTCTTTTTTAGAATCCGCGCCTGCCGCCGGTCTTGTAAAACTGCTGCTGCGGCTTTTTCCTCGAAGAGCACGGGAAAAGCCAGCAAAGGCGTGGGTGTTGTCCATGCCAGGGCGGCGGCCTCGTTGGCGGCGTCGCGTAGCGGAGCTTCCCACTTGGCGCCGGCTTCCTGTTGCCGGATAGCCAGTAATTTGGCCTTAAGACGCTCAAATTCATTTTCATGAATAGCGCGAAACGCGTCCACGGGCTGCAATTCGAAGCGCGTTTCGGCGCCGAATTCGGCCAGTACGGCAATCTTTTTCGTGTTCATGTTGTTCCTTTCATTGTTGTTTAAAGCGAAAAACCCGCGATTGACTGGCAATCGCGGATTTTTAGAAATTCTTTTCGTTCAATCACTGTTTAATACCCGCGATGCCTAAAGTATGAGAGCGTGCCTTCATGGCTACCCAGCCGGCGAGGGACGCAGACATCAGTTTGACAATCGTCTTTTGCATACTTAGTTTAAATTGGTTAAACCAATTAGGCATATACAGAACTATAACCGGTGCAGTTTGTCAAAAAGTATTTCGTGCAAATTGCATTTTGCCGAATTGGCCTGTAAATTGACTTTAATTATGAGCGATAAACCCCTGAAAATGGTCAAGTGCGGCTGGTGCGATAACACCATGTTTATCCCGGGGGATTTGCCTCCCCTGGGGACTGAGCCGTGCACAAAATGCGGGCATCCCGTCATGATGCCTATGCAGTTGAGGCAGTTTGAGTTGCGCAGTGTTATTGGCTCGGGTGGCAACGGCAATGTCTATCGGGCGTGGGACACCACGCTTGAGCGCTTCGTAGCGGTAAAATTGACGAAAAAAGAACTGATGGAGGATCCCAAGGCGATGGAAGCCTTTTATCGCGAAGCACGTGCGTGCGCGAGGCTCAACCACACCAATATTATTCACATCTACACGTTCGACGAATGGGAAAGCCAGCAGTATCTGGTGATGGAACTTGCCGACCGCGGCAGCCTGGATCAGCGCATTGACAAATTACGCCTGCTTCCGGAATTGGACGTGTTGGACATCGGAATTAAGATCGCGTCCGCCCTGGACATGGCGCTCAAGTACAATTTGCTCCATCGAGACATCAAGCCGGGAAATATATTGTTCAACGCCGACCACGAACCCAAGCTCGTGGATTTTGGCCTGGCCCGGAAAGTCGATGCTGAGGTGGAAAGCAGCGACGTCACGGAAGGCACCCCTTATTATGTCGCGCCGGAAAAGATCAAACGCGAGCCGGAGACGTTTTTGTCGGATATGTACAGCCTCGGGGCTACGCTGTATCACGCATTGACCGGGCACGTGCCCTTTGACGCGCCGACAGTTGAAGAACTGGTGGAGGCGCAAGTCCGCACACAATTGACGCCGCCGAACCTTGTGGTGCCGGAAATCACCCAACCCACGAGTGACGCGCTGGTGCGGTCACTGGCTAAGAACCCGGCTGACCGTTTTCTCAGCTACGATGAATTTATCATGGCGCTGGAAGTGGCCCGCAGTTTTTTGTTGCGCGCACAATCGCAGGCGCCTCAACAAAAACCGAAAGCATTGACCAGTTGGTGGAGAAGGGGACAGTAGAAATTGAGTTAATGGATTGGTTCGCGAGCGGGATCCGTCCGGCCCAGCAATCCATTGATTCAATCGTCTAATTCAGATTTTGCGGTACGTTTCCTCGATGACCCGTTTGAAATTGTTGTCCCCAATCTGAATAATGCCCATTTCGCGCTTTGCGTTATCCGCTGAATCGCTGGCGTGGGCGGCGTTGACCATGATGGTCGAACCAAATTCGCGGCGAATCGAGCCGGGTGGCGCCTTGGACGGGTCTGTGGGACCGAGAACGTCCCGGATTTTGCGCACTGCGTTTACGCCTTCATAGACCAGGGCCACACATTTTTCCGTGCCGGGCTGCTTCAATTCCTGTTCATTCGCGACCTCGGCGGCAGAACGCCCGGACATAAAACGGATAATGTTTTCAAACTGATTATCGCCGAAAATTGGCCCGAGCGTGTCGCCGAGCACTTTTTGCTGTGCCGCGGGAATTTTAAAGCCCAATTCCTTTTCCAACGTCTCTTTTGCCCGGCTTCCAATCGTATCGTTCAGTTTCGAGCGAAGGAATTCGCGCACCGGGCCATAAAATTCCTCCGCCTGCGCCGTGCTCATGTGCAGTACTTTGGCCGCTACAATGTAGAGGCCGGTACGGGAGAAAAAGTCAATGACGTTGCCGGGGCGGCCGGTGGGAAAACGAAAATTGTCCGGCTTGATGAGCACCAGGGTGCGTTCCGGTGTTTCGGTGGGCGGATAAGTGATTACATTGTCCAGTACCCCGCCGTCACCGTCTGAAAAGCGCGCCCACAATTTGAGCTTGGTTTCCGCCTCGGCATCGTTGGGCGAGGCCAGAACCGCAGGCTCAAAGTAACGAACCTGACCGGTTTCGTCGTCGGTGACCAGGTCGCCATAAGTACCACGGATGGTTTCTCCGCCGATGCGGCGTTCCGGGCTCAAATTGCCGACAACCGCGCGGACTTTGCGCACGGCTTCATCACCCTTAAAGAGCATCATCATGACCCGGCGACGGCGGCCGGTCTTGGGGTCGGGCGAAAAGTTATGGAGAATGTATTCCCTGAGGAGTTCCTGGATTTTCCGATCCTGAGTGTCGTGGGCGGAAATGATGTTTTCGGCATATTCCCGCACAAGCTCGGGACTGGGAGCAAACATGCGCATAGCGCACAGTTCCAAGCCTGTACGCGAGATGAGCCGGCTTAAAACTCCGCCCGTGCGCGATTTATAGAGCGAATACGGCGTGACGATGACATACGCGAGCTGTGGTGAAACCATATTAACCTGTGGCCGGGGTATTGGACGGGGTGGGTGTTGGGGTTGGGGTTGGCGTTTCGGTTTTGGCCGGGCGCGGCTCGCCGGCTGCGGCTTTGCCCAAAAT
>DASXFM010000196.1:0-7586 GCA_036489615.1 Verrucomicrobiia bacterium | reverse complement strand
ACCAAAAGAGGCGGAAAGACCTCCGGTTGCCAGGCAAAGCGGGACTGCGGCTTGACGGCGATCATTCGCACGGCGGAATAGAGGGCCAGGGAAGTCCAAACCAATAAGAATGAAACACCGTAAATGCCCGTGACAGATGCGATCTGAATCAAGGGGATCATCTCTTTACATTGAGACACGCCAAGAAATTCCCAGGGAAATCCGCCCAGAAAGCGGGCGCGGACCATTTCGATCCCCACCCATGCCGCCGCGGCGCAGAGCGCCCACAAGACACGGCCGGCCCAAAATTCAGTCATGCGCCGGGAGAACATGGAAACTGTCCAGGTCCACACGCCGGTAAATAACCCGACCACTCCGCACAAAGCCAGCCAACCGACCCCGGGACCCAGGGGAATCGAATGCCAGGTAAAAGGAATTTCCAGGAGCCAATAAAGCGACATGAGCCAGAACGACAGCCCCCCAATATAGCCGGCGCGGAAGGCATCGCCGCCCGTTTTGTTGCGCGCGGCAAAAACCAAAAGGCCGGGAGCGATCCACGCGCCTCCGGCAAAATCCACCCTGGGAAACGCCGAGGCCAGCAAAAGCCCCGCAAGGATTGCGAATAAATAACCGCTGCGGATGAACAATTCGTTCAAGAAGTTCTTCAACGTGGAGAATGACGAGTGCGTTTCAGAAAATGTCGCAGCCACATTGGTCGTCGCGGCCGCCTTTTTTTGAACGGCCGGACTGGCGTTGACCACGATCGCGTTGCGGGCGCCCGGCCAGACGTCCAAATCAACGGACGAATTGCCGGCGTAATCAAACCCGCGTTCCCCAAACTTTTCAACGAGGGCCTTTAATTTGTTTGGTCCCCGCAAATTGGTGCGGCCGTCGCTGGCCATAACTTCGTCAAAAATCCCGAAATAATCCGCCACGGGCCGGACCATTTCAGAGTCAGAGGCCGTGGCGAGGACCAGTTTTCGACCGGCTTTTTTCTGTTCACGCAGCCAGGCCAGGAATTTTTCGCTGGCGGGCAGTTCCGCGGGATTAATCCGAACGCGACGGCCCAGTTGGCGTTTCAAATAGGCGCGTCCGCGTGTCCACCAGAACAAGATGGGAAACAGGGCGAACGGATTTCGCCGGAGACGCCGGGCCAGCGCTTCCCACAGTAGATCTGTTTTGATGAGCGTGCCGTCCAGGTCCACGACCAGCGGGACCTGGTTTTCGGCGGGCGATTGCTGCATGAAATGGATGTTAACAAAAGCGCGGGCGCGAATTAAAAATGAAAATGAAAAATTAAAAATCACCGTGTGAAGCGTGGAAATGCGCTACGCATGCCGGCCGCCAAATCATTTTTGAATCAATGTCTCAACCAGATGTCTAAATATGCGTCCGGACGTAAGGAACGCGGGCATTGGACTTTACGGTGAAAAGGGGTAGGATTTGACTTCGGGAAATACGGGCGAGTGATGGGGACAGTTTTTTAACCAAAGGATATGCCGCCACAGCCAAAGTATCGCGCGATATACCAATTAGTCGTTGGGATATGGCTTGCGCTCTCGATTGCGGGTGTGGCGCTGGCGGGCATTTCCTGGATTCGGCTCTCGCATACCGTCGCCGTGGTACGACGTTGGGAGGCAGTGGGGCCGCAATTGGACCAGGTTCTTCAAACTATGCTCGACAGCGAAACCGGCGTGCGCGGGTTTCTCATCACGGGCAATACAAACTATCTGGACCCCTATTACCGCGCGCAGTCCGATTACGAGCACGAATTCGACAATCTGGCCGTCATGACTGCGGGCAACTCGACCATGCTCAAAGCGGTGGTGAATTTGCGCGGGACGTCTGAATTGCTGGCCGGTTACAACCACGATGCCGTTAGCGCGAGGAAGGAGAGTTTTGACAGCGCCCGGGCTCTGGTTGCGTCGGGCAAAGGAAAGCAGATCATGGATCAAATCCGGGGGCAGGTATTGGCGCTTGGGCAAGCCTATTACAGCCAGAAAACGAACGCGCAGGAAACGATGAATGCGCAGTTGTTGCGCGCCATCTTGACCAGCCTAATCGCCGGAGTTTTTGGCGTGGTGGCCGGAGCGATCGCATTTTGGCTGGCAAGAAAGGCGGAAAAAAACCGGGAACGAGAAGTGAGCCTGGTTAACGCGATGATCCAGGCAGAGCGCAGCAGCCGCGAAAAGAGCGCTTTTTTAGCCAACATGAGCCACGAAATCCGGACGCCGATGAATGCCATTCTCGGGTTTAGCGAATTATTGCAGAGCGAACTGGGAGACTCGAAACAAGACGCGAAACATCAGAAATACGTTCAGTCTATCCGCTCCAGCGCCGCTTCGCTCCTCCAGTTGATTAATGACATCCTCGATATGTCGAAAATCGAGGCGGGCGTATTAGAGGTGCACCCGGAACCAACCGATTCCTCGGAAATTTGCGATTTTATTCAGACTTTGTTTTCTGAGCCGGCGCTCAAAAAGGGCATCAAATTTGAGCACCATTTGGCGCCTGATTTGCCCCGCTCGCTTCTGATAGACCGCGTCCGGCTTCGGCAGATCATGGTCAACCTGGTTGGCAACGCGATAAAATTTACTGACCAGGGCAGCGTCGAAGTGCGTGTTTCCTGCCAAAAGCAAGGCGGCAACGAGCGCATCGCGCTGTTCATCGATGTGGTGGACACGGGCGTGGGCATTCCCAGGGACAAGCTGGATGTCATTTTCAAACCCTTCGTGCAGGCGGGCGTCCACCGTGAAAAGGAAATCCAGGGCACCGGACTGGGTCTTTCCATAGTGAAACGCCTTACGGAATTGATGGGCGGCACCGTCACCGTATCGAGCGTCATGGAGGAGGGTTCCACGTTTTCTTTGCGTTTTCCATACGTTCCGGTTTCCGTGCGCGTTCCCGCCTCGGCCAAAATCATGGCTGAGGGCAAAGTGGATTTCAACCGGCTTCGTCCCTCCACCGTCCTGGTTACGGATGATAACGACGCCAATCGGCAGTACATTGACGGCATCTTCAAAAAGACCCATCACCGGCTCATTTTTTGTTCCAGCGGTGAAGATGCGATCCTCAAGGCACGCGAAATCATCCCGGACATTCTATTGCTTGATGTGCGGATGCCCGGCATGGATGGTCGCCAGGCGCTGGCTGAAATTCGCAAAATTCCCGGCTTGGAACTGATTCCGGCGATTGCCGTGACCGGGTCCAGCGGGAAGGACGGCGTCTTTAGCGGGTTCGTTCACAAGCCGTTCTCACCACGGGAGTTATTCGATGAATTGGCGGAATTTCTGCCGCGTCACGGAGCCATGGAGGACGCCGCCCATTTGGAGACATCGGTCCCGGCGGAGACCGTCGTCGGCACGGTTCCGGATGAACTACTCTCGCAGTTGCGCCAATTGCTGGCGGACCCCTGGCCCGGCCTCTGTGACACTATGGCGGTCAACGAAACTAAAACATTTGCTTGCCGGCTTGAAATCCTTGCGGAACAATGGCATTGTAAACCATTGACGGTCTACGCGGGTAAACTGCGACATGACGCTGAAACCTATGCCGTCAACGATTTGGAGAAACACTTGGGCGAGTTCGCCGTTTTGGTTGAAACTTTTGCTCAAAACAAGGAGAGGAATCTAACCGATGAAAGTAGTGGACCGACTGCGCCCACGCCGCCGGATGCGACTGGAAGCGTTACCGCGCCAACATTGGAGCCAGAAAATATTCCGAAATAAATGAATCCTAACGGGAAAAATTCCAGTGGGGCGGGTCATAGCGACTCGAACGGTCCCGCCCACCCGCGCATTCTTGTCGTGGACGACCAGGCGTCGAATGTCCAGGTGGTCGGGCTTATTCTCGGCAACCTGGGTTATGAAATCATTCCCGCGTCCGATGGCCCCACGGCCCTCAAACGGGTGGCCGCCCTCGTTCCGGATTTGATCCTGCTCGATCTGCTGATGCCCGGCATGAGCGGGCGGGACATTTGTCTTCAGATAAAGAAGAACCTCGAATGGCGGGATATTCCGGTTATTTTCCTTTCGGCGGCGGATGATAAGGACCTCATCGTCAGCGCGCTTGATGCGGGCGGGGTTGACTATATCACCAAGCCATTCAACCAGTCTGAACTGATTTCGCGCGTGCGCACGCAACTCGCTCTCAAGGCGGCCAGGGACCGCCTGAAAGAATTGGCGGAGGACAAGGACGAGATCCTTGGGATCCTGGCGCACGACCTGAAAAACCATCTCGGCGGCCTTAACATGAGCACCAAGTTGCTCTGCGAACGCATTCGCAATCTCCATGACGAACGCATCCAGCGCCTGGCGGACAACGCGTTTTATTCCAGCGGCCAATTGCTCGCGTTTGTGAAGGATTTTCTGGCCAACGCAGCGGCTGAGCATCGGTTTGAGCCCCAATTAACCACGGTGGACGTTGCGGACACGGCCATTGCCGCCATTCGTCTGTTTGAAGACCGCGTACGCCACAAGCAACTGGAAATTCAAACCAATTTTCCAGATGAAGAATTGATTGCCTGGGCCGATGCCCATGCGATGGACCAGATTTTCAGCAACCTGCTTTCGAATGCCGTCAAATTTTCGCCCTATGGAAAAAAGGTCTGTGTCACCGTTCGGCCCAACGGGTTTTGGGTGGAATTTTCAATTCGCGATGAAGGTCCCGGTTTCACCGAGGCCGACAAGGCGCGGATGTTCCGCCGGTACGGACGCCTTTCGGCCCGGCCCACGGGGGGCGAAACCTCAACCGGCCTTGGATTAAGCATCGTTCGCAAGCTTGTCCTGGCCATGGATGGTGAAATAAACTGCGAGAGCACTCCCGGACAAGGCGCGACCTTTACCGTTCGCGTGCAGAAGAATAAAAATTAAAGCATTATGGATTTTCTTGTAATCGACGACGACAAAACATTTCGTGACGCCACCTGTTTCCTGATCGAAGATGAAGGCCACTACGCCGAAGGAGTGGATTCGGGCCAGACCGGCATGTCTTTCCTCAAAGACGAAAAATATGACTCCGTTCTTTTGGACATGAACCTCGGTCCCGAGAACGGCCTGGATGTCCTGACGCAGATTCAAAAGCAATACCCGCAGATCCCCGTCGTGATCATCACCGCCCAGGGGAGCATCCAGACGGCCGTCGAAGCCATGCGGCGCGGCGCGGCGGATTTTCTCGAGAAGCCGTTTCAACGGGAGCAGTTCGTCACCGTGCTGGCTCGCATCCAGCGCCTGGGCAGAATGGGACAGCAAATCCGGCGGCTGGAACAGGAAGTCAGCGAGACCCGCGCCCAAACTATCGAACCTATCTTCGATTTCACCAATCCGGCCATCCGCGGCGCCATGGATGTGCTCATGCGCGCCGCCAAAACGCCTGCTTCCATTCTTATTCTGGGAGAAAGCGGCACCGGCAAAACCGTCGCCGCCCGTGTGGTCCATCAAAACAGCCATTTGACCGACAAACCTTTCGTGACCGTGAGTTGCCCCAGCCTTTCGAAGGAACTTTTGGAAAGCGAGCTCTTTGGACACGTCAAAGGCTCTTTCACCGGCGCCATTAAAGATCATTGGGGTAAAGTTCGGGCCGCGGATGGGGGTACGTTGTTCCTGGACGAAATCGGCGATCTGCCCATGGAAATTCAACCCAAGCTCCTGCGCATGCTCCAGGAACGCGAATACGAACGCCTGGGTGAAAACGTCACACGCCAAACCAACGTCCGCATCATCGCCGCCACCAACAAGGATTTGAAAAAGCGCGTCGCCGAGGGGGCATTCCGCGAGGACCTGTATTTTCGCCTGAACGTCATCGCGGTCGAAATGCCCTCCTTACGAATGTTGGACACCGACGTTATTCGATTTGCGGAGCATTACGCCAAATTTTTCTCCGTGCAATGTGCGCGTAAGATCGACGGGCTTACTCCGGAAGCCGTGGCCTGCATTCGCGCCTACGGTTGGCCCGGCAATCTTCGCGAACTGCGCAACTCCATTGAACGTGCTGTAATCATGGCCAGGCACGATAAAATCGTTCCCGCGGACTTTCCGTCGGAAATGTCCGACAACAAATCCGGCGCATCCACGGATGGCGCCATGGCACAAGTTGGCTCCATGATTTCGTTGGAAAGGCTGGAAGAGATTCACTTGCGCAAAATCCTTGAACGGACCCCCAGCCTCACCGAAGCCGCGCAAATACTGGGCATCGATCAGGCCACGCTGTATCGCAAGCGGAAGAAGATTGGGCTGGAATAGAGTCGCGGGAAGTTTGGGCAGAGCGGCAGCTTTGCCGTGCCGAATAAAATTAAGTTGGGTAGGGCGGGCGCTGCCGCGCCGCCCGAAACTTCAGTGCCTATGTCATGGTTTCTTCTTATTATTGCCGGCCTTTTTGAAATTGCCTGGGCGGTTGGTCTCAAGTTGACGGAAGGCTTTACGCGCTTCTGGCCAACACTGGGTACGATCGTCGCGCTAGTCTTGAGCGTGGGGCTGCTCGGAGTGGCATCCAAATCAATTCCTATCGGCAATGCGTATGCCGTATGGACGGGAATTGGAGCTGTCGGAACAGTTCTTTGCGGCATCGCCTTTTTTGGCGACCCGGTTACCCCCATGCGATTGGCCTGTGTTGGCCTCATCGTCATTGGAATTGTCGGCCTTAAAATGGCTTAGAAGGCGTCGTATGACGATTTCAATTGAGAGTCGAGTCTCCATTCCAGCGATTGCGGACTTCATTGAGCAAAAATTGATGTGCTGGACCATTATCGTTAATGTAACATCATAAACAATTGGCAATCAGCAATGTAACGCGGTTTATGATTTTGTAACACGACGTGTAACGCAGTAAACAGTTGGTATTCAACAATGTAACAATGTAACACGAATTCCAACCTCACGTATATTTTCAACACGCAAACCTTCCTTGCAACGAAAGGCGTGCTTTTCAACACAGTTTCGTTGCAGGAATTTCCACCTTGCCTCACTAATAAATCCGTCAATTCGCCAATGAAATCGCGTTTTCTTGATTTGCGGGAACGTCATTTTCACGTTCGTTGCAGCCTGCACAACCCACACTCGCAATTCCTGCAACGAACGGCCTTCTGACTGCGGTTGTGTTCCGCAGAGCGGAAACACGACCGCGGAGCCCTGCATAGCTTTCAGCGAGGCAGGGTCGCCTTCGCCCCCTTCGCGCGACCCCTCCGCTTAAACGAACCGCCTCCGCGTGCATCAAAATCCAATAAAATATCACTTGCCACTTTGCTCAAAATCGCTATTCTTTAACTTCTTTGGTTTAACTGAATTTTAAATCTGACTTATTGTTTTATGGCACGCATTTGTGAATTGACTGGCAAACGCCCGATGAAGGGCAGCATTATCTGGCGCTCCGGTAAAGCGAAGAAGTCCGGCGGTATCGGTACGCACGTGACGGCGATCACTAAACGGAAATTTTTTCCAAATTTGCAGCGTGTCAAAGCGATGTTGCCCAGCGGCGAAGTTCGTTACGTGCGCGTGTCTGCCAGTGCCATTAAGAAGGGTCTGGTCACGAAGGCGCCGAAGCGGAATTGGAAACCTGGCGCGGCGGCGGCGGCTTAACGCGCCGTTGAAGCGTTAAAAGTTAAAACGTTGAAG
>DASXFM010000189.1:0-5243 GCA_036489615.1 Verrucomicrobiia bacterium | reverse complement strand
GCCGGCAAGGTTGACCCCCGAAGACAAGCCCAAAAACAGTCCTTCCTGCCGCAACAATTGGTAAACAATGGTCAGGGCTTCCTGGTCGGAAACGCGGTAAGCCCGGTCCACCGACACGCCCTCCAAATTCCTGGTGACGCGTGTCTGGCCGATGCCTTCGGCAAATGAATCGCCGTCCCTCGTCTCGGTATCGCCTTTGGTGAACCACGACCACATGGCCGCGCCATAAGGGTCGGCGCACACCGCCGCAATCTTCGGATTACGTTCTTTAAGGCAGAGGGTCGTCCCCGCGAGCGTGCCGCCCGTGCCCACCGAAGCCACAAACGCCGTTACTGCGCCGTTCGTCTGCTCCCAGATTTCCGGTCCGGTGCTTCGAAAATGCGCCTGCCGATTGGCCGTATTATCAAATTGGTTTGCCCAAAAACATCCCTTCTCCCGGGCCAGCCGTTCGGCCACCTTGTTGAAATTCTTAGAATCACTGTAAGGAGCTTCCGGCACGGTAACGACTTCCGCCCCCATGGCCCGAAGTAAACCGATCTTTTCCGGGGACAGATTATCAGGAATGACGATGATCGTGCGATAACCCCTGGCATGCCCCACGAGAGTCAGGCCGACGCCAGTGTTTCCGGCCGTGCCTTCAACGATAGTGTCGCCGGGTTTGAGCAACCCCTTTTCTTCCGCATCGGTAATGATGCCAAGCGCGGCGCGGTCCTTGATCGAACCGCCGGGATTCATAAACTCGGCTTTGCCTAAAATCTCGCATCCGGTCAATTCCGACAACCGGCGAAGCCGGATCAATGGAGTATTCCCAACATGATGCTCGATTCCTTGATAACGTATATTTGCCGGCATAATTTGCTTCGAGTTTGGATGGTTTGATAACGGCTTCAACTTTTTTCACCTTTTAGCCCTCCAAATCCGGCCTGTTATTGAGTCAAGCCGATCCATCCATGCTCTTTAAATCAAAACAATTCAGCACAAATATACGACTCTGTGAATCGTTATAGTGATATTTAGTTCATTTATATTCAAAACATGCTCTAATTTAGATATTGTTAAATAACGATTGACATAGTCGTTATTTATGTCATGATTCTTTAAAACTGAGTTGCACTCTGTTCGATGAAAAAACATAAAGAGCCTGGGCTCCGGCGGTTATCCGGACCATGCGGGCAATGACAAAAATCAAAAATCAATGATAAATATATGAAAGCGCTTCTTCCTTCCAAACGCATCCCTGTTCCCTCAAGCGCGGATGCCTTACGGTCCCAACAAAACTCGATCCAAAAGCTCCTGAAACCGTTGTTGGATTTGACGGAAAATTCAGACTACCTCATCGCCGGCTCGGTCGGAGAATTTCGGGTTGGCGACAACTTGTTTCAAATTCCCCGATTTACCTTCATCGGGCCGACTGGCGGTGGCGAAACTATCCGCCTGGGAATTTTTGCGGCCATCCACGGAGATGAACCGGAGGGAACTGAGGCCGTTATCGAATTCCTGGAAAAGCTCGAAAAAAATTCGCGTTTCGCCAGAGGCTATCATCTGTACGTTTACCCTGTTTGCAACCCGACCGGCTTTCTGGCGCAAACCCGCGAGAACAGTTCTGGCGAAGACCTCTCGAAGCATTTTTGGCGCGGCTCGTGGGAACCCGAGATTTATTATCTGGAACGGGAACTCGGCGTCCTCCGTTTCCAAGGAGTCATCTCCCTCCACGCCAAAAACCACGCGGACGCCTTCCTCCTGGGTACCAATAGCGAAATTTTGAACCGTGACGTGATTCACCCGGCGATCCAGGCGACTCAAAAGAGGCTATCTGCGACTGTTCTAAACGCCGAGCCAAACAAGGATCTTTCTGAAAAATTTCTCACTGCTGGAGATGAATTGGACCCGGTCCCTTTCGAACTGCAATTCGGCATCCCCCGCAACGCGCCGCCCCTTTTGCAGGCTAATGGGACCATCCACCTCTTGAACTCCATTCTGGATTCCTACCGCAGCTTCCTGTCCATCAGCCAAAATCTATAGCGGTTCATGGCGAGATTTCCCCGAAAGTTTCGCGCATTGAACCCCTGAATCGCTGCGATCTTTCGCCGTATCAATCCATCGGACGACCATTCTCCCTCTCCCAGCGGGCCTGCCCTCCGTCTTGTCCGGCGTAGCCTTGGCGAAGACGGAAGCTTCCGAGCGAAGGATGGGAGAGGGCTGGGGTGAGGGAGAATCGTTCGAACGAGAATATGGTTCATGGAAAGTTTCGACTTCCAAATATGGACGCGCATCGAGGCCATGAACCTCTTTTGCGTAGCAGTCCCGAAAGCTTTCGGGGCTCTAACTATTTCGCGGAGGAATCGCACGACCTCGCTCGCAACCCAGGTCGCCCAACCGGCGTAACGGTTCATGGAAAGGTGGTGGACTCCGGAAATCAATAATCTCCTTCCAATTTAATACCAAATCTATATAGCAATTTCCACGATCACAACCCATTCACACGAAACGAAAAAACCTTCAAAATCCCTAATAAAAACGGCCCAATCAACCTCAACCTCCGCTTCGTTTCACGTTTCCCCGCCTATACCCAAAAAAAAGGAAACGAAGGCGTAGGGCAGGTGCCTCGCCTGCCGATTCTGTGCGCGTCCCTGCGCGTAGTTCCTGCCTGCACACCCACGGTTAGCGCACGGCCAACCGTAACCGCAGCCGCGGCCCCCATTTACAGCCTCAAAACCTGCAAACTCCCCAATAGAATCGGGCCAATCGACCTCATTTTTCAACCTCGTTTACTCGTTTCCGCACCTATAGATACAAAATGTGGAACAGGCCCTCTCCCAACCTGTTGGCTCAACACAAAAATTGAATGGTCGAGGTTTGCAGATTCTTTTAGCCTGTGGCCGAATGAATATCTGCCGCTATAGCGACAAAGATTTTTCGGAAAAAATCCACGCAGCGTCCTCATCATCCGATTTGTTCAATGAAGAAATCGAAAATCGGACACGCGCGATTGTGCGCGAAGTTGCCGCGCGCGGCGATGATGCCCTCCTGGAATTTACGGAAAAATTCGACGGCGCGAAGCTTGCTGCCAACCAACTCGCCGTCACACAGGCTGAGTTGATGACCGCTTCGCTCAAAGCTGATGACGCGCTTCGCGCCGCCGTGACCGAGGCGGAGCGCAACATCGCCAGCTTCGCCAAAAGGTCGTTGCGCCGCAATTGGCAGTCCAAAAATTCGCACGGCGCAAAGGTCGGCGAAAAGTTCGACCCGTTTCAGCGCGTCGGAATCTACATACCCGGGGGTACGGCGCCGTTGGTTTCAACCGCGTTGATGACGGTAACCCTGGCCCGCGTGGCCGGATGCACGGAAATTGCCGTCTGTACGCCGTGCGGACGCGACGGCAGCATCAACTCTGCCCTGCTCTTTGCGGCACGAGCGGCGGGAGCCACGGAGATTTATCGCGCAGGCGGCGCGCAAGCCATCGCCGCCATGGCCTGCGGAACCAAAACGATCCGCCGCGTGCAAAAGATTTTTGGTCCCGGCAATGCCTACGTCGTCACGGCTAAACGACTGTTGTTTGGCCGGGTGGCGATCGATTTGCCGCCCGGACCCAGCGAAGTGCTGGTGCTGGCCGACGACTCGGCAAATCCAAAACTAATTGCCGCCGACCTTCTGGCCCAGGCCGAACACGGCTCGGGCCACGAACACGTCTGGCTCGTCACACCGTCGGCGAAAATGGCCGGCGCAGTGGAACGCGAAATCAAAAAGCAATTGCCGAAGCTCGCGCGCCGCGAATTGATCCAGCGCGCGTTGGACGCCAACGGCTGGCTGATTCAAACCAAAACGCTCGACGACGCGATCGCGATAACCAACGAACTCGCGCCGGAACATTGCGAAATCATGACACGCAATCCACGAAAAGTTTCGGAAAACATCCGGACGGCCGGCGCCATCTTCCTCGGGGCCTGGTCGCCAACGGTACTGGGCGATTACGTGGCCGGTCCGAGCCACACGTTGCCGACCGGCGGCGCGGGGGCTTCTTTTGCCGGACTGACCGTTGATCAGTTTCAAAGACGGACCAGCATCGTGGAATACGATCGGGCATCACTAAAGAAGGCGTTGTCGGCGGTTAAGAAGTTTGCCGAGTTGGAGGGATTGGATGCGCACGGGCAGAGCGCGGAAATTCGCGCAGCAAAATAATCCCACCCCAGTGCCTATGAGACGTAAGAAATCATTCATCCGCCCGCTCGTGCAGGAGCTTCACCCCTATGTCTATGGCGAACAGCCAAAGATCAAAGGGTTGATCAAACTCAATACCAACGAGAATCCCTTCCCGCCGTCGCCGAAAGTGTTGCAGGCCGTCAAAAAAGCGACGGACGGACGACTACGCCTATACCCCAATCCCACGGCACAATTGTTGCGCGAAAAATTGGCAAAACTGCACGGCTGCGACCCGGACAACATCATCGTCGGCAACGGTTCGGACGAATTGCTCGCGCTGGCGGTCCGCTGTTTCGTGGAACCCAGGTCGCCCTGGACGAAGATTGCGAGAGTAACAGTTCAGTATTTCACGCCGAGTTATTCGCTTTATCCGGTGCTGGCGGACATTCATGGGGCGGTGACGAACACTGCTCCGCTCCAATCGGATTTCGGCTTGCCGGAAATAAAGGAATTGGGATCGCGCAAATGGGATTTGGATGCCGCGCTTACCTTCATCACCACACCCAACGCGCCCACCGGCCGCGGCTACACCACGAACGAACTGAAACGGATCTGCCGCGCGCAACGTGGCGTCGTCGTCCTGGACGAAGCCTACGTGGATTTTGCCGATGCGCACGCCATGCAACTGGCCTTCAAATTTCCGAACGTCCTCGTGGCCCGGACGTTTTCAAAGGCATACTCCCTTTGCTTTCAACGCGTCGGTTATTTTGTCGGTAATGCTAAACTCATCGCCGCGCTTCACAAAATCCGCGACAGTTACAATGTCAATGGTCTCGGTCAAATCGCCGCTGAAACCACGCTCGACGACCTCGTTTTTTATCGCGCGAACTTCAAACGCATTATCGCCTCGCGCGAATGGCTTTCGCGCGAATTGACTTTGCTCGGCTTTCGGGTTTACCCCAGCCAAACCAATTTCATCCTGGCGAGACCGCCGCGGTTTGCCGCCAAAGACTGGCTGCAAAAATTGCGCGATCGCAAAATCCTCGTCCGTTGGTTCAAATCGCCCGATGTCAGGAATTATCTCCGGATTACGATTGGGACAC
>DASXFM010000182.1:0-2695 GCA_036489615.1 Verrucomicrobiia bacterium | reverse complement strand
GGGGTGGCGACTCTTGCCGCTCCCCGATTTCTCAGGTCTATTTTCGCCAGTCTCTGGCGAGCCGTAATTTGCCCTTTATTGAATCGCATTTTTGCCTCGAGTTGCCCCAGTTTTGCGAGATTCAATCCGAATACCCAATTCCCAGAAAAAGCATTGTTTATGCCAAAAACTAGCGTAAGTTGCTTATTGTCAATATATTAGAAATGCTTTTAGCGCCATTAACGAAGCGAAATGCGTAGATATCTGATGATTTGATGAGGGATTGCGCCCTCAAAGAGGCCCAGGAATCGGAAAAAAGCGGGAGAGAATTAACGTGGGATCGATAGGAAGCGAACGAACGATTATTGTTTAATCATCTAACAATTCAGCGCAGCCAGGCTTGAGCAAAGGCGCACAAGCATGAGCCATGAATCCAGGCGGGATGGCGCTTCTCCAATTTTAAAGCCGGATGATCCTCAGGCAGGCGCTCCCTGACGCAGGAAGCCGGAACTATTTAATTAACGGTCCAGGTGCCACGGATGACGCCTTGAGAACGCGGTGTCAGCGGCGGCAAACCGGAAAACGAGTTGAAGTTCGTGTTAAAGGCCCAATGGCGGCTGGGTGCCGTATAATATCCCCCGGTTTGTTGCCAGCAGTTCGTCGCATATTGGCTGGGGAACATCACGATAATTGAACCATTATAATAGAGGGGATTGCTCGAACCCCAATTCTCGAGCGTCCGGAGAAAATTCTCAACGCCACCACTGTAGCCGTTGGCATCGCTCGCGGCATTATTCGTATTCGATTGCACGATGCCTTCGAGGCAGGCGCAATTGATGGTCGTATCGGAAGCCGTTGGGCCGCCGCTGAATTGGCCTGAAGTATTTCCATCAGTCCAGCCATCAGAAAGAATCGTCACCGCGTCTGCCATTACCCCGGCTGGTTCGGTGTAAGTATCGCTGTTTTGGCTAACGGATGAGCCCGCGGTAGTCTTGGCATTATAGTCGCCCCAAATATAAAGGGGCTGGGCGGTGGCCAGGGTAAAACCAAAACTGCCGTCGTTGGTCGGCAACATGATGCCCTTCATCAGGCGGACCGCCGGAAGGGTGGTTGCTGTCAAGGGAACTCCATTGAAGACATAAATGGAATCGATGGGGTGTGACTTATGGTTGCTCGAATTGCAGAGGGCATTCAAATTACTGCCACTGGTCGCTCCTTTATAGGTCAGCCAATTATTAAAATTTGAAACGTCCATTTGGACCGCCTGAACGTTTTTAGCCGGCCCGGACCCGTTATGCCAGCCTTCGCGCGCGTCGGTAAAGAGAACATTTGTCAGGAACGAGTAGCCCGCAAAGAAGAGGGTGTTGGTTCCCGCAGGATTGTTCGTCCATTTTATGCCGGTCAAATTGTTCGTCAAAATCAGGGAGAAAGCGATCGGAAGAATGTTTGTTTGCATGGCAATCGAAGTGGAACCCGAGCGATTGGTGAACATGTAAAAATCATTGGTCACCCAGGTTAGAAAATTCGGGGAATTGGCGCCGTCTTCGTAGTAGAGGGCCATGCTGTTGCCCACGGGCCTAAGGCTACCGAAATTCGTCCCGGTGGCAGTATTCGTAAGGAAGAGATCCGCCGCATTGGCCAGGTACATCATCCCGTTCGTGGAGAAAGCGTTCTGGGTGCCCATTTGATAAGGGCTGCGCGGTATATTAACAATCGCCTCCACCGAAGCGGGATTGTTATTGGTGCCAATCGGCATGGTGATGGTGTCGTTACCGCTCGTCGGCTGGCCCGCCACCGAGTAGGTGGATTTGCCGCTGCCAGTGTATCCCGCGCAGAAAGGATCGCTGGTAGAATTGGTTGCCAGGCCAACGGCCGAAACGGTTGAATTAAAAGTGATGGTCGTCGAACCCGACCAGAGCCCGCCGTTGGAATAGACCGGTCCGTAAATGTTCAATGTTTGCGCAGCCGCAATTTCCAGGTTCATATTGTAAAAGATAGCGAACTGGAAGAGCGGGATTTCAGCGAACTGGATCGTCTCGCAGACCGTGGCCGGCACGGCCGAGCCGGTGAGCGGAGTGGCCGTGGCGGTCAAGGTGCAATTTTGCAGGAAGCCATAAAGGCCGCTGTACTGTGAATTGAGCGAGGAAGCCGTGGTGCTTAAGGTGCCGATGTTGCAACTGATTTGATTGGTGATGTTGTTGGTATCGCTAAAAACGTATTGGATCGGCCAATCTGACTCATCGCCCGACACCGTAGGGGCAAAGGTCGAGCCGTAATAGGTGCCGTTATTGGAAAGGCTGTTGAATTCGAAATCATGCGTCATTTGGGAAAGGACTTTTTCCAGGGAGGACTGGGCGGCGGCCTGGCTGGCATTATACTGGTTGTTTCGTTTGGTGATGTTGGCGTTGCTCAACGTATCAAACATCATGGCGGCGAACAGCACCAGCATGATGCCCATGAAGGTCAGCACGATCAACAAGGCATAGGCCCGGTTGTTGTTGGGAAAAAACTTGGAGGGAATTTTCATAGGCTTGCTCTCAATTCCAGGCGCGACGGAGAATTTTGGTGCGCAACTGGTAATAATCAAAGGCGTTGAAAGTCGTTCCCCCGATATAAGCGATGGGATACTCCCATTGAGAGAATTGCAGGGTCACGCGGATCAATTCCCGGTTGTCGAGCGCGGTGTAATTGGTGGCGATCGTGCCGGGGAAGCCCC
>DASXFM010000178.1:0-2578 GCA_036489615.1 Verrucomicrobiia bacterium | reverse complement strand
TGATGGTCAAATTGCGGGTTGGCGCCGGCTGGAACGGTGGTGATTGCCCACCAGTGGCGCAACGGCTGGTTGGTCGAACCGCTCGTGGCGGCGGAAAGTTCGATGGCATTTGTCGGCAAGGTTACGGTTGGGGGCGTCGCGGTGATGGAATTGATGACGGGCGGAGAAGTCGCGGGATTTACAGTACAAATGACTTGCGCGGTAAGGTCCGTGTTTCCGGGATTATTTACATCAATTTTAAAAACGTAATCGCCAGCCACCGTCATGTTGGTGACGTTGGCACGGAGACTCACATAAATATAGGTGGTGCCGCTCACGCCGGCGTTCGCCCCGGGCGGCTCGCTCACCAGGCTCCATGTGCCTTGTCCGGTGAAGTCGCTGTTTTCCAAGTCGGAAATTCCCGCCTGCAACGTGACGGACGAGGTCGGCAATTCGATGACGGCATGGGTCATATTGGTAGGCGGACCAAACACCAGGCCATAGGGCGCGGCAATCCGGAATCCCGTCTGTCCGAGGACCGGCGGCGGATTGGAATCATAAACGGCGAAATAGATCTGCTGGGACGAAGTGTTCACGCCGTCGCTGACGTTCACGTTGAAGACATAGGCCCCGGCCGCGGTCAAGCCACTGACGGCGGTCGTGGCGGCGTTGGAATTGGCAAACACGGCGTTCGCGCCGGCGGGTTCGTTGGTGACGGACCAGCGATAGGTCAGCGGATAGATCTGAGGGTCGCTCGCGATGACGGAAAGCTTGGTCGCATTTGTCGGGGCGACAAGAAATCCGGGATTGGCGTCAAAAACTTCAATCGTGGGCGGTTCGTTCGTACCAGGGTAGGGGTACAGCGTTGCGACGGTCGAATTGCCCGGCATGTTGGTGATGGTTAAAAGGCCGTTCGCTCCAACAGTACGGATGCCGAGTTCCTGAAATGAAGTCGCGCCGGATGACGATTGCGACAGCCCGTAGCTCCCGGGCGGCAGCGCGCTTAAGTTGATCGTTTCCGCCGAAGGTGAAGTGTTCTCGATGACGGTGGTGAGGTTGTTGTTTTGCGAAAAGGCGAGGACATGCAACGAGGGATCACTCGAAAGCGCGCCAATCCTGATTGCGCCGGGTCGGACGTAATGCATCAATTGCCGGATGCGAAAATAAGTGCCCGAGGGCGTAAAACCAGTCAGCCCCGCGGTGGAGACCAGCGTAGCATTTCCGCTATAGGCCACTTCCCAATACGACACATTGGCCAGAGTCAAGTCACTGAATAAATCATCGAATGTGGGGTTGCCCATTTCGGTTTGGGCGGTGGTGAGAGATTTGGCCGCGCCAAATTCGCCAAGCAAGGAGCGATATGGATCGGCCGTGCCATAATTGTGATACGAGATGCGGCCGACATATTGCCACAGGTATGGGTCGCTCATCACCGGCGTGATATAGCTCCAGTCGGTCTGCGGCGCGACAGCTTCGGCGTATTGCACGCTGGTGCTGAGTCCCTGCGCCAGCAGGCGGGGTCCGAGTGCCTTGACGTCGTCCGCGAGAATTGTGTAGGTAAAGCCAGGTTCATTATAAATGACGCAATAGCTGATAGTGATCCCGAAATTGGTTTTCAAATAAAGAGAACTGGCCCAAATCTGCTGGGCGCGTTCGCCCGGATCGTTCATTACCCATGGTTTCTGATCGGACGCATGAGTCGGATATCCGGGACTTGAATAGAAAGAAGGCCGATAACCTTCCGCCGTTATCCGGTTTTGATAATAGATTAAATACTTTGCATCAAACGGGGAGAAGGTATCGCTTTCAAAGAGATTCCAATCAACGACATCGCAATCACCATCGTCGGCGCCAGTGCCATCGACGCGCGGGCCGACTTCCCAGGTGCGCGTTCCGGTGAGGCCAAGATCATCCGTCAGATAATTCAGATATTGATAGTTGACCGGGTCGGCCAGCGACTGCGGCAACATGCTGTCCGGGCCTTCCGTGCTGCCGAGCACTCCGCCGCCGTGTCCCCATCCGGCAATCGTCTGGAATGTTTGAGCCGGTTCAATCACCACATCCGTGCAATTCCCGCAATAACCGCACGTGGACAGACTAACCAGGATAAATGCAAATAGAAACCTGCTGAAACGCGATTTCGTGACGACAGAACAAGGGTTTTCCATCTTCAGCTAATATCGCCGTATCGGGCTATTGCGCAAGCGGGTTTATAACGGCAGGGACGGCGTTCCACGACGTCGCCACGCGTAAAGCGCGCGGAATCTCACAGCTGCTTTCGCCTTGCCACCTGCGACGCGGAAAGTTTGACCCAGATTGAATCCTTGCCGGAAATCCCGTGCGGTAAATAGACGTTTCACTCACGGTTGCTACATTTAGCTTCCCGTTTGGGATATATGCCCGCAGTTGACTTTGATGCCGTTTGGCGTCAACGTCAGGGAGCCATGAAAACGATCACGCTGCGCTTTTTGTTGCGCGAGCCGCTAATGGTTAAACGTCTGACTCGTGCGGGCCAGGCCATTACTGTCACAGATAATGGGAGCCCGCTCTGTGTGATACGGCCGGTTGGCCGAAAAGATTCTGCCAGCGCGGAGGCTGG
>DASXFM010000163.1:0-2530 GCA_036489615.1 Verrucomicrobiia bacterium | reverse complement strand
AGACCCCCGTGCCGCCGCCAGCCACGAACAAACCGCCCGGCTGTATCAGCTTTACACGGAAATCTTCGCCGACCGCGGCGCTATCTGTGTCAGCGGCGACATCCATCCTGTTGTGGCCAGCCTGGTCAAAATGCAAACCGGACTTTCGCAAGTGAGCGCGGCGGGTTATTTAAAGCAGGCAGAAGAAATCTTTGCCAAAGGGAACGTCGCCACAGAGGGTCTGTCCCATCCGGAAACGTTCATCCGCGCGCGGTCGCTGGTGCTATGGCAGGAAAAGCGCGACGCAGCGGCGCCCGACATCAACCATATGATCGAAGGCGTGGCAGCGCTCGATGAGCTTGATTTGATCGGCCAAATGCGCCTGACGGCGCAAACGCGGCGCCTGCTGGAATATCTTCTTCGTCCGCGTTGGTTTCAAACCCCGACTGTGCTGGGTCATGCGAAGCTGTACTTTAGCGATTTCCAGGCCGCCAACGGACAGACCAACGCCATCCCCGACGGCTTGGATTTCGCCGATGCCCGGTTGCGCGAATACTTGTCTTATGTGCTGCTGGATTTCGCGAAAGTGGATCCAGAGCTTGACGACATGCCGCTGGCGGCGACGCTCCATTTGAGCCAGCAACTCGAACTGGACGGGCAATTTGAAAAGTTGGCGGCAAAGGAACTTAAGCTGAGGGTGCGTGACGTGAAACGCATCAAGGAACAGGCCGCAGAGATGCTGGCAAAAGCGGAGGCGAACGGTGAGTGAACCCATCCAGCCGCCGTTCCTGAAATTTCTCGAAGCAGGCATCGCGCGAGGCGGTTTCGAAACCGACGACGTGCTGACGGCGATTGTGCTGTTGATGAAACAAACACTCGTCACTCATGCATCCGGTCTGGTAGCGCCATTGAACGGAATCGCGGACCTGAGCATGACTGCGGATGGACATTTGACGTTTGCCTCCACACCAGCCACGCCGTTGCAGAAAAACGCCGCTAAAGTCGAGGAAATCCAATCGCCCGCGAGCCGCGCCATGGATATTGTGGGCGAATCGCGGCATACGGCGGACGTTGACGAATCATCCCTCAAGATTTCCGACCTCGGCGTGAAACGGGACGAAAGCGGAATTACCAAACCAGTGTTCCTTCCCGGTTATCGGTCATGGGAACAAGCCGTGGGGCATCACGATCAACTGACGGACATTTTTTCGCTGGGTATGCTGCTGACAAGCCTGGCGTGCGGCCTCGATTTTACGGATTCGGACGAACTGGAAACGTTTACGGTCAATCGGACCAATCTTTTCATGGTAAACCGCCGGCTCAATCCGGTGGTCGCGTCTGTTATCGTCCAGATGACGGAGTTGAACCGGCACAAGCGCGCGCCGGACCTTGCCCAGGTGATTTCGCGGCTGGAACATTACCGCGACCAGGCGGCGGAATTGAATTTCAACCGAATCGAGGGTTTTAAAGACTCCGGGCTGGCCGGGAAACGCCGGATGATCCAGTCGCACTTGCGCGACCGGCTCTTTGAAATTTCGCGCCGTAATCGTCTCATCTATTTTCGTCCCACGCTTCAGACGCTCAATCTCACCGTGGCGTCCGTGCCGATCATGCTGGATTACCGAAACATCCGGCTCGAACAACTCTTTGTCTGGCATTCCGAACTGGCCACAGCCATCGCGGAAGGCGCGCCGATGGCTCTCGGCAAATACCTCCGTTTCGAGGACGCCCCCTATATCCCCGGCGTCCTCGACAAGATCATCAGCGAAGCGCGCCGCGACCGGGCCGAATTTGGCTTTTCGCAGCTCAGGCTTGTGCTGTGTTTCCTGCGGTGGAACAACCTCAAGGAAGCCAAAGACGAGAGGATTCATTCTCCATTGCTGCTGCTGCCCGTCGAACTGACGAAGAAAAAGGGCGTGCGCGATAATTACGTGCTCAGTCCCACCACCAGCGAAGCCGAGGTCAATCCGGCGTTGCGACATTATCTCAAGGAACTCTATGGATTGGACCTGCCGGAATTCCTGGATTTAAAGGAATCAACACTCGACCAATTTCATGAATCGCTCAAAACCCTGATCCAGGCGAGTGAACCGGGCGTCACGCTCAACAAAATCGATCGCCCCCAAATCGAACTCATCCATGAAAAGGCCCGCCAGCGAGTGGACCAGTATCGTCGCCGGATGAAGCTCTCGGCACGACGTGAGCGCGCCAACGCCAAACCGGAATATAGTTATGACCGGGAGAATTTTCATCCGCTGGGCCTTCAACTATTTCTGAAAAAAGTCCGGCCAACGCCCATGCCGATGCGAAACGCCGTCGGCGCCGCGCCCGAGCCTCGGCCACTTTATATCGTGGATGCCGCCGCCGCCACGCCGGACGACTCCGGCCACGTGCTGGAGACGGAGCGGCGGACATTTGCTTTGCACCAGGGCAATAACCAGAATCCTTATTCATGGGACTTCGACCTGTGCAACCTGACGCTGGGCAATTTCAATTATCGCAAGATGACCCTGGTTCGCGATTACACCAGGCTCATCGAAACAGACATGGC
>DASXFM010000151.1:0-3500 GCA_036489615.1 Verrucomicrobiia bacterium | reverse complement strand
TAATCTTGATATTCCATGCGGTCGGACCGGTGCTGCAACCGGACAGAGACAATATGGCGAGAGCGCCCAGTGCGAAAAATGAGAATTTAAGCATCTTCATAACGTAACGGCCTTCTGCTCTTCATACTGCGTAATTGGGTTCAGCAAGGTCAAGCAGTAAAACATCTTCATTGAAACCTTGATACCTGGAAATGATTGGGTAGGGCGTTGCTCCTGCGACGCCCTGATCCTCCTGCTTCAACGGAGCCGCGTTCGTGAAAGCGCGGAAATCTTGAATTTTCGATTGGGTCCGTTTTATTCGGAGCCTCATGACCTCGGCCCAATACAAAAGGCTGCAACGAAGAGATGCAAAGATCACGTTTTCGGAGCGGCCAAAATCACTCTCTGGCCGATCAAAAACCCACCGATTTCCCAATAAAACCGTGCTTTTTTGTGCGCCAAAACAGGGCGACAACCGTTTCGTTGCAGATCTACACACCCTACACATGAATTTTTTGCAACGAAACTGTTTTGGAACCGGAAATCGTCCTTACATCGCCGTAGTCACAACGAATGGGGGGAGCGCACGCGCCCTGGCGTGCCGCGGTTGACGCCACGACAACCGCTCCGGCGCGCCACCGCGCGAGGCTACGGTGCGGCGGGGCCGCCATCCCGCAATTCTCCGACAATGCGCAGCGCATCCGCGCGCACTTCTGGCGCCAGCCAAAAATTAGCTTTTTGTTCAAGCTGCAGAAACACCGGTGTGATGGCTGGCAACACACCGGCGATGCGGGCGCGCACGAGAATACCGACGATGCCGAGGGCGGTAAGACCGAGTTGGCGTGCCGCGCGGCGACCACTGGTTTCATCAATTAAGATAGCGTCAGCAGCGATTTCCAAGGCCAGCGCAATGGCTGCGATTTCGCCGAGGTCTAGATGCGGTGTAATTCGAAGGCTCTCAGGAATTGCACGCGGCTGCTGCTGGCGAATCCATGACGGGATTGTCAAGCCGACAAAGCGAGGATACACGCGGGCGGCCCGGATGAATTCCTGGCTCACCTCCGGGGGAACGATGACTTCGCGAAAAAGCGTTTGGAGCAATTCCTGCTGCTGAATACAGCAGAGGTTCAAGATCACTGAAGTGTCTGCAATGACAGTCACGCAGGAAAAAGCGTTTTCAGCGCGTCCAAATCATTATGGAGATCTTCGAGCGAATAATTGTGAGGAATGCCGCGTTCCTTGAGGGCGCCTTGAAAACTGATCAGGTCCAGGTCGGCCAAGTGCGAGCCGGTTACGGCGCTGACCCTGCCGCGAGCATATAACGCGCAAGCTAGTTCCAGGCGCAATTCGGCTGGAGTCAAATTCGTTGTTTCGATTTCAGGCAATTCCAGCGTCATAGTTATAATCTGCCAAAGGTTCCACGGACTTTCAAGGCCTTCATCACGGTACACATCGCCGTTTACACCTCGAAAATCTCAAAATCTCCAATAACGACGCGGGTTTTCTTGCGAAACAGAATCTCGTTTACACGTTTACTTTACTATAGATGCAAAATGTGTGGGGGAGCGCACGCGCCCTCGCGTGCTGCGGTTGACGCCTCGTCAACCGCTCCGCCTTCGCCACCTTCTGGGGCTTCGCGCGAAATATTCAAACACCTCAACGATCTTGCCGCGCCATAGCGGAGCGACGGCGCGGGTCAACGATTCAATATTGCATCCAGCGGCCAACTTGGCACAATTCGCGGCAATGGCAACAAGCGGCTCTGCGTCTTCTCCAGCCCTGCCCAAGGGTTGTGTTTTGGCGCCCATTCACCGGGTGGACGATTCCGTCCCGCTAACGATCTGTGTCCTGGCGCAAACGAGCGGCAATGCCACCGGCAACCCGTTTGTTTTGCTCCGCGAGTTTCCCGGCGTGAGTGTGTATCTCGGCGCGATTTGCGATGCTTTCGCGAATGTTCAGGAATGGATCGAAATCCAGGTTCAGTTGGTGGACGCAAAGCAACTCGACTATGCGGGACGGGATGAACTGTTGTCCAACGCGTTCTTTGATTCTCGCTGGCACCTCGATGGCGCGGTGTTGCGGAAACAATTGCCGAACTCAATCATCGCCACCCGGATGGAGAACGAAAATCCGGCGCCGATTATGATCAGGCGTGCGAGTGGAAATGGTCCCTTCGCGGCGGTGGAGGCCATGCCATGGCGCGTTTGCAAGGACGATGGATTATTGATATCGCAGAACCTGCCGGGATATTCGACGAGCCCGTTCCGCTATTTGTTCCAGCCTGAGTTGAAAGACTCCAAAACGTTTATCGCCACTACCCCCGACGCGCCGACAAATACGAACGTTGAAGGATTGGACCAACTCAAATCGGCGCCGGGTGTTATTGGCATTTTTAATTCCGGCGGCGGATTTATTCGCATTGTTCGTCACAGCCCCATGGAGTTGGAAAGCTACCTGCAAATCCTGGAGGGCAAGGCATGGAACGAGGCCAATTCCGAAACGAATGTTTATTTGCCAAATGGCGTTTACGCGGAACTGCGGGAATGGTCGGCTAAACCGCGAGGCCTTCCATTTTTGCTCCACGGAAAATCCGGGACAGGGGAACGTCTCAATGAGATTTTTCTTTTGAAGCTGCAGCTCTTGAATGATCTTTTGAAAAAGGTCCGCGCTTTTGTCAAAGTCCATCAGGTTCCGCTGTTGAACCTGTCGCCGGCCAGTTTTCGCATTCACCTGGAGCAGACAGGCGACCTGTTTCCCGCGCTTTGGTCGGCGGAATCGCAACTGGTCAAGGCCGGGCAGGCTTATCCGCTGCAAATTCAATCGAGCGAACACAAATATTTTATCCGGCTCGGAAAAAGCGAGCCCACGCCATTTTTTCCCGGAAGCGTCGGCACGAATTCGTTTGGCGTCGCCAGCGCGCAGATTCGAGAGGTCCAAATGTCCGGGGACCGCGTTGTCCTGGAAGGAACGCTGGTGGCGGAGGATTTTCTGACGGCGGACCCGCACGACTTGTTCTGGTTTAAGCTGCCGTTGGGTGACGAACGGCTTGAGTTTTACGGGCACCTTCACAGGTCCGAGGGCGGCCCGAGAGAAGCGCGGTTTCGCACGCTCCCGGCCATTCTTTCCGAAGCCGTTGTGGCCAAACTCAAGGGCTCGGCGGGCGTTCGCTTCTCCAAAGCGCCGTACGAAATTCGGCCCTTGTTGAGCTCTCCGTGCGATTTGTTTTCGCTGGGCGTGATCGGGGTTCGTATTTTACTGGCCAATAATGTGAAGAATTTGCCCGTTCTGTTGGATGAAGTTTTGAGTCTCGCCAGGCGCGTCAATGACATTGCCGGCGAACCGGAGAAACGCGTGGCTGAATTGCAAAAATTGATTCAAAGCGAGCCGCGTCTTTCCGAGTTGGTCGGTCCGGGCGCGTTGGTGGAATCCGGTTACACCAGCCAGCAAGCGTGGGCTGCCATTCATGGTCCGACGTGGCTGGAAACCATCAGCCTGTTGCTGCGCTTTTTCCCGGACACCGG
>DASXFM010000139.1:0-15896 GCA_036489615.1 Verrucomicrobiia bacterium | reverse complement strand
GGACAGAAGGAAAGACGGTTTTGGAAGGGGTATAAGCCGAATTTTGTCCCGCTTTTTGAACGGTGAGAATCATTTGTCTGCGCAGCCGATACCCGAAACCCGTTTTGCTTTCGCGAAACATGGAGCGGGCCGCTCCGGGGTTTCCTATTTGGCCTTGCACCTGATGGGGTTTTCCGTGCCGCGTCGCTTACGCTTCGCGCGGTGCGCTCTTACCGCACCTTTTCACCATCACCGCCAGTTCGCGCCAGCGGCTGTCTATTTTCTGTGGCACTGTCCGTCGAGAGTTTTAGCTCCCTCCCGCGTGTATCCCTGCCCAATGACAGGGTTACGCGGCATCGCGCCCTCTGGTGTTCGGACTTTCCTCCCAGCCCTTTCTAAAATCTGCGGCCTGGTGTTCACGCTTTGGCGTGCTCCGGAACAGCCTAAAGGCTGGACACCAAACACAAATTTCAGAAAGGGCCGGGCGATTCTCCACCCTTCCAAAACCATAGCCACAGTATCGGAGAATTAGGCCAATTTCAAGAAGTTTGCCTTGAAAATCATACCGGACCGACGACCCCTGTTGCTCAGTTAAAGAAATCGGATTAACGTTAGAATATGAACAAAAATGCCATTATTATTTTCATAATAATGGCATCTCGTTTTGAAGATGTTCTTCTCTTAGGCCGTGGTGGCCATCTCCGGCTCGGGCGTGTCGAGGAAGCCCTGCAAATGCCGCACCCGGGTGGGGTGACGCAATTTGCGCAACGCTTTCGCCTCGATTTGGCGGATGCGCTCGCGGGTGACGTTGTACATTTTGCCGATTTCCTCGAGGGTGCGCTCGTAGCCGTCCAACAGGCCGAAGCGCATTTCAAGGATTTTGCGTTCGCGCTCGGTCAGGGTGGTGAGCACGTCGCTCAGTTTTTCGCGGAGCAGGCTGTAGCTGGTCACGTCGGAGGGATTTTCCGCCGACTTGTCCTCGATGAAATCGCCCACGCTGACGTCGCCATCGTCGCCGACGGGCGCGTGCAATGAAACCGGCTGCTGCGCCATTTTCAGGAGCGCATGAATCCGGGCGACGGGCATGTGCATTTCGTCAGCCAACTCCTCGGGTGTGGGTTCACGGCCCATTTCCTGGGTGAGCTGCTTTTGCGCGCGCCAAAGCTTGTTCATGATTTCGATCATGTGAACCGGGATACGGATGGTCCGCGCCTGGTCAGCAATGGAGCGTGTGATGGCCTGGCGAATCCACCAAATGGCGTAGGTGGAGAACTTGTAGCCCCGACGATACTCAAATTTTTCGACGCCCTTCATCAAACCGATGTTGCCTTCCTGAATCAAATCCAGGAACGACTGGCCACGGTTCGTGTATTTTTTGGCGACGGAAACGACAAGGCGTAGATTGGCCTCGGCCATGTGCGTTTTGGCTTTGAGACCGCGTTCGGCGGCGGCTTTGAGGTCGGAAAACGCCTTGAAGAATTCCTCGCGCGACATGCGCACGAATTGTTCGAGCGTTTGTAGCTTGGCGCGCTCGGCATCCATCGAGGAGCGGCGCTCGCCGTTGGTCCGTTGCGTCTCCAATTCCTGGAGGTGACGGAGGCTGGCCTGAAATTTCTCATGGACGTTTCCGGCCACGACGATCATTTCCTCGACGACTTTCTGTTTGTAGAAAAACCTGGGAAACATCTCCTGGAGTTTGACCCCGGCTTTTTTCAATTCGCGAGCGAGCTTTTCCTTGCGGCCCTTCTGCTGGGCTTTTTGCCAGGCGAAATACTTTTCATCCACCTTTTCATCCAGAGCATGGACCTTTTTGATGAGCTTGCGCAATTCACGGAGGTGTCCTTCGCGATTGGCGACTTTTTTGTCCACGATCACGCGGTCAAAACGCTCTTTGGGCGGCTCGGACAACAATTTTTCAGCGATGGCGATGTGCTCTTTCGCCGTGAAACCGAGGCCATAGACGATCGTCTTCATTGAGACTTCGGCTTCCTCGATCTTTTTGCAAATCTCGACTTCCTGTTCGCGGGTGAGCAGAGGGACTTTGCCCATCTGGTTCATGTACATTCGAACCGGGTCGTCCAGGATTTCCAGGCGCGCTTCGTCGTCTTCCTCAGCCTGGGTCGGTTCAGGCTGCTTGGCCCGTTCGGCCTCGGCGCTGTCCATGACAATCTCGACATCCAGGCTGCGGAGCTTGGTCATCAATGCGTCCAAATCGTCCGGATTGAGGTTGTCCGGCAAAACGTCGTTGATATCGTCGTAAGTGACGTAGCCGTGTTCCTGCGCCAGGTGCAGAAGGGTTTTGATCGTCTCGTTTAATTCAACGGACGGTTGTCCCGTAGGAGCGGCTTGAGCTGCATGCCCGTTTTGTCCCTGGGCAAGATTGGGCTTGCCATTGGATTCGGTAGATTTAGGCTCTTCACGCCGAGCTTTGTTTGAAATAATAAAGCGCCGCCGGGTCGCCTTTTTTGCGCCTGCGCTTTGTCGCCCACTGCCGCCTTGGCCGCCGTGGGATGCCATGTTTTTTCGGTTCAACATAAAAATAAGACCGCTCAACGCCGTTTTAGTTCAGAGAAATCATACCCAAACTATATACGACTGCGCCGGTTTTGCGAATTCCGCGAACTTCAAGAGAGTGCGAATACCAGAAGACCGACGCCACCTAATAGTAGGTCGGTTTTTTGTAGAACACAAGAAGAATCCGCGGTAAAATTTACGATATAACTGATTGGTTTTGAGGAACTTGCTAAGATAAGTGTTCCTGATTCACCAATCTTTTATGGGGGTATTGGCGTTTTGGGGCTGATTTTGGGAGTTGAACTTGAGGACCTGTTCGTTCCCTTTTTGAGCGTCCAGCAGTCGTTTGGCGTCTTCCGGTGTCATAGCCTGGGCCTGCTTGGCCTGTTCTTCCTGCTTTTTCTGCGAATTTCCCTGATTTTGCTGGTTTTGCTGTTGTTGCCCGGGATTTTGCTGCTGTTGTTGCTTCTGTTGCTGTTGGTTTTGCGATTGAGATTGCTGTTTTTGTTGATTTTGTTGGCTTTTCTGCTGCTGATTCTTCTGATTCTGTTGGTTTTGCTGTTGTTGTTGCTGTTGCTGCTGCTGCTGTTGTTGTTGTTGTTGTTGTTTTAGCAATTCGTCCAGTTTCTTCAATTTTTCGTCTTCCGGATAGATTTTCAGGCCGGACTCAACGCGTTTTAGGGCGTCCGGGACGTTGTTGGAGATATAGTATTGCGCGCCGCCATTGAAGAAATCAGAGGCGGTTTGGGCCCGGCCTGCCAAGGCGGCGAGCAATAACAGGCTACTTAGTGTGAGGAGTCGCAATGTCATCGATTTGCTTTAATCGTTTGGTGTAATCCTGAAATTGTTTGCCGGCGACGCTATTTTGGAGCCTGGTTTGAATTGGGCCGATGATTTCCAGCGCCCGATGGAAGTCGGCGCGCTGGACTGCCAGATCCGCCTCCTGCTTGGCGCGGCGCAGTATCTCGCGGAGTTCCTTGAGCCGTTCGACGGTGTCTTTGGCGAAGGTTAAATTATAAACGGCGTCGGCGTCGTTGGTGTTCAAATCCACAGCGCGCGCGTAGCTCTTTTCCGCGGTTTCAATCCCCGATTGGAGGGTATCGAGGTCATCGGCCTGTTTTGCGATCTGGAATAGCGTATTGCCGAGGTTGTAATAGGCCTTTTGTTGAAGGTTTATGTCCGGAGACAGCGTGACCTGGTCGAAGAGGACCTGGGCCAAATCATAGTTTGTCGTCCGGTACGCTGCGTCACCGGCGTTAAAAACCAGGCGGAAATCGTTCGTGCGGACTTCCGCCAGGTTGGAATACTCCTGAAGCGCATTGGTGTAGTTGCCGGAATTATAGTCGCGCAATGCGCCCGCGGGCGAGGCTGCGGCAGCGATGGGCAATAACAGAAGGCTGATGAGCAGCGCGGCAGCCGACGGCGGGACGTTGAGGACCGGCGGCGCAGCGATGACCGGTGGAGCCTCCGTGGGGCTGGCAACGGGCGATTCAACCTGGTTTTCCCCGCTACCGAAAGCGAAGGGCGCCCTGTGGCCTCCGGACATTTGCCCCGATGATTTTTTGCGTTCGGGCAAGAGCATCTCAATGATCAACAAGAGAATCGCGACGGACAAGGGCCATTGAAATTGCTCGTGATAATGGCGGATCATTCGGCCGACGCCCTGGGATTTGGGCAATGGGGCAAGGCCGCGATCGTACAGGACATCCATGGTATCGGCGCCCCGAAGGGGCAGATAAAAACCGCCGGTGGCGCCGGCAATTTCCCGGAGCAGCGTCTCATTCAAATGCGTTTTGACGACATTCCCATTGGCGTCACGGACGTAATCAGAATTTCCGTCCGGCCCGGTTACACGAATCAGCGTTCCGTCAGCGGTGCCGATGCCGACGGTGAAAATTTTCAGGCCGGCTTTGCCGGCGTTTTTGGCGGCTTCGAGCGCGGCGGCCTCGTTGACGTTGTCTTCGCCATCGGTCAACAGGACGAGGGTTTTGTAATGATTATTTTCCTTGAAGGCCGAGAGGGCGGTATCGATGGCGTTGGCAATGGCGGTCCCGCCTTCGGAAACGGAATTGACGTCCAATGCCTGGACGCTCTGCTCAAACGCGGTGTCGTCAACCGTCAGAGGGCATTCAAGAAATGCCTGGCCGGCGAATGCAAGAAGTCCGAGCCGGTCGGATTGGGCGTCCTGCATGAGTTCGAGCGCGGCGAGTTTGGCGCGTTCGAGGCGGTTCGGGGTGATGTCCTGAGCGAGCATGGATTTGGAGGTATCCACGGCCACAACGATGTCGAGGCCGCTCTGTTCGACTTCCTGCAAATCGAATCCATATTGCGGCCGCGCCAGGGCGACGATCAAAAATCCCGCGGCCAGGACCAAAAGCGTATAACGGATTTTTCTGCGACGCGGTGAAATGCCGACGGTCAGCGCCGAAAGCAAGCGGGCTTCGATAAATTGGGCCACGATGCGCTGCCGCGACCGCTCGCGCCACCAGAAAAAGAGGGCCAGCGCCGGCAGTACCAGCGGCAACAGCCAAAGCAAATTTTCATGTTCCCAGCGCATTTTTACGATTCAGTTGGTGGATGGTGAATGATGAATCTCACGGAAGCCTCCGGAAAACGGTTTGGGCCAGCGCGATTTCGAGCAACAGCATCCCGGCGCCACCGCACAGGAACCAGGGAAACAGTTCCCGGAACTCGGTATATTTGCTCACGACGGCTTCGGTCTTTTCCATTTTGTCGATCTCATCATAGATGTCCCGCAGTCTTTCACTATTATCCCCGCGATAGAACTGTCCGCCGGTCAATTGCGCGATTTGTTTGAGCGTGTCTTCATCCGGCAGAAATCCGGAGGGCAACCCCATGCGTTCGACAATTTCGCGATTGCCAAGGCCGATGGCGTAAACTTTTACGCCGAGCGCCTGCGCGGCCTGGGCGGCGGTGATCGGGTCGATCTTGCCCGTGTTATTGGCGCCATCGGTCATCAGGACGATGATTTTGCTTTTCGCCTTAATGTTGCGAAGCCGATTCAGCGCGGTAGTCAGGCCATCGCCGATGGCGGTGGCGTCTGAATTGATGGTGCCGATCTCAAGCCGGTCGATGTTGTCCAGAAGGTAATCGTGATCCAGAGTCATCGGAGAGGCGATGAACGCCTGGGCGGCAAAAACGATGAGGCCGATGCGGTCGTCGGGGCGTTCGCCGACAAATTTTTTGAGGACGGATTTGGCCACGTCAAAGCGGCTGACACCCTGTCCATCCACCGTATAGTCCGGTGTCTTCATGCTGCCGGACAAGTCCAGGGCGACCACGATGTCAATGCCGCTGGCTTTGACCTGCGTGGTGCTTTTGGTCCAGCGCGGTTGGGCGAGCGCGACAATAAACGCAGCCAAAGCGAACCAGCGCAACGCGGCCAGGAATTGTCCGGAACGCGACCGGCGGATTCCCGTCAATCCTTGGACCAAATTCAGGGAGGAATACAAAAAGGCCGGCGGCGCGCCGCGTTTGCCCTTGAGCCAGGCCAAGAGAGGCAAGAGCGCCAGGAGCAATAGAAAATATTTGTGGGCGAAGACCATTTAAGATTGTTGGACGGTTGCGCGCGGTTCGTTCTTTGAATTTTCCGTGGGCTCGGTTTCCTCGACGAGCCGGACGGCGGACGAATGCAATTCCCGCAATTCATTTTCGCCCGGCTCGTATTTGGCGAATTTTACGAGGTCGCAGTTTTCCAAAAATCTGGCGAGGCTTTCCTTTTGGTCGGCGGTCAATAAATCCGTTTCGCTCAGTTCGCGCAAGAATTCTTCCGTGGTGCGTTCCGGCGCGTGAAAGGCAAAGCGCTCCTCGAGATAGCGCCGGACGGTGTCCGAGACCAGGACGCAAAATTCTTTCGGCTGGCCAATGAGTTCCAGGGCTTTTTGCAGTGCTTGTTTGGCGCGAAGATGCGCCGGGACCAGGGGTTCGACGCTGACCTGCGCGCGGGAGATTCTCCACATCATCCAGGCGACGAATAAAATCGCAACGATGGCCAGTGCGGCGAGCACCGGCCAAAGCCATTCCAGGCCGGTGGGAATATCAATCGGCGGCTTGATATCGCGGATGTCGTTCGTGCCGTTCACCCTCTTAACCTCCGGCGTTCCCTGGTTTCAAAAAAGTTTCCCAGGGCGGCGCTATAAGACTCGTCCGTGCGCAACTGGATGGCGTCAATTCCGGAAGAGCGGAATTGGCGAGCCAGGTCCGCCAATTGTTTTTTGCGGCGGACGGCGAAAGCATCGCGGCTGCCGGCGTAGGCGGTATTGATTTCCATGATCTCGCCGGTCTCGGCATCTTCAAACGTGAGGCGTCCGAGGGCCGGCAGTTCCATTTCGTAGCGGTCGGTGATTTGGACCGTAACGACGTCGTGCCGGCGATTGGCCATGCGCAACGCGGTTTGAACGGGAAGCGCCAGCGGACCGGAACTTTGGGGCGTTTGAAAATCCGAGATGATCACAACGATCGAGCGGTGCGGCAGAACGCGCCCCATGAACTCGAGCGCCTGAACCAAATCCGTTTGGCGTCGTTTGGGCTCGAAAAAGAGAACTTCGCGAATGACACGCAAGACGTGGCCCCGGCCTTTGCGCGGCGGAATAAATTTTTCGACTTCATCAGTGAAGAGGAGCAGGCCCACTTTGTCATTGTTGCGAATGGCGGAAAACGCCAGCACGGACGCGATTTCCGCCGCGAGTTCCCGTTTGGATTGTGCGCGTGAACCAAACAGGCCGGAACCGCTGACGTCTACGACGAGCATGAGCGTGAGTTCCCGTTCTTCGACAAATTTTTTGATGAATGGATGATTCATCCGGGCCGTGACGTTCCAGTCGATTGCGCGCACGTCATCGCCCGGTTGATATTCGCGGACCTCGTCAAAATTCATTCCCTGGCCTTTGAAGACCGAGTGATACGCGCCCGCGAGAGATTCGGTCACGAGACGGTTGGTGCGGATCTCGATCTGCCGGATTTTTTTGAGGATTTCGCGGGGGATCATGGACAGCGTGTTGGGTAACGGGCGTTGCGAATGGCCAAAAAGGCAGCTTGCACGGCCGGAGCCGTGGGATAGATTGAAGACATGAGCGCGGAACAGATTCTCGAAGAAATACGCCGGATGCCCGAAGGGGAGCGACGCGAACTTGTGGAGCGCATCGAAGACGAATTCATCGAATTCGACGATGAACTGACGCCAGAACAAATCGCTGAGCTTGAGAGGCGCGCAGAAGAGTTTCGTAAAAATCCGCACCAAGGGATTCCATGGGAACAAGTCCGCGAGGAGGCTCGCAAACGGTATGGCTGGAAATGAAACGGGTGTGGCTTAAATCGCCCGCCGATACCGATTACCTTCAGGCACTGGAATGGTATGAAGGGCAAGAGCCCGGGTTGGGGCATGAATTCGACGCTGAACTGATGGCGCTTTTTGAACGGATCAAGCATAATCCTGAACTTTTCCAAAAAGAAGCCCATCAAGTTCGCAAAGCGCAAATGCCACGGTTCAAATATCGCGTTTACTTCACAATTGAAGGGAACGAAATCGGCGTGGTCGCCATTTGGCATCCCAGCCGAAATCCAGAGGAGTTGCGCCAGCGGCTGAAATGAAGGAGTTCCATTCTGCCGGATTTTTTTGATGATTTCGCGGGGGATCATAGGTCAATCGTCCGATTCGTCGGCCTTGTGAAAATCGAAGAACGTCTGGATGTCGTCCCGGCGGGCGAAACCGCGCTTTACTTTTTCGAGTCTTAGTTCCTCGCTGACTTCATCGCGCCAGCCGCGTTTGGCGAGAAAGGTATTCCAAATAAAGATTTCTTCTTCGCCGGGTCGGCGTCCGTTTTGGAAGCACCAATCCAAGATTTCTTCATCGGTCCCGCCCTGCAGCGTGCGTTTGATGAGCGCACCGTAGTCGACGCTCAGGAGGCGGACGCACCGGCCATCAAATCCGCAACCGAGATTATAATCGGCGGGGAGTTTGGCCTGGGCATGCAAACGGATTTTATCGAGCATTCGTCCAAAAAAAACGATGCCTCCAACCTTCTCGTATGAGCTTCGCAACCCGGTGACTTTCATGTCTCGAATCTGTCACGGCACGGGCAGTTCATCAAAAATCTTTTGAATGACCGTTTCGCTGGTTTTCTCCTCGGCCTCGGCCTCGTAGGTGATGGCCACGCGATGGCGCAGGACGTCCATGCCGATGCTTTTTACATCCTGGGGCGTAACATAACCGCGGCCTTTGAGGAAGGCGAAGGCTTTGGCCGCAAGGGTCAGGGCGATGGTCGCGCGCGGTGAAGCGCCGAGCTGGATGAATTCCTCGACGGCGATTTTGTATTTGTCAGGTTCGCGCGTGGCGCAGACCAAATCCACGATGTAGTCCTTCACTTTGTCATCCACGTAAATTTCGTTAATGACGCCGCGGGCCTTGAGGATGTCTTTGGGGTCGACGACCGCGGTGGTCGTCGGCGTGCCGCTGGTTTTGGCCATTAAATCGAGGATTTTTCGTTCTTCATCGCGGGCCGGGTAACCGATTTTTAATTTCAGCATGAAGCGGTCGACCTGCGCTTCGGGCAGCGGGTAGGTGCCTTCCTGCTCAATTGGATTCTGCGTGGCGAGGACCAGGAACGGCTCCTCCAGGCGGAAGGTCTGGTCGCCAATGGTGACCTGTTTTTCCTGCATGGCTTCGAGGAGGGCGCTTTGCACTTTGGCGGGCGCGCGGTTGATTTCGTCCGCCAAAATCAGGTTGGCGAAGATCGGTCCTTTGCGCGTGGTGAAGCCGCCGGATTGCGGATTGTAAATCTGGGTGCCGATCACGTCGGCGGGCAGCATGTCCGGGGTAAATTGCAGGCGCGAAAATTTGACACTGATGCAGGAGGCCATTGATTTGACGGCCAGCGTTTTGGCCAGGCCCGGCACGCCTTCCAGCAGGACGTGGCCGTTGGCCAGGAGGCCGATGACCAGCCGTTCGGTCAAATAGTTTTGGCCGACGATGACTTTTCCCAGTTCGTTAAACAGCGGATGCGTGAACGCGCCCGCGTCCTTGACAGCTTCGTTGATGGCGGAAATTCCTGTGTTCATTGTTTAAAAATCATGAAAAATGGACAACTAAATTAGCCGCTTGTTCAAAGTAGAAAAGCTGAAAATGCATCGGCCCCGACCCCGGGTTCCGTATCACGTGTCGCGTCAGGCATGGCATGGCGTTCCCCGGCGGCCTTGCAAACGATTCAAAATTTGAGATCAAATCTGCTTCCTTATTGTGGCAATGTCCGCCGCGATCTGCTCTTTTAGTTCCGCGGGTGAGCCGAATTTTTTTTCATCACGCAATTTTTCGCCGATCTCAATTTCCAATTCCCGGCCATAAATGTCACCATCGAAGTCCAGCAGATGGGCTTCCACCCGCAATTGCCGCCCAGCCGAAACCGTGGGCCGGATGCCAATGTTCAGCGCAGCGCGATATAACCGGCCTTCGTGCCTGGTAACGGCGGCATAAACGCCGTTTGGCGGGAGAACCAGGCCGGTGACGTCCAGATTTGCCGTGGGAAAACCCAGGGTTCGTCCGAGCTTGTCGCCCACAACAATCGTTCCGCAAATGGCGTAGGGCCGTCCGAGCATCTGGCTGGCAGCATCCAGATTTCCCGAGCGGATTTCCTCACGAATGCGCGTGCTGCTGACGGCGTGGCCGTCGAGTGAAACAGCGCTGAGTCCATGGACGTGGAAATGCAATTCTCCACCGAGCTTTTTTAGCAACGCAACGTTCCCGCTGCGCTTATGACCAAAAGCAAAATTTGCCCCGACGCAGATGCTGTAGATTTTCCCAAAATCGCGAGCGAGAACGCGCACGAACTCTTCTCCGGTTTGCCGGCTGAACTGCTGGTCGAATCCAATCAGCAAAATATCTTCGACTCCAACGGATTGAATGGCCCGCAGTTTTTGCGGCAGTGAATAGATGAGCGGCGGCGTTTTTTCGGGAGCGACGATGGCATTCGGATGTTTGTCAAATGTGAGGGCCAACGCGATGCCGCCGTGCTGGCGGGCATCGGCGATGGTCTGGCGGATGATTTGCTGATGGCCCAGGTGGACGCCGTCGAAGAAACCGATGGCGAGGCAAACGCGTTTGCCGGCGGTTTGAAGTTCGGCTGACGTACGAATAATGTTCATGGAGATGAGGGTTCGGAAGAAAATCAGATGAACGTTCGCCCTCACCCCGGCCCTCTTCCCCGGGGAGAGGGAGAATTGTAATCCGATGATTGGATAGTCTGGATGGCCAGGGAGGCAGGATGGCCGGTTCGCGAAATAGTTTGAGCGGATGCATGTCCGCTGCTACGCAAGAGGGTAGATTTCATGTCGAGAGCTTTAAAAACGGCACTACTTTCTTTTCCAATTGCAAGGTCGTCATGTTCAAAACCGTATCCAGCGAAGTGGCGTCGGCGACGTCAAATTTGCCTGAGGCGCTTCGGCGCAAGGTGGACAGGTGGGCGCCGCAGCCGATTTTTTGCCCCAGATCGTGCGCGATGCTTCGCACATAGGTGCCCTTGGTGCAGGCGAGCCGAAATTCCGCGTTCGGCTGGGAATAGTTCGTGAACCGGAAATTATAGATGTGGACCAGTCGCGGCTCGCGCTCTACTTCGATTCCCTTGCGCGCAAGTTTATAGAGCGGTACGCCGTCCTTTTTGATGGCCGAAACCATGGGCGGCGTTTGCATTTGATCGCCGATAAATTGGCCAGCCAGTTCATTCAATTGCTCAAGCGTCAGCGGCGGGACTGGTTTGGTTTCGAGCACTTCACCGTCCGTGTCGTATGAATTGGTCGCGACGCCAAATTGGATGGTGCCTTCGTAGACCTTGTCATCGCCCATCAATTTTTCGGACAGCTTGGTGCCGCGGCCCAGGACGATAATCAATAGCCCAGTGGCATTCGGATCGAGCGTGCCGCAATGCCCGACCTTTTTGATGCCAAATTTGCGGCGAATGGCATCCACAACGTCGTGCGACGTGGGTCCCGAGGGCTTATCAATGAGGATAGCCCCATCCAGCGTGGAAAATTCCTGCATGGAAACAGTTTAGACGAGGCGTTAAAACGTTGAAATGTTAAAACGTTGATCCGCCGTCGCTTCGCTATGGAGCGACGAGAGCGTTGAAGCGGTCGCGAGGCCGACAACCAGGAAGGTCGGCTCGGGCTGGCCTTACACATTTGTTGTGTGTAGGAAAGTAAACGTGTAAATGGCGCTCGGAAAGATCCGGAAAGAGGTGTTTTTATTGGGGAATTTCGGGATTTTGAAGGGTTGGAGGGGTGTAAACGGGAAGCCCCTCCGAAACATCGAACGTTGAACGCCCAACGCCCAACGCCGAATGAATCGACGACTGCGAAGGCATTCGAGGTTGAGCGTTTACCGCCGTCGCTTGAAGCCATAGCGGGACATGCGGGAAGCCTGCTCCACGGGCTTACACATTTTGTGCCTATAGGGAATGCAATAAGGAAACGAAGGGGATTGGGGGCAAAAGACGCGATTTTATTGGGGATTTGGGATGTTTTGGCGAAACGATTGGAAACGAGAGCGACGGGAGTGAGCAAGCGGGGATTGACCGGTGTGTTGCGATAGCGGGGGCGGACGGGCGGTTTTGGCTTAGTTGAGGAACTTCGTTTAATCGAAAGAGGTGTGTCAGGGATTTGCAGTTTAACGAGGTTAAATGAAATGCTAAATGAATGCATTTTTGGGCTAAATAAGCCTCGGATGATTGGGAAATATGACGATTGCATCTAAACGAACAAGCTGGATTTTTTGGGCGGGAAAAGCGGTTTCGAATAGCGTTCGTTTATAGGTGGTTAAACGAGTTTGCAGCAACACCGATGAAATGTCGCAATTTTATGGCCATCTAATTTGAAGTCCTGTGTTGAAATCTGGAATAAAGCAGTGCCAATAATGCAACGAATGACACGGCAAAAAGTCCTATCATCACCGGCCGAAACCATTTGATTTCGTGTTTGTGTCTCCGGTCTTGAGCGATTTGTTCCGAGACGATTCTTTGAAAGTCCTTAAAGGTGGCAGCCAACTTTACAGGTCCAGCAGGAAGGGTGAATTCCTGGTTTGGGATAGGAACATTGATCTGGACATTATCGTACAGAAAATCGTCCAAAAGCTGTTTTGAATTGTTTCGTCCTAAATACCCCATGACAACGTCGTCGCTTTTCCGGATATAATAATCCGTTTCGGAGCGGATTAATTTTCTTAGATCTCCTCCCGCGAACATAATTTCCTGACGCCGGGTCACTCCTTTGTATATAACAGCCTTGACTGCATCAACCAGCGGAGGATTCATGATGCGAGCGACAACGATGCAATCATTTGTGCCAATGATCGCAGGCTCCAGCATTTGATATTCGTAAGGATCGGACATTTTTGCCGCGAGCCGTTGCGCCGTGTCCTGGGCCGCGTTTTCATCATAGCCAATTTTGGCTATTTCGCCGTGCGCGCAAAAATAGTTTCCGCTCGCCAGGTAATAATCTGCCGATGACAGACGCCCGCTATCGAAAATATCGAGCTTTGTTTCGACGGTTCCATCGGAAGTTTTTCGCTGGAAATATAATAAAGACTGGCTTGAATCAGTCGTGCGATGCGCTTTGCTTCCCTGAAAGTAATCCAGATTATGGGTGGTCGACTCTGCATTTGTCAAAATCTGTTCAGGCGATTTTCCGTCCCACCAATTGGAGGATTGAGCAGGAAGGCATTGAGAAGCAAATAATTGAAGAATAACCGAATACAAAATGAGGCGGGCGAAATTATGCTTCTGCCACAGCATGTGTAACGGGTAATTGGCGATCCTTTGGGCTCTGCGACTTGCCGGCAAAAAAGCCGTCTTTGCCCATTTTACTTTCACAATTGTATGCCCGGGATCCATGCTCTTGCTGATTTGATTTAACTCGAAGTTCGTCCAAGCTTCAAAGGCAAAGAAACGACCGAATGGGGCAATGAATGAATTTTTTGGGCTCTTGCCATTTGAGTCGGGTACGGACTGCTTCCTGATCTGCCGGCGCTGGCGCGACAAGACAGCGTAGCGCGGTGGCAGGGCGGGTTCGTTGGCGAATCTGTTGCACAAAAGGAAATGAACAGATTTGATGTGTGATTATGTGGGACCGACCCCTACTCGCCCCTACTGGTTGGAGAACCGTTCGTTTTGGGGTTGGGCCGAGACGATTGTTTTAGTTGGACATTCACGTGCGAAGGGATTTTGGGCGAGGCGCCCAAATCGACACGCGAGGCGCGTGTGCTCCCCTACGGATTGGAATTGAGTTGCTGCATTAATTCGAGCGCGGCGGCGTGGAGTTTTGGGTCGGCGGTTGGGAGGAGCAGGGGTTGGATGGTGCGCCGGGCGTCTTCGGGGTCGCGGGCGCGGAGTTGGGCCTGGGCGAGGGTGTAAAGGTAGGACGGATTTTCGGGTTCGAGTTCGATGGCGGCGTTGAGCTGTTGTTCGGCGGCGGCGATGTCTTCGCCCTGGACCATTTCGAAAAAGCCGAGCAGTTCGTGAGCGGGGGCGAAGTCGGGCATGAGGGCGATGGATTTATCGAGTTCATCGCGGATTTGCCCGGCCTGGTTCCCGGAAAGAGGGCCATACATGGTGCCGTGAGCGGTGAGATGATATTTTTCCTGTGCGTAGATGTAGTAAGTCAGAAAACTCGTGGAACCGAGTTGAAGGGCGTGTTCAAGTTCGTTTACGGCGGTTGAGGGGTCGTTGCGTTGGGAGGCGAGGAGGCCGAGGCCTTCGTACGGGAGGGGACTGGCGGGCGCAAGTTTCTCGGCTTTTTCGAACCAGGCCCGGGCATCGTCGGCGCGGTCGATACGGAGGAATTCATCGCCAAATCGAAAGAGAATTTCGACGGGCGTGACGGCCCGGGTGTTGATCTTGAGAGGCGCGGAAAGATCCTGGGAAACGCGCAGTACGATGGGATGATAATTGCCGGCCTGGGCATAGCGGTGGAGTTCGGCTTCCATGGCGGCCAGCGAGACGCCGAGGGCGTTGGTGAAGGCTTGTTCCGCGGTTTGGCCTTCGCCAAGGAGTTCCGTGTATCGCGAGAATCGGGAGCGAAGGATTGGGTTATCGCCGGTCATGAGATAATCCGTCAGGAGCCAGGATTCGGCGTAGAACATTCCCTGTCGGCTGGCTTCGTTGTATTGAGGAGAGTCATGGGCGACTTCGAAGAGTTCATGCAACGGCATCAGCTGTTCGGCAGCAAGGGTTTGGAGGTGGCGATCGATCGGGCGTGCGATTTCGACCTCGTTGCCGCTGGTCAGAAAGGTGGAATAAACTTCAGCCATGCCTTCCTTAAGCCAGAGCGGCCAGATTTCGTCGTTGTGGCGAAAGAGGAGGTGGGCGTATTCGTGGAAGATGACGTCCATGTCCGGCGAATCGGCATTGGGCAGGGACAGGACGATGAGGTTTTCATCGCTGCCGCGTGTGAAAAATCCGGCGATGTTTCCGGGATGGCCCTGGTAGAGCGGCAGGAAGGGGATCATGCTGTCGTGGTCGGGAAAGGCCAGGACGACAATGGGCGGAGAAGCAGTGGCATTTTTTCCGGCGAGCAGGGCGTAGGCGCGCTGAAATTGTTCGAGCCGCCCGACGAGCCGGTAGGTGTCGGTTACGTCGCCGCAACTATAGACGTTGAAATGGACGGTGCTGACGACGAACCATGAGCGTTGGGCGATGGGTGCGGGCGATGCGCTATCGTCGGTTTGGGAAAAGGCGGGCCGGACAAGCAGGATAGCAAGGATAAGCAGCAAGCGGCGCATTTCTCTAATTTAGGCGTGAACCATACCTTGGGCAAGGGGTCTGAAATTTACGATTTACAATTTACGATTTACGCGGCGAGAGGCGATGGTGATGTCAACCGTAAGGAGAGCGGTTCAAGTGCACCAGGCAATGGGAAAATGGGACGCATAGGACCTATGGGACGGATGGGGATGCTGTTCATTTTTAATTTTTAATTCTGACGCGGTACGCCTATCCTTTTTTGGTAAGGACGAATTTTTGTTCAATATCATCAACCGAATTTCAATATTATGGACCCCGTTCTCAATTACTTGAAAGAAAACCAGCCGCGATTCCTGTCTGAATTGTGTGAGTTTTTGCGATTTCCCAGTGTCTCGGCGCAGTCGCAGCATAAAAATGACATGCGCGCGTGCGCCGACTGGCTCGTGCGGCATTGTCTCCAGATCGGCCTGACGGCCGAGATTTGCCCTACGAATGGACATCCGATTGTGCTGGCTCGAACGCCGGCGGTGGCGGGGACAGGAAACGGAAAGCGCCGTCCGCATTTTCTGGTTTATGGCCATTACGACGTGCAGCCGCCTGAGCCGCTGGACTTATGGAAATCGCCGCCGTTTGAGCCGCGCATCGAGGGTCGGTCGTTGT
>DASXFM010000104.1:0-31442 GCA_036489615.1 Verrucomicrobiia bacterium | reverse complement strand
CGCTGAAGGAATTTTTCTTCGTTGAGCAGGCGCAAAACAAAAATCGGAACGATCAGGCAGGATACCGGCCAGACGACAAGCGAGCCAAGGGCAGGCGCCGTGACCAGCCATCGGACAATCATTCCCAAATACATGGGATGCCGGACGATTCGATAGGGCCCTGAGGCAGCGATGATTTGCCCGGTTTCAACGTGGATGATGCTCGCGGCGAAACGATTGGCCTTCAAGACCGCCACAAACCAGGCTTCGTAAACCACGATGATTGCGAGCGCGACGGCGGTGAGCCACCAGGGTACCGGCGCGATCCATTGGCGAGTCCAGCCGAATTGAAAGTCCCATCCCGCCAAAATGAGGATCAGGAAGTAAAGCATCACGGCCAGCTGCATCATGAATCGTTGCGCGCCGATGTTTTCCCGGCGAATCAGTCTCCGCGCCAATACATCGGGATCACGATAATAAAGATAAAACATCACACAAAACGGAAGTACGAGTCCTGTGATAATAAATGCCCATCCCTGCCAAAATTTCACCGTAGCCGCGGGAATGAAAAGCGCCATCGGCACGACAAGCAGGCTCCCGAATGCCTGCCGCGCCAGTTTCGCTATGAGCGTTTTCCTGTCAGGATTTGTTACCGGGATTGGCAATTACGAAGGAAGACTGTCAGATTGCCAGGGTGAATGTCGAGGGTTCCCTGATCTCTTCAGGTTTTAGCTGACGCGTTATCCATTTCATCCGAACTCTGCTACTCATGAGATAGCGGGCTACCCCTCCAAAGAGGGGTAGTTGAATGAGGGAAGATTTGGTCTAATTACAACAAATATGGCCGATTCGTTGATTCAATCTTTTTTGTTCCGTGAGTAAAATTGAGTTTATGCGCCGAAGAGAGTTCATTCAAAATACTTTGGGGGGAATTGCCGCGCTGGCCGCGGCCGATTTGTCCGGGCTGACATTTGCAAAGGATGTTTCGACTTCGGTCCCCGTAAAACTGCCAAATAGTAATGACGACTCCGCGAATTTAAAGTTGCGCGGGGTCAATCTTGGGTCATGGCTGGTTCTTGAACGATGGATGTCGCCGGACGTTTACCATGGTACAGACGCGCCGGACGAATACACCCTTTGTTCGGACCTGGGTAACAGGGCCAAAGGCCGTCTTGATCGTCATCGCGAAACGTTTATTACGGCTGACGACTTTCGCTGGATAAAAGAGCACGGCCTGAATGCGGTGCGTCTTCCGGTGGGATATTGGGCCCTGGAAGCGCCCAAGCCGTATGTTGAATGTTCCCGTTTTATCAATTTTGCTTTGGACCAATGTCAGAAAAACGGTTTGAAATTGCTTTTAGACCTGCATGGCGCGCCGGGCAGCCAGAATGGCTGGGACCACAGCGGACGCAGCGGTCCGGTCAACTGGCCGAAGGACCCGCAAAACATCAAGGAAACCTTAAGAGTTATCGAGAGCTTCGCCCAGAACTATGGAAGCCACCCGGCGCTTTACGGCATTGAGCTGTTGAATGAGCCGAAACCGGTGGTCCCTATCGAAATACTCCAGCAGTACTATCAGGACGGCTATGCCCGTGTCCGCCAGCATGCAGGCCCCGGCGTTGCCGTTGTCATACACGATTCGTTTCGTCCGCTGGTGTGGAAAAATTTCATGCAGGAGCCCTCGTTCGTAAACGTGATCCTGGATACACACCTCTATCAGTGCTTCGACAAGGAGGCTCTGTCCCGTTCGGCACTTGAGCAACTGGCCTTTGCCCTGGACCGCAATACCACGCTCGGCGAAATGCAGCGCGAAGAATTGCCGACTCTGGTTGGTGAGTGGTCGTTGTCATTGCCCGACCGCGCCATGTCGGGTCTTTCCAGCCTGCAGATTGAGTCCGCCACACGGGGTTATGCGGATGCCCAGTTATTGAACTACGAAGGAACGAGGGGTTGGTTTTTCTGGAGTTACAAGCTTCATCGTCCTTGCGAATGGCATTTCCAACACTGCATTGAACGCGGTTGGCTACCGCCTAATTTTGCGGTTTGAGCGAGGGGGGATGCCTGTTCGACTTTGTTTGAACGACATTCTCTTCTGTAGGATTCTCCTTCCTCATGAACCGACGAGAATGAGCCTCGTACCTCGGCTGCAAAGAGCCCGCCCTCATCCCGGCCTTCTCCCCCTGGAGAAGGAGAATTGCCGTCCGATGGTTTGCTACGACGAATGATCACAGCGGTTCAGGGGGTCATTGTTGGCCAATGATCTGGTGCGGCGATAAATGACAGTGATTCATGATCCCAATGCATTCCTGAAAAGAGGCAAGAGACCTGTTTAACCAGTCTCTATAGATGGATCAGTCCCCTCTGAATCGCCACGGTTACGGCCTCAGTACGGTCGGAAACGTGCAGCTTATAAAGAATGTTCTTCAAATAGCCTTTCGCGGTGTTTTGGGTGATGTTCAGGACGCTGGCGATTTGCTTGTTGGCAAGGCCTTTGGCCATTTCACGGAGAACGACTAATTCCCGCGGAGTGAGGGACTCGTATGTTTTTCGCCGGGCGAGCCGTTCTTCAACTTCAGGCGGGATCCAGGATCGTCCGGCAGCGACGGCCCGAATGGCCGGGAGGAGGTTTTTATCGGTTGAATTCTTAAGCACATAACCCTGGGCGCCGGATTCCAACGCCTGGGAAATATCTTCATCCCCATCGAAGGCGGTGAGCATGACAATGCGGGCGGTCTCTGACTGAGACTTGATTTCTTTTGCCGCCTGGACTCCGCCCTTTTGCGGCATCCGCGAATCCAATAATACCAAATCGGGCTTGTGCTTTTTGAACAGTTCGATCGCCTGAAATCCGTTCGCCGCCTCCGCAACGACTTTCATGTCCTCCTGGTCATTGATAATGGCAATGACGCCCATCCGGACGACGTAGTGGTCATCAGCAACAAGGATTCGAATATCAGGCTCGTTTTTCATGTGTCGAGGTCTGTTGGGTCATGGGCGTGGCCATTTTGTTTGATGGGAACGTCCACGCGGATGCGCGTGCCGGTTCCCGGCGCACTGCTGATGTTCGCGCCGCCGCCCATGCGCTCGGCGCGTTCGCGAATTCCCAATAAACCAAAATGTCCCTGATCAGGTCCAATACAATGCTCGGGGTCAAAGCCTTTGCCGTCGTCTTCGATTTTCAATACGACGTGTTGCGGGGCGAATTGCAACTCGATTTTCACGGTCGCGGCCCCTGAATGTTTGACCGCGTTGGTAATCGCTTCCTGTCCGATGCGCAAAAGATTTTCTTCGAAGGTCTCGGGCAGCGACTGGATCTGTCCTGACGTTTCGAGATGGATTTGCATACCGGCGTCATTGGCAATTTGGCGTCCGGCCACGTTCAGAGCGTTTACCAGATTGAACTCTTCGGCAGCCCTGCTTCTCAACCCCCAAATCGAATGGCGGACTTCCGTTTGGCCCTGCCGGGTCAGGCTCCTGGCTAGTTTAAGATGGTGCGAAGCATTATCCGAATTTTTTCCAAAATGGCTTTCGACACGTTCCAATTGCAACGCGATGCCGGTGATCGTCTGCTCGAGAGTATCGTGCAATTCCTGGGCCAGGCGGGTGCGCTCGGTCAAAACGGCGCGAAATTGCAGTTCCGATTCCTTGCGCGCAGTCATCTCCACCTTCAGCTGTTTCGTGCGTTCTTCAACCCGTGATTCGAGCAAATCATGCGCGTCCTGAAGTTCTTTTTGGGCGGCTACTTTTTCGGTGATCAGGAATCTCAGTTTTGAATTCCGCTTCGACACCATGACCGACCAACTCACGGCTATCACCAATACGCCTGAAAGAACCGCCAAACTAGCCAGCAGATGCTGCGGCGTCAACCAGCCTGGTTTTTGCAGAATGCATACGTTATGAGAAGTCGGGAGCAGGACACGCACGGACTTTACTTTTCCATCTTCGTCGTTCTCGAGTATGCATACGCCGCTGACCTCGACGAGGCTCCCAATGGGGATGGAAGTCAGGTAGTTATTCGCTTCCGTGGTGTCCTTTTCGGCTTCGAATAAAAAATTGCTGTTTTGAAGAACCAGCGTTGTCCAAAACACCGGTTCCGTTCCCGTTTTTTCCACCCCATGCGCCAAACGATCCACCAACACTCCGTTTAATGTCACATAATCGGCGTGATGCAATCCTTTCAGGAGATCTGGAGGCTTGACCTCGAGAGGCATTAGCCCGGGCGCCGTCTCCCCTGTTTTCTTGAAGTCCGCATCTTCCAAAACGGGCAGGAAGTTTTCAACCGCTGGAAAACCGACCGCTTCAACTACGTCTCCCACCGCCACCGATTCAGTTAACCGGCTTTTTACCTGGAGCCCGCCATTGGAATCGCACAGGAACAAACCTTCGCCTTTTGTTTGATAAGTGACCACTCCTTTGACATGGACTTCGCTGCCGGGCAGGCGGTTCTTTCGATATTGGGCGATGGCATTGAGCGGAGCTATCGGCTCGGCGTAGGGGTCTGCCGGCGCGGCTTGCTCAGTAATCACGTCCGCGTCCCGGGATACGTACAGTGTCACCGCGACAATATGCCTGAGTGGAGCGTTATAAGCGGTGGCAACTGTGCCCCTCAAAAGCACTTTCGCCCCAATGAGCGGCGTTTGATCCGCAGCGGGACCCGGAAAATAGGCGCGAAAACGGTATCCGCCGGAAACGACGTCAGCTCCAAGGCGGTAACCGCTGGGTTGCACCGATCTCAGGACACCGGCAATTTCGACGCGCTGGCCGTCTTCGGTGCCCGACATCAATTGGTCGATCGTGACCGGTTTGGCCTCGGGCAGCGGCGCAAAACCTATCTTTTGCCAGTGCGGTTTGGTGATGCACGGGGCATATCCACCCGCCCGGGTAATTCCTGTGACTTTGACAATCTCTCCCAGCAAGGGCTGCTGTTGCGCTTTGTTTTCCACAAAAACTCCGGCCGTGGAATCCTGCATAAAGAAACGTCCGTTCCAGGTTGAATTGGTTTCGGCCGCGGTCACGATTCCGGTGATGGAAACCGGGATTCCCCGCGCCGCCTGCTCGCCCGGAAGCGCCAGGACATCAGCGGCATTAGTCAGAGTCGGGAGTGATACCGGGTCGGCCAGCAATGGCAATGACGCTGAAACGATGACCAGGGCTGACATCGATTTCTTTAACCAGTCCGGAGTCATACTGTTGCCAAGTCTAATTGATTTACTCATTTCGGCTACCCCCCCAAAGAGGGGTAGAGAGGGTGAACCAGACAAGGTATGCTATCACAAATTCACCCGGTTCGAAATGATAAACTAAATGTTGTCAGAATAATTCCTCGAAAACAATTACATTCGCGACCCACTAAATACTATGAAAGTTAACTGCTATAGAAATCGGATTAACTTGTTTTGCCGTTCCTGCATGGCATTTTTCATGGCCCTCATGTTTGTGTCCGTGCTTTCGGCAGGCGCGGCCAGCTATACGTGGAATGCCACCAGTGGCGCCTGGAGTACGCCCGCTGACTGGAGCCCAATCACTCCGGGTTTTGGTCCGGCGGCGACCGATACGGTTATTTTCGCGAATGCTGACGAATCGGGGAGCCCGTTCACGGTCAACAATACTGTAGATTCGAGTTTCGCCGGAATCATTTCGGCATTGAATTATACCAGTTTTGAACCAATGACCAGTTGGGGCTATTCGGTCACCCTAATCCCGGCGAACAAAATTCTGATCGTGACCAATAGCTTGCTGGTCGGGGGGAATAACGGCGCCAATGGCACCAGCCAGGCGACTTATGCTTACGTTATCGGCGGCGGCACGCTGGAAGTGACCGGGCCAAACCTTCTGGTTGCAGATACGGCGACCAGTTCCGGCACCACCATGCCCTGTGCCTACTTTAACCTCTCCGGTTTGACAAACTTTATCTACGACAACCCCAACGGAACTTTTGGCATCGCCACGAATGGCGGAGTGCTGGCTGGTTTGACAAGGGTTGGCGGGGCAATGAGTTTTGCCTATAGCAACAATATCACGGTGGGGACGATGAACCTTAGCACACCATCGATTGCAGCGCAGCAGGGCGGCCCTGGTTTGCTGACAGAAAGCTATGCCAATTTCGGTACCGAACCAAATGGTGTGCAAAACAATGATGGCGCGCTTCCCAGTGGCATTCCGGAAGAACTCGTCCTTGGGTCGGGCACTAACATCATTAATGCGCGAGCAATCAATATCGCCGCCGATAAAAATGGGTTCATAGTGACGAACTCAGGCGGTGGCTTGAGAATTCGCGGTGTTACCGGCGCTGCTTCAGACGCAAATGTTAATATTACTGTCGGGATCCGAAATCCCGGCGGAGGCAGCGGGCAAACGACCGGCTGGCTGTTGCTCAATGGCTGTCCGGTGGACATCAAAGCCAATTCCTTGATACTTGGAGATCACCTCGCGGATTCGCCCAGCGGAGCCGCCGGTGGCAATGCCTTGTTGGAGTTTGATACCGGCACAATCTCTGCCAACAGTCTTTTGATGGCGGACAACGTTGCCAACAACAATGGCGCCAATACGGCGGTAGCCACCGGACTGATTCAAGTTGGACCCAACGGCATTTTCTCGATTGGCGCCGGCCAGCTTTTTGCGCTGGCGACAGCCTCCGGTACAGGGCCGGCGGTGGGCTTTTTGATTGTTTCAAATGGTGTGATTAATTGCCAGGGACCGATCGTCATGGGCGCCAACACCAACAGTATTCCAGCGTCCAGCGCCGGCTTTGCGACCGGCATCATTCAATTAATTGGATCGGGCACGCTGAACATGGGGCCAAACAGTTATATCGGCACGACGACCAACCCGATTACGGGCCTTCTCCTGGATACAAACAGCGTGTTTTCCCTCAGTATTCCCTCAGCCAGTTATACGAATGTCTGCGTAAATAATTTGGCCTGGCCATCACCTGATACCAACCTGACCCTTTCTGTGGCCGCCATTCCCGCCGGCATTACCAACGGCGAAGTGTTTCCATTCATCAGTTATGATAACCTGACGAATTCCATTGTCGTTAGTGTCCCAGGTTACATTTCCTTTACTAACAACAATGCTACATCCGGCGCTTTCAATGATCCCAAAGTCGTCCTGCCAATTGGGGTCACCGGCAATATGTTTTCATCCAACAACAACGTGATCTACCTGACGCTGAACAGCGGCACCGGCCCTGGCTACGGCGGTGTTCCCTTGTTGACAAACGGATTCTTCATTCAAGGCGCGACCGATTGGTCGGCCTCGGCCAGCGGCGCCTCTATCGTATCAACGAATTCAACCTATCCAAACACCGGCGGCTGCACGGTGGATACTCGAAACATTGTGCCCATGCCGGGTACGGGCACAAACGTGGCCAAACTCACTGGCAGTTTCGTGACGGGCGGCAGCACTAATATATGGAGCCAGAGCGTGGCGGTGACCGCTGGTTCCCAGGTGACGATGGGCGCTTCGACCTACGTGGCGCATGAAGACATTATGTCGGGAGCTGACAGCTTTTATTATGAAGTGGATTTTCTTGACGCGAATAACAATCTGCTGGGCGCCTATGAATCGGGCGTCCTGACGAATTTGAACTGCGGGAGCCCGGTTCTCGATACCTGGGACCTCATGGCTGTAACCAATGAAATGCAAGTCGTTGGCGGCCATAATACCGGCATTGTCATCGCCAGTTCCGCGAACGCCCTCGTCCAGGTTCCGGCGGGTTCGATCACCGCTCAATTCAAAGCAGTCTTCATCCAGCGTAATGCCAGCGATACCGGCTCAGTATATTTCTCCGGGGCAAATATTGGGTTTCTGTTGCCGCCGGTGCCTCCGGCGATAGCCTCCATTACGCCTGATTTGGTGACGCTTAGCACCAATCAATATTTGTCGTGTACGGCCACTTCAAGCATCACTACGATTAGTGGTTTTCAAGTAACGGCTACGACAACGACACTCGGGGGGATTGCGACGAGCACGACGACTTACAACATTGGGTCGCCTGGCTTGACTATCACCGGCCTGGGAACTCCGTCGGCTACGGTGAGCCTCGCGCTGGTGACCAATACGATCTATCAGTCGGTCGTCATCACTGCGACGGATGCGGATAATGTGGCGGTTTCTTCGTCATCGGCGAGCTTTGATACGTTAACGCCGAATTTGGTGATTGAAGCGTCGGATTTCAACTTTTCCAGCGGTCAATTTATTGACACTCCGGCGAATGGGGGACTTGCCCTCTATCAAGGAAAAGTGGGTGTTCAAGGAATTGATGAGAACAAAAATGCCCGCACCAATACTCAAAGTTATTATCGTCCGGGCGATGCGACCATCCTCCAGGCCGCCGGCTCGACATCCGGGACGGAACAGAAATTTGTCACGGCTGCGGCCAATGGAGATACCAGCGACATAGAAGTCGCTATTGCCAGCGACTCAGTTGGGGATTGGGTAAACTACTCCCGAACCTATGCGACGAGTGGAACCGCCTCTGCTCAGCCGGGAACCTATAACGTCTGGTGCTATCTGGCGACCTCGGGTTCCGGTTCCCAGGTTGGTTTCTACCAGGTAACGAGTGATCCAACGGCGGCCGGCCAGACCACAAACTTCATCGGCGACTTCGGGAGCTCGTCCTTCTCTGATAGCAGCTATTTCAATTACGTCTACGCGCCCCTGGTGGATCCATTTGGCAATCGGGTGACCTTGACGATTACGAATGGTGTGCAGACGTACAGGAGTCAGATTATCAATAGCGATACTCCCAATGTGGGCTTCTATATGTTGACGCCAGTCGTGCCGGTGTTGACTCCAGTCTTCTTGTACGTCTATCCAACCGCGCCCTATGAATCCACCAATGCGTTTGAGTTTGTAGTCGGGCCGGCACAAGGGGCTGCGATAGCCACCAGCGGTATCGGCGTAACGCTGAACGGTGCGACGATTACATCAGGATTGACGTTTACGCCGTACGGCAATGGAGGCTGGGCGGTAACGCTTCCCATTGCGTCCAACCAGATATATTCCGTCGTTCTGAATGTCACCAATGTCGATGGTGTGGCGGTTACTTATACAAATGGATTCGATACGTTCAGCCAGAATAACTTCATGATTGAGGCCGATGAATTTGATTTCAACGGCGGCCAATGGATTGATGATTCCGTTCAAACGGCCACGACGACCGGGGCTGCAAATAGCTATTACTATTATCCGGGTGACAACGAAAATAATTCAGCCGAGTACGGGATAGATTATACCACGACCAATGTCACGGGTGAAACGTACATCTACCGGGTGGACGGCAACACGCCGGGAACGGTTTCAGTGGTTGCCGAGGCGGTGGGTACGGAAGTGACGTCAGACTCTCTGCGTGACAAGTTCATTAACGAGGGGCCGGGCGCGCAACCGCCCTTTGAGAATGTTGCCGGCGAACCTGTTCCCACAACCAACACGGACTACGACGTCGGTTGGTGGACGCCCGGGACGTGGCTCAATTACACGCGCACATTCCCGACAAACCTCTATCGTATCTGGGGCCGGCTGGCGAGTTCGGCGCCCTATACCAATGCCACCGTGAGTCTCGTGACGGCGGGTCAGGGCACGACAAGTCAAACGACCCAACTGCTGGGCACCTTTGCCGATGCTAACGCCAATGGGTTCCAATCCTGGCACTGGGTACCGCTGAACGGCACCAATGGCCAGCCGCTGGTACTTGCAATGGGCGGGGTCGAAACCCTCCAAATGACCGCTCCATCAGGTTCGGCCTCAGGAAGCGTCAATGGCCACTTCTACATGTTTGCGCCCTATGTGGAGGCTTCGACGTTCTCGATCAAGGCTTTCGTCAATGACGGAATCATTACGGTCCAATTCCCGACGCAGGGCGGCCATAGTTATACGGTGTATTACAGCACCAGTTTGAACCCGGCCAACTGGCAGACGTTGGCCAGTATAAACGGGGACGGAGCGGTGGAGACAGTAACTGACAGCACAAGCAATGGAGCGAAACGGTTTTATCGGGTACAAGCTCAATAAAAGGTTTGTGAGGTTACGCGGCTTTGGCGCCGGCATCACGCTGGCGCCGGCCGCCGATGGGAAATTTAATCAAAAAGCAAAACATCGAATGAATAGAAAAGCTATTGCCGGGAAAGCAAGTAATTGCTGCAAAAAAGCAGGTCCGGAGTGTGAGAGGGGCTTTACGTTAATCGAACTGCTGGTTGTCATTGCCATCATTGCCATCCTGGCGGCCATATTGCTGCCCGTACTGGCCCAGGCCAGGAAGAGGGCGGTATCAGTTCAGTGCCTGTCCAACGAGCATCAGTTGTCATTGTCATGGCTGATGTATGCCAATGACAATCAGGATAATCTCGTTCCCAATCGGGGTCTGAACGGCGCTTCCGGTGTTGTTTACAACGGAGATCCCCGGATTGAACCACAATTGCAACCCGGAGGGATGAACGCCGATTGGTGTCCGGGCAATATGCTGATTGCTGCCGACACGACGCCGGGCAGCAAATATCCGGGGGGCAGCATTTACAGTTGGTGGATCATGACGGGTCTGCTCTATCCCTATATCAATAACATCAATGTATTCCACTGTCCGGCTGACCTCACCACCGTTCCCCGGGGCGCCACGGCGTTCACCGCGCCGGCGTTGCGCACCTATTCGATGAATGACTTTGTCCAGCCGATGGATGCGCCCGGTTATGCTTCCACGCCCTGGAATGGTGGTCCTACGAGTGGTTACTATATTTATACCAGATTACCAAACATGTCCTTCCCGGGTCCGAGCAAGATTTTTGTATTCGTGGAAGAATGTCCCTACAGTATTGACGACGCCTTTTTCGCTGTTGATCCCAGAGAAACGTCCAGTTGGGTAAATAGTCCGGCGGTATTACATGGGCGTTCCAGTCAATTTGCTTACGCCGACGGCCATGCGGAACCCCGGCGTTGGACGGACGGTTCGATGATCAATGAAAGCCCGTCAACGCCCAGTGGCAATACGGATGGTTGGCCGGCCCAAACCGGGTCGGGAGATTTGGCATGGCTTAACTCGGTGACCACCGCTCCGATCCCTTGAAAATAGTTGAGCCATATTTTTCCAATAACTATCATGCGCAGTCCGCCGCATGCCGCCTCCATCGCCACCAGTTTGAAATGCATAAACGACTGCTAAAGCTTTTTGTTCCCGCCCTCCTCCAATTTTGGTCGGCCTTGACGGCGACCGGCGCCATTTGGCCAGCAAAGGTCTTTGCGCCTTACATGTATATTGGCGCCGGTGATAATTTCCAAATTACGGGTTGTGACGAGGCGTGTGGCCAGAAGTTTTACACCATCGCCTTTGTGATATCCGATCACCGCGGGCAACCCGCCTGGGATGGGCGGTTTCCCATGGAAAAAGATTTATACGCCGCCCAGATCAATGCCATCCGCCGTCTCGGAGGAGATGTAATTGTTTCTTTCGGCGGCGCCGACGGAACAGAAATTGCCGTTTCAGAAACGAATACCGCGGCGTTGGAAATGAAGTATCAGTCTGTCGTCGACCGCTATCAATTCACCTGGCTGGATTTCGACATTGAAGGAGCTTCCCTGTCTGACAAAGCGGCAAACAGCCGTCGAAATAGGGTTCTCGCCGCGCTCCAGGCGAAAAATCCGGGTCTTTTAGTTTCTTTTACTTTGCCAGTGGATCCGGATGGCATTTCCAGTGAATCGCAAAGTCTGCTTTCCGACGCCGTGTCCAGGGGCGTAAAAATTCATTCCGTGAATGTCATGACCATGGATTTCGGAGCGCATTTCTCCAAGGGTAAGAAGATGAGCGCCGTTTCCATCGCCAGCGCGTTGAAGGCGCGTGATCAATGCCAAAAGATTGCGGCGGACATTCAAATTGGTATCACGCCCATGATCGGACAAAACGATGAAGCGGGTGAGATATTTACCACGGCGGACGCTCGCGTTGTAAAAAAGTGGGCGCAGAGGCAGCCGTGGGTTTGCAGCTTGTCGTTTTGGGCATCCAATCGCGACACCGGTCACCTGGACAAGGACAAAACCGGCAATGACACCAGCGGTCTCATGCAAAAGCCCTGGGAATTCACGAAAATATTCAAATCATTTACGAGCCGGCAATAACGTTTTCATAGACCATCGCTAAACGTCATGGATGGCAATTAACGAGATGAGTGTATCGAACCTTGGGCTGCATTTTCCCCGAAACGTAAGCATCGCTTGTGTAATGTCGCTGTTGGTTTCCTTTTCGGCGCGAAATGCGAACGCTGACTCGTTCGACGCGTTGCGGCTTTATTGGCAAAATTACCAGATTGCCAACGCCGGGGGCGCGGCAAGTGTAGCCGCCACGGCCAACAGCTATTGGAGCAGCATGGACACAAGTTCCGGGCGCGCGTATTTGTGGAGCTACCTTCCTTTGGGCAGCAGTTCGGCGAATCTGACGACGAGTTATCAGCAATTGGAGCAAATGGCGCTGGCCTGGGCCATGCCCGGTTCTTCATTGCAGGGCAACGCGTCGCTCGCCGCCGCCATTGACGGCGGCTTGGACTTTATGTGCACCAATTACTATACACCGACAACTTCGGAATATGGGAACTGGTATGATTGGGAAATTGGTTCGCCCCAGGCTCTAAATAACGCCGCGGTTCTGATGTATCCTGCTTTGACTGCCTTGGAACTGACGAATTACGTCAATTCTGAAAACAATTTCAGCCCCGACAGTGCCGACGCAACGTACGGCTGGATGACCGGCGCAAATACGTCTGACAAGGCGCTCGTGGCAATCATTTGCGGTATTCTTTGTAAAAAACGCCGGCCAAATTACTTCCGGGCAGACCAACTTAAGTCCGGTATTTCTATATGTCACCAGCGGGGACGGTTTTCATCCTGACGGCTCTTTTGTTTTTCATTCCGATATTGCCTACAACGGCCATTACGGACTGGTCCTGCTGGGCGACATTCCCGAAATCGTGACCTTATTGCAAGGGTCGGCGTGGCAGATCACTGATCCGAACCTGACCAATGTTTATAACTGGGTCTCAGCGTCCTTTGAACCGCTGGTCTATGACCACGCCATGATGGACATGGTTCGGGGGCGCATTATTTCATGGTCATATGAGACGGAATCCGAAGACGCCGGCGGAACATTTTCGGCGGTCCGCAACGTCGCACAATTCGCGCCTCCGGCGGTCGCGCATTCGTTGACGAATTGGGTTAATTCACCATCCATACCTGCGGGACAATTTCAATTCCCGGCCATGGACCGCGCGGTGGCGCTTCGCAATGGCTATGCGTTTGGGATCAGCATGTCATCAAGCCGAATCGCCAACTACGAATCGATCAATAGCGGAAATCTGCACGGCTGGTTTACCGGAGACGGGATGACCTATCTTTATATCAGCAACAACGTGGAGACGGAGTTCAGCGGCGATTTCTGGCCGACGGTCGATCCCTATCATTTGCCGGGTACAACTGTGGAAACCAATTCACATGCCAATTCTGCCGGGGAAGCGTCGACGACCGGGCAACCATGGGTGGGCGGCGCGCAGGTGAAAAATGCTTACGGCGTCGCCGGCATGCAATTGCACGGATGGAATACCACGTTATACGCGAAGAAATCCTGGTTCATGTTCGACAACGAAATCGTGTGCCTGGGCGCAAACATAAGCTGCCAGGGTCCCTCGGAAGTGGATACCACCGCGGAAGACCGGCGGCTCGGGAACCCCATCACGAATCGTTTTACTTTAAATGGCGCCTCGATAACGCCGGCCATTGGCTGGAGTTCAAATCTGCCTTCCGCCACGCCGTCATGGTGCGCCCTGAGCGGCGTGGGCGGTTATTATTTCCCGGCTGGCAACTCAAATCTTCAGGCGATTTTTCTCCAAAATAGCGGTTCGTGGTCCCAGATCAATTCCGGGGATTCCACCACTGTTTATACGGACGATTACCTGAAACTTTGGTTCAATCACGGTCTTCAACCGGTGAATGCAAATTACTCTTACGTTCTCCTGCCCAATATGAGCGCCTCCAGTGTGAGCAACTACGCGCTGGCGCCGGACATAATCATAGTAACCAATTCACCTTTGGTTCAGGCGGTAAAAAAACCTGCGCTTGGAGTCGAAGCGATCAATTTTTGGACCAATGGGCCGAGTTCTGTTGACTTTATTTCCGTTAACAACGAGGCGTCGGTCATTACTCTCGAAAGTTCCAACGGCATATCTATTGGTGTTTCCGACCCGACCCAAACCAACACCGGTCCCCTGACCCTGGTGCTGAATCGCTCGGCGACCGGATTCGAGTCCGCCGACGCGGGGGTCACGGTCGAAGAACTCTCGCCGCAAATTGTCCTCTCTGTAAATGTGAATGGCGCCCTGGGAAAAACCTTCCAGGCCTCGTTTACCTACACGAATTCTCAATGGCCGGCGTTAAACAACGTGACGCCAGTCGGCGGGACGTTGTTTGAATCAACCAATTCGTTTGCCTTTAACGTCACGTCGGGATATGGAATCCCCGCCGGCAATATTGTTGTTAGCGTAAATGGCATGGCGGCCACCAATCTCGTCCTCAGCGGTTCCAATAATAACTGGAATGTCGTTTATCCTTACCTGCAACCCGACACGGTTTACACGATTGTTGTTACGGTGACCGACGTGAACGGCAATGTGGCAACAACCACGAAATCGTTCGACACCTTCGGCCTGGAAAACTACACGTGGGAAGCCGAAGATTTTGACGATAGCGGAGGCAACTTCATTGACAATCCACAGACCAACGCCTATGCAGGATTGAGCGCCGACGTCAATGTGGACACGCATCAGGTGAACTTTGGAGGGCAGGACCTTTATCGCCCAAATGGAATGGATACGGAAATCAATGGAGATGTCCCGAGGCCACAATACGAAGGAACCGGTTTTACCGACTACAGTATTGGATATTTCAGTCCGGGGTCGTGGGCAAATTATACGCGGCATTACCCGTTGGGCAGTTACAACGTCTATGCGCGGCTGGCCTCCGGCGGCAGTGCGACGACCTGCACCCTTTCGCGGGTCACTGGCGGTTGGGGAACCACCACACAAACGACGTCTCTCCTCGGCACATTCTCAGTGCCGCTGACGGCCTGGGAGAGCTATAATTATATCCCCCTGGAAGACAGCCTTGGAAACCTGGTCACGGTTTCATTTAACGGCTCGACGAATACGCTGCAGTTGGGAAGGCCCACTTCCGCCGGCTCCGATTGTAATGCCAATTTTCTCATGTTGGTTCCCGTTTTTGCAATAAACGCCAGCTTGAAAAGCGCCGGCATGATTTTGTCATTTCCGACGCAATCAGGCTTCAATTATCAGGCGCAATATAAAAAAAACTTAACGGATGCCCAATGGACGCCTATCGGCGATGCGCTTGCGGGTAACAATTCGATAATGTCCGTAAGCAACCAGACCGCCAGCGAAACCGGCTTTTACCGCGTGCAAATCCAGTAGCGGCAGCCGCGTAACTCACTTGTGTGGCGCGGACGGGACGTTTGCAAATAATTGTGTCAGCCCCTCTGACATTGTCGGGTGCGTAAAGATTGCGTCGCGCAAGGCGGTATAGGGCAGTCCCGCAATCATCGCGACCTGCACGGTTGCCATGATTTCACCGGCATCCCAGCCGAACGCGGTAAAGCCCAGGATATGATCGCTTTCGTCAATCAGGGCTTTCATGAATCCCCGTGGTTCGGAGAGGGTTCCAATCCGAAGCACGCGAGTCATGGGCAACGTCGCGAGGCGATAGGCGATACCGCGTTCTTTCGCTTCGGTTTCGCTCAGGCCAATCCGGGCAAGCTCGGGGTCGGTGAACATGCAATAGGGGACTTGCCGTCCGGTGGTCACTCGATTACCGCCCAGGATATTGTCACGGACAATTTGAAAGTCATTTTCGGAAATATGGGTAAAGTGCGGACTGCCCGCGCAATCCCCGGCCGCCCAAACGTCAGGCGCCGTTGTTTCCAACCGTTCATTGACTTTGATATAACCACGCTCGGTGAGGCGCACGCCCGCGGCGTCCAGCCCAATGCCATCCGTGTTAGGCGTCCGGCCGCTTGCCACAAGTACATGGGTGCCTTCCAGCACAACGTTTCCGCCCGGGTGGCTCACTTGGATTTTCACCGCGTCGCCAGAACTTCCGTCAACCCGTTTAATCTCCGCTCCAGTGATGACTTCAATGCCTTCGTCTTTGAACAGTTCGTGAAGCGCGCTTGAAACATCTCCATCTTCCCGGTGGGTCAGGCGGCTGTTTCTCTCAATCACGGTCACGCGGCTGCCGAAACGGCGCATCGCCTGGGCAAATTCCAGTCCCACGTAGCCTCCTCCAATTACGAGTAAGTGACCGGGAATCCGGTCGAGCTCCAGCGCCTCGATATGTGTCAGCGGTTTCGCTTCAGTCAGGCCGGGTATCGGATCGATCGTCGCGCGTGTCCCGGTATTGATGACCACTTTTTTCCCGCGAAGAACGCGCTTTTTTCCGTCTGCCAGCGTGACTTCAATTGTTTTAGGCCCGGTAAAGCGTCCTGATCCCATGATCAATTCCGCGCCGCTCAACTTGTAATTGGCCAAATGCGCGTCCACCAGCGCGGTCACCATCTTGCGTTTGCGTTCGCGCACGACATCCATGTGAATTTGAACATTGCCCTTGGTAATGCCAAATTCTCCGCTGCGAAAAAAATACGATGCCACCTTCGCGCTATGAATGATGTTCTTGCTCGGAAGGCACGCGATGTTTGGGCACGCGCCACCAACATATTTTCGCTCTACAACGGCGGTCTTCATCCCGCGTTTGGCGAGGGTCCAGGCGGCGAGTTTGCCCGCCGCCCCGCTGCCCAGGATGAGCAGATCGTATTCTTCCGGTTCAGCGCTGGTGGTTTTGGAAACTTTTGGTTCGGCGTTTTTTTTCGACATAAATACTCCTGTTGGTCTCACATTGAACTAAAACGATTCGGCGGCAAACCTCACGTCTGCAACAAGGTCCGGCATGGCTGGCGGTTCGAAAAAGGCCCTTGCCGTCAGCAGTGCGTGATTGACGGTCATAATCTCCTTTCAATATTAAGATTAAGACGACGTCGGACACGCTACTCTCATCGAGCCGGGGTGTCAATGTGATATCATAGAGTTAACCTGATGATATGAATTTAACAGGTTATTGCGGTCTTGTGCGCCGCCTATCTGTTGGCGGAACGTTCCCGGGAAGCTTTTTGTTTCGCCCGATTGCCACAAACCGCCATACTGCACCATCGCCGCTTATGCCTGGGCGTGTCGTCATAGAAAAACAGGATGCAATTCACTCCTTCACAAGCCTTGATATACGTAAAGTCCGTGGAACAAATGACCATGGCGATCTCCTCGGCAATTGGCGCGAGGAGCGATTCGGGAGTGCGCCAGCGGCGTTGGGGCTCCAACCGGAAGATTGAAGGCAAAGGTCCGTCAATTTTATCCCGGGCCGTTTTGGGGACAATGGACCAATGCATCTGGTCCGATCCGAGCAAATCGTTCAGGGGTTTGAGCTTTGCTAAAGCCGCCTGTGAAAGTGGTTTCCCTTTGTGGGTTTTCACGAAATCACGAAACCATTCCCGCAATTCACGGGCTCGCCGCGCGATTTCGTCCAATTCACCAATTGAAAAATTGGACCTGATGATCGAAGTATCGTTTGACGCAAGAAGTCCGGCCTGCCCGAGCCAATCCAAATACTCTTTCCCATTGCCGATCCAATCCACTACGGCATCAACGGGTATTGCCACGGAATTTAAGAAGTCAATTCCGAGCGGGCCGGCGATGAACAGGGCGGGGGGGAATCTGCCGGGCATATCAGGCGTCCTCAAACGGCGAGTGCGGGATTCTCGCGATTTTCGTGCTGGCGGGCGAAATCGTAATAACCTGTGAAAATGTATTTGACAGGTTACTTGATTGCATGCTAAGGTGCGTTAAGTTCATGATTTAAAAGAGGAGTTAACGTTGCAAAATCCATGGCAAAATAATCAACAATGTTTCGATTGGAGGATCATGTTATGACTGTCAATTATCAAACGGTTCGTGTCAATGGGCTCAACATTTTTTATCGGGCGGCCGGCGACCGGAATTTGCCGGTCGTATTGCTGCTGCACGGCTTTCCCACTTCAAGCCACATGTTTCGGAATCTCATTCCTATTCTGGCCGAACATTATCACGTCGTCGCGCCCGATTTTCCGGGTTTCGGCCAGACGGACCTTCCGAATCACCAGCAGTTTTCCTACACCTTTTCAAATCTGGCCGACGTCATCGGCAAATTTACTGAATCGATTGGACTTAAACAATTCTCGATCTACATCTTCGATTACGGCGCGCCGGTGGGCCTGCGGATGGCGCTGAAGCATCCCGAACGTATCTCGGCCATCATCTCGCAAAATGGCAACGCTTACGTGGAAGGTCTTAGTGATGGATGGAACCCCATACGGGCCTATTGGAAGGATCCATCTCAGAAAAATCGTGATGCGCTTCGTGCGATGCTCACACCTCAAACCACGGAATTTCAATACGTGCATGGCGTGGCGGATAAAGCGCTGGTTTCTCCCGACGGACGTTCCCTGGATGATTTTTACCTGACGCGTCCCGGCGCTCATGAAGCGCAGCTTGACCTCTTTCTCGACTACGCGAAAAACGTTGAGATGTATCCGGAGTTTCAAAATTTCTTCCGCAAACAAAAGCCGCCCCTGCTGGCCGTATGGGGCAAAAACGACCCTTTTTTCCTGCCTGCCGGCGCTGAAGCTTACAAGCGCGATATTCCCAACGCTGAAATCCAGTTCCTTGACACCGGACACTTCGCGCTTGAAACCCACTGCTCCGAGATTGGCGGGGCGATTCTCAAGTTCTTGAAAAAAAATCTTCGATAAAGCATCAATCGCATGAATGCATTTGAGAAAAACGCCACGGTCATCCTGGTTCATGGCGCATGGGCTGATGGTTCAAGTTGGAGCCGCGTCATCGGGCCGTTGCGCGCCGCGGGCCTGGACGTGATTTGCGCTCCGGTTCCGCTCGCCAGTTTGTCAGAAGACATTGCCATGGTGACGCAGGCGGTTGAGCGGGTTCGGGGCCCTGTGCTATTGGCCGGGCATGCCTATGGCGGGGCGCCGATGGCTGGCGTCACAAGCGAGCGGGTCAAAGGCCTGGTCTATATCGCGGCACTGGCCCCGGATGTTGGAGAAACTGTCGCGGAAGTTTTTTACCGTGAAAAGCCTCATCCGCAGGCTCCGGCCCTTGCCCCGGATGATCGGGGTTACATTTGGATGCCTGAATCGGGATTCGGAAACGCCTTCGCCCAAAATGCCCCGAAGGAGACACTAGTCATTCTGAACGCAATCCAGCGGCCCATCTCGGTAAAATGTATCCAGGAAAAAGCTCCTGTTCCCGTGTGGAAATCCCGGCCGTCATGGTTCCTGGTGGCAGAGCAGGACCGGATGATTCCCTCTACAACCCAGCGCTTTATGGCGGAGCGGATGAAAGCCAGCGTGCTTGCGCGCCCAGTTGATCACGCGCCTTCAATCACCGGGCCGGAAGTTGTGGTGGAAGTTCTGCTCGAAGCCGCCAATTCGGTATTAAGGAGAAAGTAGTTCAAACGCGTAAATAAGGGAAAAATATGAAAGAATCCGTTGCCATCGTAACAGGGGCGAGCCAGGGAATTGGGCGCGCCACCGCTATTCGCCTCGCGAGTGATTTTAAGACCGTGGTCCTTGCGGCCAGAAACGAAAAAGCGCTCCAGGAAACTGCCGCAGCCGTCAAGTCAGCCGGCGCTGAGCCACTGGCGCTGGCACTCGATTTGAGAGAGCCTGACGCCGCAAAAACACTGGTTTCAAAAACATTGGAAAAATTTGGCCGGATTGATGCGCTTCTGAACATCGCCGGCGCGGTGCCGCAAATTACCCTCCTGGAAATGACCGACGCGCAATGGGACGACGGCTTGGCCCTGAAACTTCACGGCGCCAGGCGTCTGACCATTCATGCGTGGGAGGCGCTGAAGAAATCGAAAGGCTCGGTGGTTTTTATGTCGGGCAATTCTGCTGCGCTGCCCAAGCCGCCTTTCGCGGCTGTCGCCACCATCAATGCGGCCATCGTGGTGATGGCAAAGGCATTTTCAGAACAAGGGATCAAAGACGGCGTACAGGTGAATAGTGTGTTACCGGGCCCTGTGCTCACTAACCGGCGAATGACCTACATGGAAAAATACGCGCCGTTGCACAACATGACCATCGAAGAGGCCCTGGAGAAATTTCCTTCCGAAACCGGGATCACGCGCTACGGACAACCTGAGGACATTGCGAACTTGATGGCGTTTTTGGTGTCGCCTGCGGGAAACTGGATGACCGGTTCCGCGGTTCGCATGGATGGCGGCGAAATAAAGACATTGTAACGTTAGGGCTGCGCAAGATTGTTCTAATACACGGGGCTTTGGGCAATGATCGCGGAAAAGTCAGTCTTGTGAGTCCGACCACCCCCATGAGCCGAACAAGTTTCTCTTTCGAGCGATTCTCCCTCACCCCAGCCCTCCCGCTGGGAGAGGGAGAATTGTCCACCGATGGATTGATACGGCGAATGATCATAGCCGTTCAGGGGTTCAATGCGCGAAATGCATTTAGGGGAAGTCTCATCCCTACCGGGGGATATAAACGTCAACCACACTGGCCTTTGCCGAGTGTCGTTCGCAGCCAACTCGCGATTTTAGCGAGGGCTGCGTCACATTGCGGAAAGCGCGCCACCGTGCCTGGATGTACCGCGAAATTATGATTCATGTCCGCAGCGTGGATATGCGTGGTATCAATGCCGGCTGCTTTGAGCTTTTCTGCGTAAGCAACGCCTTCATCGCGTAACGGGTCATACTCTGCCGTGGCCACCAGTGTCGGCGGCAAAGCAGGGATGCGCTGCAACTGGAGCGGCGATATGCCGGGATCATCGGGCGCGATGCCCGGTGCATACTGTCCCCAAAACCAGCGCATCAGGTCACTCCCAAGCCCGTAGCTGGTTCCGTTCTCAGTGTAGGAAGGGTGATTGGCATTCGGATGATCAGTGACAGGATAGAGCAGCATTAAGGCGCACAAGGGAGTCTTCGCTGAAGCGGTGCAAAGTTGATTCGCTGCCACGGCAGCCAGGTTTGCGCCGGCGCTGTCTCCGCCAAGAAGCAACTGCGCCGGGTTGCCGCCCCACTCTGCGGCATGTTTAGTCACCCAATCTATGGCGGTCAGTGTGTCTTCCAAGCCGGCGGGATATCGGTGTTCCGGTGCGAGCCGATACCCAACCGAGGCAATGATCAATTCTGCCGCTTCGCAGAGCAGGCGGCAAAAAGGGTCGTGGGTAGCGACAGAACCGACTACCCAGCCGCCACCATGCAGATACACAAGTACCGGCAACGGTGTTATCGAGGCTTGCGCCGGCGTGTAGAGACGCGCCGCCAATGCGCCGGAGATCGCGATTTCCCCGGTCTCGACACTATTTGGCAGGCCGGGTATGGGACCGCGATTTTCCAACGCTTTCAGAATGGAGGTCCGCGCGAGGCGCACCCGCGCTTCGTTTATTAGCGTCGCGGGGATGCTTTCAGCCTGCCTGGCCAGTTCATCCAGATAACGGCGCAACTCAGGATCAATTGGTTTTCGTTCTTTCATTTGTGCGGCGTCGTTGCCGGCAGACTTTTGATCAATTTGGCATGCTCAATCGCGGTTTCTTCATCCAGCGGGTACATGCACTCAATTCGCAGCTCCTGTGCGGCAATCGTTTGTGGGGTCCCCACGGTTGTGATCATTGAAAAATAATTCAATACTTTCTTACCCCACATGAAACTGATGGGTATCATCGGCAGGGCGGGCGCTGCGCCTGGGGCTTTTGGAGATTTCCAATCCGGTTTTACGTCGGGATAGGCCCGTAATGCCGCGAGCAATTCTTTGGTCTTTTCGTCAATGGCCCGGCCAACCGATTCTCGGTAGACGCGTTCAAACAGGCTTTTTGCCACGCTTTCCCAGTTCACTATGAAGGGGCGCATTCTTTCCGGATCAAACATGAGGTGCAGGATATTGCGGGGATTTTTCCGCACTGCCATTTCAGTGAACGAATTGAAGAAGCGCGGCGTGGATTCGTTCGCCAGAAGCACATTCCAGTACCGGTCCATCACTACTGCGGGAAACGGTTCGTGCTGGTGCAGCATTTGTTCCAGGGCATTCGTGATGCTCTTCATTTCTGCCGCGTTCCACGCGCCTTCGGAATAGATTGGTGCGTAACCGGCTGCCAGCAGCATGGTGTTCCGGTCGCGCAACGGAATATCGAGCGCCTGGGCGATTTCCGTCAAAATTTGACGGCTGGGAACGCTGCGTCCGTTTTCAATAAAGCTTAGATGCCTCTGTGACCCGCCGGTATCCAGAGACAGATCGAGCTGGCTTTTACCGCGTACATTGCGCCAGTACCGTAGTAACTCCCCTAGCTCGCCCGATGGCGGTTTTGAATGTTGTCTTTCGGTATCCATTGAAATCCATCTTCTCGCCCGGCGTCGTCTGTGCGCGAAATCATAATCGTGCAGACGGGATTTGCCACGTCCAATCAGGCGGCATCGGAGCCGATACCCGCTTGGGGAGCAGCTCCGATCGCGTTTGGCATTATTAGAATCCCGTGGGCCCCACCGCGCCAATCCAACGGATCACCTTCGTTGGATCTTTGGGGTCCATGTAAAAGAAATGGCACATTGTCGGACTCACCGCCTTGATGCCGGGGTCATTGAATTTCATCCCGACTTTGCCGTGAAAAACTTTGAGCGTGGCGCTGTCCCAATACTCGACGACATCATGATGTGCGGTAAAGCCCTTGTCGATGAAGGCGCGCAGGTTTTCACGGATTGTTTCACGCCCGTGCCAATCTGCCACGCCCAGGCTGCACACCGCATTCTCGGCAAAGCAATCGAAGCCTTTACCGAAGGTTTTGTCATCAATTTCTTTCCACATGGCCAGGAGCCAGTCTGGAGCCGTTGTTTTCGTGAAGGTAATCGCATTCATATTTTTCTCCTTATTTCTTTGTCGAAATTGACTCTATTTCATTTTGTTCCGCCACGCCATTGTGGTCGGAAGCTATTGTCACATTATCATTGGAATGAATTGCTTCAATTACCTCAGAGGTAATAAATGGGTAACGTCAAGTAGCAGGGGTTGCGGCGCTAATTCTCAAGCTGAAGGCGCAGGAACCGCTTAACGAATGATTCCTTTGGTCTATTTTCCCTGCGGAACCTGAGTCGTCGGCCACAAAGCTTGAATATCGGGACGACGTCTACGCCCGGCTCGGACGATTCAAGTGGTCTGACTCGTCAGGTTCTAAAATTGGCGTTATGTCGATGGCCCTGTTCTGACTTTATGATAAAATCAAATGGAATATGCCGTCCCGGTTTAAAGTTGAGCTTACTGCCATAAATTGGAAGGAATTTCACTGGCAGGTTGGCGTTTGCCGCATGCCGGCAATCATTGTTCTTCTGGCGGCGGCAGTTTGCATTCACCAACCGGCTGCCGGCGTGTTGGCCGCTGGTACCGCGCTTTCAGTCGGTTTTGCCGGTGCCCGACAGGTAGGTGGGTCGCGAGCACTCGCAATGGCCGTGACAACGGCTTTGATCACGGCCTGTGCGCTGATTTGGACCTTGGCAGGAAATTCCTACGCGGTGACTATCTTGTTGGCCGCAGCCGGCGGGTTCGCCTGCGGTTTTCTGGCGTTGGCAAATGAAGATTGGGGATGGGTCGCGATGCAGGGAATCATTGCCTTGATCATCGGGACATCCTATCCAAGTTCATGGCCGCTCGCTGCGGAACGGGCCGCTTGTATTTGTATCGGTGGAGTGACGCAGACTTTAAGCGTTTTATTCATTTGGCGCCTCGAAGGAATTTCCAAAACCGGTCCCGAGATCGGCGTGGCAGGACCGGCCGGAGATTCGGAATATGAAAAGTGGCCTGACCTTTTCAGAAAGGCGATGTCTTCGCCCGTCAGCTTTCGATTTGGTTTGCGCGTTGCCATCACGCTGTGCCTCGCTTTGGAACTGGACCATTTGCTGAAATTGCAAAATGGGTATTGGCTGCCGATGACGACGTTAATCGTGCTAAAGCCCGATTTTGATCGGACCTATACGGGAGGAATCCAACGAGTGGCGGGGACTCTGGCCGGTGTGATCTGTGCTTCTTTGGTGACGGCGCTTTTGCATCCGGGGATTGTTATTTTGCTCGCACTCGTGCTGGCTACTGGCTGGCTTGCGTTTTCATCCCAAAAAGTGAATCCCGTGATCTTCTCTGCGGCCCTGACGTTTTTTGCAGTTTTATTGATCGCCATCGCCGGGTCGCCGGAATCCAGGGTCGCTTGGCACCGGTTCATTAATACCCTGTCGGGCTGCGCCCTGGCATTGGTCTCTCATTTCGTTGGTTTCTTTATTCTTCATCGGACCGATCCGTCGGCAGTAAAAAATTCGGAGAAGGATTTGGTCGTTAAGTCTTAATGCAAGGCGGCGCCCGCATTTCGCCATGCATTTGTCGGCGCGCAGGTGACCGCGTGAGCGAACGCAACTCGTTTCTATTGGCACGCACGAAGCTTAAATCAAATTATCGGGCCCAGGTCCGATAAATAGTTGCGGGTCGCGGCAATTGCCGCGGCCTGCAACGAACGGTTGGAGTATGGTGAATTCCATTTGTAAGCATGTCGAAACATTGCAGTTTAAAAGTCCGGTAGTGCAGATTGCTGATTGTTGGAAAAAAGTTTTGGCGGATTTTCTTCAAAATATTCGCGGCACGTTACCAGCTAAAGATCGTCGCACGTTAACATCAACCAACAACCAGCAAAAATTATGAGCACATTGCGCGAAGCATTTATCGAAACATTGAAGGATACCTACGATGCCGAGCATCAAATTATCGAGGCCCTCCCGAAAGTCATTGAAAATATCGAAAGCGATGAACTGAAGGAGGCGCTCGAATCGCATCTCGAAGAAACGAAACAACACGTCAAACGCCTGGAGCAGGTCTTTGGGTTCATGGATGAATCTCCGAAACGTAAAAAATGCAATGGAATGGCGGGCCTCATCACCGAGGGCGAGGAAGTTATGGAAGAGGAAGAAGGCGAAGCGGCGATGATTCTGGCGCTGCAAAAGGTCGAACATTACGAAATCGCCGCCTATGGCGCCCTGGTTTCGTGGGCAAAGTTTTTGGACGAGGAAAAAGCTGCGACCGTCCTTCAGGAAACATTGACCGAGGAAAAGGATGCCGACCAAAAATTGAACGACATCGCCCTGGATATCGTGAATCTGGAAGAAGGTGGAGAAACCGAGCAAAGAAAAGCGGCTTAAAAGCGGCGAACCGCCTTAAACAACCTGGGATGGGGAAGACAAAGCCGGCCTGCGGGCCGGCTTTTCTAATTTCCAATAAATATCAACCCACGTGATGGCCGGAAATCAGGGTAAAAACAATTAGAGCCGCCCCGGCCAAAGGGAGCGGCACAAATGCCAGGCGAATCCACGGTCCGCGAAAACGGTTCGTCAAGGCTGCGCCCAGTTGCGCGCCAACAGCTCCGCCGGTGTGCATGACCAAAGCGATTAGAATATCGACGTTGCCTTTGAGCGCATGGGTTACGGTGCCGTAACCGCCCGAGATGATCACCTCAAAGAGATCTGTGCCGACTGCCAGATGTGTGGGGACGCCTAATAGGTATACCAGCGCCGGCATGCGGATATATCCTGCGCCGCCGCCAAGAAATCCGCTGAATAAACCGCCGACAAATGCGACCACCAGAATGGTCCAGAGGGAAATTCGTTTGATGCCTGACTTGGGCAAGGTAACCATGGGCGCCATCTCGAGAACGTGAATCCGTCTGGCGATGCCGGCCAGGGCCGATATATCGCCCTTGCCTGAACGTCCTGAGCCAATCGTATTTGATTTATCCCGCTTTTGCCGGGTGCTCAATTGCAACGTACTCAAGCTTTCCCATGCCATGAAAATCGCGACGAGAATAAGAATGGCGATGAAGGCAATCGCGACCACTTGATTCACATTCGCGTGACGCTTGAAGTATTCAATGGCCTGTGCGCCCGCTTCTACACCCGGGATGGTTCCAATCATCATCAGGACGCCGAGTTTGAAATCGATATTCCCTAGCTTGCTGTGCTCCCGGGCGGCGGTGATGGACTTGCCCACGATATGGGCCAGGTCTGTGCCCACCACAAAATTCATTGGCACGCCAAAAGCAAAAAGGGCCGGCCCGGCCAGAAAACTGCCGCCCACGCCGAAAAAACCGCCCAGCATGCCGATAAAAAAGCCCGTGGCCGCCAAGGCAACCGGGTTGATATGCGCTCCAGAGATGGGAAAGTCCATGGGCCGGCTATTTTACTTTTCTTCCGCCCAGTTTACGCAGACACGTGATAACAAAATCCAGTAAAGCGGCCTGACCAACGATTAACAGCAATGCGGTAGTCGCGTAAACGGCCTTGTGTGCATCGAACATGTGCTTGAGCCAGTCCCGCGAAAACAGCAAAACCAAAAAGTAATACGCCGTGACAAATCCCGCGTAGACAATGATCCTGATCAGTAGCAGGGAAACAGTTTTTATTCGCGGTCGATGGTGTTGGCCTCGCTTGTCCATAATTTATTCGCGCCAATGTATCCTATTTTGGAGGTCGTCTCCATCGAATGCTCTCTGATTTATTGAAAATATCCAAAACATAACCCCTGGCACAGTTTGGAAATCCGCCCGGGCACATTTTTTGCCAGTCATTTGATGAACAACCACAAGAATCCCACGCCTCTTCATGCAAAGGCGGCCGGCTCTACGGTGCCCGCGCAGCTTCGCGCCAGAGCCGTTGATAAAACCGTGGCCATTGATGTGGAAGCTCTTTCTCTGAGCTTTGCAAATGCTCATCGCAGCGCGCAATCGATCTATGGCCGGATGAGTGCGAGGCCGGACTCCGGATCGACGAGCTTTTGCAGCCGCGCAGGACTTTCGGTGAGCACGACCTCACAGGTTGGCCGAACGTGAGCTTCGAGAAGATGGCCGCCGTGCGCGGTGCCATCTTTCCTGCCAATCACTACGTGCGCGTGCACGGCTGGTTTGCCATCCTTCAAGGCGATGTCCCCGATGAGGGAGAGCAGTTCGACCTGCTCGTCGAGCGTCACGCTCGTTTCGTACTTCTTGCTGTCCCAGTTAAACCATGCCAGGCGCACAGAATTCAAAGCGCCTACGGCCGTGAAGCTCGCGGCTGAAAGGCGCTGCTCCTCCGCAAATGTTGACAAACCTTTTGACAATTCATCACCGGTTTCGAATACCAGGATGAATGTCTTCGGCGACTGATTAATCTGTCTGAAATTCATAAATTGGAAATCATCTTCCTGGATCTATTGGGTTGGCCACGTTGCACTGGAATATGCTCCTTTCAAGAGCCACTATAGGTTGCTTCGCGCCATTTGCAAGGCTTCCACGGTTGGGATAATCCAATTAAGGCAGCTAATGGCATGTTAGATGCTCTTTCCGGAAGGTCAGAAATTTATCATGAAAACCTGGTCTTTTACGAAAACCTGGGCGCTTTGTATTGGATTGATTGTCCTTTTCGCCATCGCCACGGGCCGAACCGAAAGCCTGGACGGTTATGTGACCTGGAACGTCATTGCCGATCCCGGCAACGTGTCTGACCTTAACAATGACAATCCGATCAACTCTGCCGGCAGCATCCCGTTACGATCCGGGCAGGTGGTGACTCCTTCCTATTCCGGCCGTTTCATCGCGGTGGATCCGCAAATTCCCGGTCCCAAAAGGTTTGGTGAATGGTGGCAAGTGTACGATTTGAAGAATCTCAGACCGGTGGGTCCCGATTTTCCGGTGCCCTCAAATCCCGGAAATGGTCCCATCCTGAGTCCGAACGGGGCTTACCTCGCAATCCGGGCCAAAACCCAGCGCGGCACGATCGATATCTGGGATTGTAAGACGGGAAGACTCGTCCGCAGCCTCAGAGTCACGGATGGATTGGATGATGAGTACGGATTCCCAGCCGACTTTGTAGGCGCGAACCGGCTTTTGACCATGTGCCATCCCGAGCTTTTTCCGCTCGCGGGGACGTACACGCACTATCAGGTCTGGGACCTCGCCACCGGCAGCGAGATTTGCCATTTTGATACGGATATTATTTGGGGCAGTAAATGGGCAACCATCAGCCCCGGAGGACACTATCTGGTCATGGCGAGGACCGGGACGCATTTGTATCATTTGCTGGCGTGGGATTTGACCACCGGACAATCGACCGGCGAGGTGGAGTTTCAAGGCAAGAATGATCCCTGGGGGCAGGCCTGCGGTTTGGTTTTTTCCCCCGACGCCAGGCGTCTGGCCATCGTGTGGCGGCTCGGCCAGCAGGATATTTGGGGACGTGTACTCGTATTTGACGTTGTCCAGGGCCGGCAGGTGGCTTCCTTTCCGCTTGATTACACGATGAAAAGTATCGGTCTGGGCACGGATATCGGCCGCCCGGCGCTGCAATGGACTCCGGACGGAAATAGCTGGCTGATACTCGGGCATCTGTTGATGGATGCTAGGGCCGGCACGATTACCGGCCGGATTGGAGCCGAGCCCAAGTTCGGGGCGGCCTGGACGGTACAACAGCGAAATTTTGTCGGCGCCAATTTTGTAACGGACGTAGTTCAGCAGGGGCTTGATCGAAAACTTCAGTACGTGCCCGTTCCCACGAAGGATTAGCCGCAAACCACGTTCAATTCGGAATCCGCGACCGGGCCGTCCCATAGCGTCGTCGTTCCCCCTTCGTTCACCCCGCAGATCTGTGGCGGCGTAACCTCTTTCAGGATTAATTGGAAGCATTTGTTGATTTTTTGTAGTCTTCGCCGGAAAGAACTTGACCAGGCGGCTAATAGTGTTGTATGTACACTTACAAATGAAAGCGATGTTGCCCAATCATCATTGCGCCGGGGCGCTCTTGACCGACCTCTACCAATTGACCATGGCCTACAGCTATTGGAAATCAGGCAAAGCGGACCAGGAGGCGGTCTTCGAACTATTTTTCCGCAAGCCGCCGTTCCAGTGCGGTTTCACCGTCGCCGCGGGTTTGGCCCCGGCCATTGATTTTTTGGGCGCGTTTTGCTTCACGGAAGACGACGTGGCCTACCTCGGAGCCCAGCAGGGAAATGATGGACAGCCGTTGTTTGACGAACCGTTCCTGAGCTACCTGAAGACGTTGCGTCTTACCTGCGATGTCAACGCGATTCCGGAAGGGACGCTGGTATTTCCCCAGGAACCATTGTTGCAAATCAGGGGCCCGATCCTTCAATGCCAGTTGCTCGAAACCGCGTTGCTCAACCTCATAAACTTTCAATCGCTCGTGGCCACCAAGGCCGCCCGCGTTTGTCTGGCGACGCGCGGCGAACCGGTGCTCGAATTTGGATTGCGCCGGGCGCAGGGGGTGGACGGCGCGTTGGCTGCCAGTCGGGCGGCTCATATCGGCGGTTGTGATGCCACTTCCAATGTTCTCGCCGGAAAGTTGTACGGGATTCCGGTGCGCGGGACCCATGCCCACAGCTGGGTCATGTCGTTTGATGATGAGCGGGAAGCCTTCCGCGCTTATGCTGCGGCGATGCCGAACAATTGCACTTTTCTGGTGGACACTTATGACACCATCGAAGGTGTTCGGCGGGCGGTGGAGACGGGGCATTGGCTGCGTGAACAAGGTCATGAAATGGTTGGCATCCGGCTGGATTCCGGCGATCTCGCGTGGTTGAGCATTGAGGCGCGGAAAATTTTAGACGAAGGTGGTTTCCCCAAAGCGCTGATCGTCGCGAGCAACGACCTGGACGAAAATATCATCGCCAGCCTGAAAGATCAGGGCGCGGCGATTAACGTGTGGGGTGTGGGAACCAAACTCGTAACCGCGTACGACCAGCCAGCCCTGGGCGGTGTTTATAAACTCACCGCGATTCGCGGCCAGGATGGCCGCTGGAATTACAAAGTGAAATTAAGCGAGCAGACCGCAAAGGTTTCGAACCCGGGCATCCATCAGGTGCGGCGGTTCCGGTCGGACAAGGAATTTATCGCCGATGGCATCTATGATGTGGAGCGCGGAGCGCCGGCAAACTTTGTCGTTGTTGATCCGCTGGATTCGACACGCCGCAAGCACATGAGCCCGGAAACAGCATCTGAAGATTTGCTCGTGCCGATATTCAAGCGGGGACAGCAGGTCTATCAAACACCTCCGCTTGCCGAAATCCGGCGGCGGGCGCAGTCCCAGCTTGCCATGTTCCATCCCGGCGTGAAACGGTTCATGAATCCGCATCAATATCCGGTTGGCCTGGAATTGGGATTGCATGAATTGAAGACCGAAATCGTTTTACGTGCGCGTGGAGAAAAGTGACGATGAAACTTTTGCACACAGCCGCCGCCGTGTTGAACCAAACGCCGCTGGATTGGACGCGCAACGCCGCCAATATCCGGCGCGCGATTGAATCCGCCCGTGGGCTCGGCGTATCTGTCCTCTGTTTGCCGGAACTGTGCATCACCGGTTATGGCTGCGAAGACGCATTTTTGGGCGCGAACACGCATCGGCGGGCCTGGGAGATTTTGACCGGGCTCTTGCCGGAAACGCGCGGCCTGGTCGTGTCTTTTGGCTTGCCGGTTTTGCATCAGAACGGCCTGTTCAATTGTGCGGCACTGGCGGTGGATGGACGATTGGTTGGACTTGTGGCCAAGCGATTCCTGGCCGGAGACGGGATTCATTACGAACCCCGGTGGTTCAAGCCCTGGCCAACGGGCGTGCGTGACGAAATTCCAACGCCAGGCGATAACGCAATTCCCGTCGGCGACATTCATTTTGATGTTGGCGGCGTCCGCATCGGTTTTGAAATTTGCGAGGATGCATGGGTCGCGAATCGCCCGGGAGCGGCGCTTGCCCGGCATGGTATCGATCTGATTTTAAATCCCAGCGCCAGCCACTTCGCTTTCGGCAAACTCGAAGTGCGAAAGCGATTCGTCCTCGAAGGTTCGCGCGCTTTTGGTGTCAGTTACGTCTACGCCAACCTCCTGGGCAACGAGGCCGGACGGGCCATCTACGATGGCGGCGCCCTGATTGCATCGGGGGGGAGGCTGATTGCGACGGGCCCGCGCTTCACGTTTTCCGATTTCAAGATCACCGACGCGATCATCGACATTGACGCAACCCGCATGGGCCAGGCGCGAACGGCGAGCTTCCATCCCGACCTCGCCGGTGACAATAAACTGCGAGTGATGGCGGCCTTTGAGTGGCCGCCGTTAAACCCGCAAAAAAGTGAAGAGGCAAAAGCGATTCCAGCGGCCTGGGAAACCTGCGCGACGCTGAAGGAAGAAGAATTTCTCCGCGCCGAGGCGCTGGCGTTGTTTGATTATCTCCGCAAAAGCCATTCGCACGGATTTGTTGTATCGATCAGCGGCGGCGCGGATTCAGCGGCAGTGGCTTGCCTGGTGTCC
>DASXFM010000456.1:0-16776 GCA_036489615.1 Verrucomicrobiia bacterium | reverse complement strand
ATGAAATAAGCGCCTGGCCTCGTTAGTTCATTGGCTGTCGATGCCGCTGGCGATAAGCGGTGGGAGTGAGGCCGATTTTTTTCTTAAACCACTTGGAAAAGTAATGCGATTCCATGCCGCACAATTCGGCAATCGCGTGTGGCGCGGCCTCCGTGCGAGCAAGCAGGTTGCTGGCTTTGCGTATCCTGGCCTCGAGAGCAAACTGTCGCGGAGAAATTCCGGTTTCGGCCTTGAACCGGTGCCTGAATGTGGAATAACTGACGTTGAGTTGCGACGCGAGATCGCTCAGATTTTCGGCCGAACCCGGATCGTGAATCAACCATCGCCTGGCTTCACGAATAATGGCGGCGTCAGATTGGCCATTTTGGCTTTGCCATTTGGCCGTGGAAAGGGCCTGCGCGATCATTTGCGTCGCGAGGCTGCCAAGCAGAAGTGGATATTCAGGTGGTTCATTTTTCAGCCACGCAAGCGCTTTGAGAAAAAGGTCAAGGATGCTGTCATGGATGCCAAGGTATTGAACCGGCGAATCGGGAGTGAATCCGGTTTGGGTCATCAGCCGGCGAACATAGTCGCCGTCGAATTCAATCCAGTATTCCCTCCATCCGGTATCGGGCAGCGGAGCGTAACGATGCCAGACCTGGGGAAAAACCATAATCATGTCTCCGGCACCGACGGGTTCGTTTTGATGAGTTTGTGAGCTGAAGACGCCTGAGCCGTGAGTGATATAAACGAACTGATAGCAAGGCAGAGTGCGGCCGGCCATCACCGAGGCATGGCCGTTGGAGTGCCCGTTTGGGGGATAGGGGGAGCGAGGTAACACAGAGGCGAACCCGGCGCCGCGAACGTAGGCCCCCAAAGACTTCGCCTTTGGAGTAACCAGCAAATATCGAAACCATGAATCCTTATCCGTTGTAATAAATTCATCGAGGACAGGCATAGCCAACGATATGCACGTTTTAGTGCAGTTCCGGAATCCCCGTTTTCGGGGATGCTCGGGGCTGTCGATACGTGTTAAGATTTGTTAAGATTTGTGGTTGATACTTTGATATGAAAATGAATTCATGTGGAATGGTTTTATGGTTTTAACGGTTTTTCGTCATTGTTTCTCATTGCTGTTATTGGTTTTGACGGCAAATGAGGTGGCAAGCGCCCAGGTGGCGCCGGAGCGCGCCGATCCTTTGAGGGAACGGCCACAAATCGACTATTCGCAGGCGGAGCCGTACGCAATTCTTGGGCCCTACACCGGACCTGTGGTCAAAGGCGTGGATACAACGACACTGGTGGGCAAAGTCATTTGCGGGTACCAGGGCTGGTTTGGCGCGCCCGGTGACGGGAGCCAGGCGTCCGGGTGGCGGCATTGGACTGCGCGGCAGGGGCCATTTGCCGACGGCAATGCGAAAGTTGATCTTTGGCCTGACATGTCGGAATTGACCGCGGATGAACGTTTCGCTACGGGCTTCAAACTATCGAATGGCTGTCCAGCTGAAGTCTTCAGTTCCTATAAAAAACCGACCGTTCTAAGGCACTTTCAATGGATGCGCGACTACGGCCTTGACGGCGTATTTGTCCAGCGTTTTGCTGTGCAATTAGGCCATCCGGCCAGCCTGAATTTTTGCAATACGGTCCTGGCCAACTGCCGTGAGGGAGCCAATAGAAACGGCCGGGCGTATGCGGTGATGTATGACTTGAGCGGGCTTCCAAAGGGACACATTGACGACGTAATCAACGATTGGCGGAAACTAAGAACGGTCATCGACGGCGATTCTGCGTATCTCCATTATCATGGAAAGCCAGTCGTGGCGGTGTGGGGCATAGGGTTCAACGATGGCCGTGAATACACTCTGGATGAATGCCGCAAGTTGATTGAGTTCCTGAAAAACGATCCCCAAACCGGAGGTTGCACCGTTGTCGTGGGCGTTCCGGCGTATTGGCTGGAGTTGGAGTATGACGCGGTCAGCAATCCCGAATTATTGGATGTTCTTAAACTGGCGGATGTCATCAGCCCATGGACGGTCGGTCGCTACACAACTCCGGCGGAAGCCGCCAAATACGCGGGCGATATCATAAAGCCGGATATGAAATGGTGCCGGCAGCGAGACATCGATTTTATGCCGGTCGTCTTTCCAGGCTTCAGCTGGCACAATATGAAAGGGGGAGAATTCAATCAAATCCCCCGGCTGCGTGGTCAATTCTTATGGTCGCAGTTTCAGAACGCCAGGAGAGCCGGGGCTACAATGGTTTATGTGGCTATGTTTGATGAGGTGGATGAAGGTACGGCCATTTTCAAATGCGCGAATGATGTTCCATCGGGCGGAACGTCGCGGTTTGTGACGTTTGACGGCCTGCCGGGCGATTTTTATCTGAAGGTCGTAGGGCAGGGCACAAAATTGATTCGCGGAGAAACCGTGGCGGGAAGCGCCTGGATCGAACGGCCTTCTTCCAGAAACGTTTTTGCCAATTAAGATTGCCGCTTTGAATTGTTCAAAAGCGCGCCTATGCTGGCGCGATTGACAATGACCCGTGTCATCGGGTTGATGGTATGCGAATTTTGAGCATCGAGTTTTTTTCCAAATCAATCTCTTCCAGGCACGCCGGCAGGGGCGCTTACGGCCATCGGAACAGATCTGTGCCGTGTTTAGTTGGGATAACTTCTCCTTTACCCGCCTTCGCATGGCTGCGGCGGGGCAGGGCGCGGCCTGGTTGTACGGTGCATGTGGCGATCCTTGCGCTGGGCATATTTTGCTCGATGGCCGGGCTCTTAAACGCGCAGATGGTCAACAAGGAGGTCAATCAGCTCGCTATCTCATCCGTTCAGGTGAATGACAAAGTTATCCCCGTGCGATTGAACCAGTCCTTAAAATTGGGAGCGCACGCGGGAGATGTGGTTTTCAGGTTTGGCGCCGCCAATTCGGACAGGTTGCCTAACCGGCTGCGTTATAAGCTGGATGGCTATGAGAGCGCGTGGCGCGAAGGTGGCGGTGAAATGAGTTTCACGGTGCGATTTTATAATCGAACAGGAGACCAGGTAAGCCAGAAGGTCTTTACCGTAACGGGCAATAGCGCAGGTTGGAACGAGTCACTGAAAAATTCCACGTTGACGCATCGTCGCGAGACGGTGACTGTTCCTCCGGGAGCGTCGAAGCTCATGGTGGTTATTTCTTCCGCCGGGCCGCCCGAGACCGAAGGTGTCTATGTGGTGGCGAACCTGATGGTATCCGAAACTGAATCAAACGCATTTCCCACGGCTGCCTTGATCGCGTCTCCGTTGGATGAGCAGCGAGAGATCTCCAATCCTGAACAGGCCCCCGTGGGATGGACGCGCGACGGGACTCATCCAAGCATGGCAAGAATTGTGAGTATCGGCCGTGACCCGGTCGTGAGGGCCTTTGCCGTTCTCGACGACGACCCGATCAGCCATGCCGAATGGCGAAATAGTTTGTCGATGGCGCCCAAGGTGACGCCCGGCGCAAAATTGGTCCTCGAATGGAACGAGATGTATAGCGTCGGTATGGGCGATGCCAGCAGCGCAACCTACCGGAAGCTTCCGCCTGGCCGTTATGATTTTCGCGTCCAGGAAGTCAATATCTTTGACATGCCGACTGGTGTAGAAACGGGATTGAAGGTTGTGGTGCCGCCGCCGTTCTGGCGGACGACATGGTTTTGGAGTCTGGTTTCAGCGGCGCTTATGGCGGGAGTGCTCGGTGTCGTGCGCTATGTCATCTGGCGCAAAATGCGTGCTGAAGTGCTGATTCTAAGGAGCCAGCAGGCGCTGGAACAGGAACGATTGCGCATCGCCCAGGACATCCACGATGATCTTGGGGCCCGGGTAACGCAAATCTCTCTGCTGAGCGCCATGGCCCAGGACAATCTCGAGTTTTCTGAAAAAGCCCGGTCGGAATTTGCCCAGGTTTCGCAGATGTCCCGTGAGTTGGTATCCGCGCTTTACGAAACGGTTTGGGCGGTAAATCCGGAAAATGACAACCTGGACGCCATGGGTAATTACATTTGCCAGATGGTCACCACCCTGTGTGAGCGGCCAAGGTTGCGTTGCCGTTTTTACGTTTCAGACCTGCCGAAGAATCCGCAAATATCCAGTCAAACACGGCATAACCTGAGCATGGCCGTCAAGGAAGCGGTGAACAATGTGATCAAGCACGCCAGGGCCTCTGAAATCATCGTGCGAATCGAATTTGACCGCGAAGCCCTGCGCGTCTCGGTGAGCGATGACGGCTGCGGATTTCACCTGTCCGGCCATGCCACAGGCGGCAATGGATTGACCAATATGAAACGGCGTCTCGAAGAAATCGGAGGGAGCTGTTCCATCCAGAGCGAGCCCGGGAAGGGCACCACAATTCTTTTGTGGCTGACTGTCAATAAACCGGCGGCTTTTTCAAACAGTTGAAATTTACGGATATGAATCGGGACACGAATCCAACAAAGACCGTGATTATTGTGGAAGACAACCAGGGCCTTCGCCGCCAGCTTTTGCAGATACTTGAGTCGGCGCCGGACATAGAATGCGCGGGCGCATATGTTTCGGCAGAGGCCGCGCTCCCGGAAATCCTGAAACAAAAGCCCGACGTCGTGCTGATGGACATCAAATTGCCAGGCATGTCTGGAATTCAATGCGTGGCGGAGATAAAAAAGGCCATACCGAACACCCAGGTGATCATGGTGACAGTTTACGAAGACAGTGAGCGCATATTTCGGGCGCTAAAGGCTGGTGCGAATGGTTATCTAATCAAGTCCAGTCCTCCGGAACAGCTCCTTGAGTCTATCCGCGACGTTTACAAGGGAGGCTCGCCAATGTCCAGCCACATAGCTCGCAAGGTCGTGCAGCATTTCCACCTGCTTGGCCCATCCGTCCAGGAATCGGAGAATCTTTCGCCGCGCGAACAGGAGGTCCTTGATTTGCTGGCTATGGGTTTTATTTATAAGGAGATCGGGGTCAAGTTAAACATTGGCGCCGAGACGGTCCGGACTTACGTGAAAAATATCTGCCAAAAAATGCATGTGCGCAGCCGGCTCGAAGCCGTGGCGAAGCATCGTTCCAGCACGTAGTAATTCCTTTCGAATTAGAGATCAAGGTTTTGAGGCAATTTCAGATTCCGCGAGAACGCGCACTGGTCCCAAAAGGCCGGACGGCAACAAAGGTGAATCTTTTTTGAAGGGATTGATGGAAACCCATGCGAGACGTTGGTCCGGGGGCAACGATAGATCCCCAATGAGCCGGTTTGGCCAAAGATTGGCGACTTCAATTTCCAGTTGGTTCGTTCCTGCTTTGATCGCATCCGTCGCATCCACGCGCCAGGGCGCGCACCAGGCGACGCCCAGGTCGTGCCCATTCAAGCGAATGCGCGCCAAATTTTTGACGTTACCTAAGTCGAGAATATATCTTTGGACTGGATTTTTGCCGGGTAATTCGAACGATTTTCGATAAATCGCCTTGCCCGAATAATATTTAATACCAGGCTCGGGCCGCTGACTCCAATCCTCCAGCGAATCAAAAACTATTTGGTCCGGCCCGCCCCATTTGGGGTCGAAACTCACATTCCACGGTCCGGACACCATTTTTAGCGGGTGCAGTGACGGATAATTAGATGCCGTTGCTCCCGAAGATTCCGGCGAGATGGGTTTGCAAAACACGACGAAAACCGATCCACTCGGACCAAATTCGAGTGGAACAACGGTCCGCCCGTTCTCCTGGCGAAAGGCGGTTGCATTTCGTATTTCTCCGGTGAGCGGGTCCCATAGTTCCGGTTGCTTTCCTGACACGCGGAATGTGCAATTGGCTATTACCGCCTGTGTTTCGCAGTTGGCGACAAAATAGATATCTGTGTCGCCATCGCGCCGATGCGTGAAACGCACGGGGCCGTCGGCTTCAAAGTCGGGCGGCACATTCTCCTGATTCAGGATGTTCGTAATGGCGGCAAAATCTCCGTATTGATCTCTTGCTTTGACTTCGGTCTTTTGCCAAAGCACCTGGCCTTTGCCATATGGATGGGCAAAAACCGTTTTCCCATCGCAATCGCCCCAGATTTTCTGCGCGAGCTGTCCCACTTCCGCGTCGCAGTTCGGATAGTCCTGCAAACCTGGCGATTTCTGCGGAGGCGGTCCGAATACCGAAGCCCCGGCGCGCACGAGCTCTCCCACTTTGCGCAATAATCCGGGGGTCATCGTCTGCACTTCCGGCAAAACCAGGACTCGATAGCTTGTTCCGCCGGGAAAAATGACTTTTCCATTTTTGACTTTCGCGCGTTCACGCAATGTTTCCGGAGCGCAGCCGTCAAAATTGTAACCTAAATGGTCGGGCAGTGTTCCCGTGAGGGCGACAGCGGAACCGGGCGGACGAAATACATGTGGGGCGCCTTCCGCCGCGAGGAAACAAACATCGGCGACGGTGACGCCGCGTTGCAATAGAAACTGGCACCGCGAGAGATATTCGTGATATGCCGGGACCATGTCCCACCAGGTCTCGGTGCGGTCCCAGTGAACGCCATACGTGCCCATGGTCATGCCGGGCCAGCGATTTGTCCATGGCTGTGCCTCGAAACGGTGAAAATCGAATCGGTTCACACCCTCGCAAAAAGCCCAGTCGCCGAGCAGTTTCAGCGAAGACGGATTACCGCTCCAGTTTTCACCTCCTTCAGAAGTGAACGCTTCGCCCGCGACCACGCTTTTGCCGCACGTATGCGCGATGGAAGCGGCCTCAATCGCGCTGAAAGTGGTATTGAAACCATAAAACCAAAATTCGCACTGCGGAACATCGGCTGCGCGGCCCATCGTCAAGTCCGCACATGGATTCATGTCGTAAGGTTCGACGGAAAGGAGGAGCCCATTTTTGTGCGCGAGTTCGGCAAGGTAGCCGACGTGATTTTGCACCACCAATTCCTGTGCGGTTTGCCGCACATCCCAAAGAAACCGTTCCGACATCTCTTCACTGTCCACGATGAGGCCGCTATATACCGGGAGAAATTTCAACGGGTCATAACCGCGGCGCCTTCGAAATTCGCTTCGAAACTGTGGCGACCAGTTTTGCGAATTCATTTCCCAACTATCGAAATGCAGCATAGTCAGCCCGCCGTTTGCATTCGTATGGGTTCCGGTGCGTAAAAGAACTTTGTGAATGTACGCGGCATAATGGGCGTCGAGCGCCGCGCGATCAAATTTGTCGCTTTCAAATCCCAGCCCGGGCCGTGGCGCCGGACGGGTCGTCTGTCCGGTTAGCACGCTGCCAAAACGCATGATGGTCCATTTGCCCGGCGGCACGTCCCAAAGTAATTGACCGTCGGACGACATTCTTTTTGTGAGATCTATGGTGCGATTTCTATTAATACAGTCGTTCCCCGGTAATGTGGGAAACACGGCAGGCGCGGGCAGAAACGGTTTTACGCCGGGTCTTGAGGAAAATGGATCGCGGTGGTAGAGCGCTTTCTCTTCGATGTCAACGATCCGTTTGATGCCATCGGGCGTCGGAAAGGCCAGCACGGCGGCGTCGCGATAATAATTTTCCCAGAGCTTCTTGAGCTCCGGCGTTAAAGTCCCTTGTCCAAAATAGGGCAGGGGTGGAAGTCCGCGCGGCAGCGTGGCCGAGAACCTTGCGGGACCCGATACATTGGTTTGCCCGGCAACCAAATCCTGCATGGCCAATTCCGGTTTGATCCAGGGGCCACCTGTGCCGGTCCAGCCCGGGCCCGCCGCCAGCGCAATTTGAATCCCGAGTGCGTCCGCTTCATGATCTGCCTCCGCGAATAAATCCTGCCATTTGAGGCTCATGAAATCGACCGGGCCGCGCGGAATACCGATATTCACTTCGAGAAAAATGGCTCCGCCGATGCCTGCCTTTTTCATGGACTGGAGATCCGCCAACATGCCGTCGTGAGTGAGATTGCCATCCATGAAATACCAGTAAACCCAGGGCCTGGCCGACGGCGGCGGCTGGGCAAAGAGGCGGACCAAAGTGTCGTATTGGTTCGTTTTCGTTTTGGGAGCCGTTTCATCTGCACGGACAGAAAGAGTGGCAGCAATCAAAACGACGGCAGTGATCGAAACTAAAGTTAGGCGCATGATGACGGCGTTAATTGTGCATAGAACGTTTCCATTTATTCAAGCCATCTCAATTCCGCGTGCGCATCCCCGAAAACGGGGATGCCGCCGTCACTGCGGCTTCCATATATTCGCAACCAATAGCACCCATTGTATGAAAAACTCCCTAAAGCTCCTTCAACTTTTTATCGTAATCGCCGTTGCAATAAGCATTGCCCCACCCGTCCGCGCCGGCCTGACAGGTCCTTACACAAACGATATCTACACCCTTCACCTCTGGCACCTGCAGGACACTAATGGGACCATTGCAGGCGTCGCGACCAACGGCGTCTATTTTGACGATTCGACAATAAATCCGCTGGTAGTTCCCTTGCTGATAAGCAACACGCCGGGCGGCGGTAATTATGATTTGGCGGGGGCGCCGGGGCCTGGCGCGCCACTGGTGGCGATTTATGGGACGAATTTCGGGTATGGTCTGTCCATGCAGTCCACTCAGTCTTGCGGTTTATATGCGCCAACTGTCGACGTTGGCGCGGGCATTTATCCGGACCTTTCTTACGCGGAGACAAACGACTCATGTTCCTTTGTCAATACCAACACCGGGGCCTATACATGGGAAGCTGTGGTCCAGTTTAACTTCAATCCGTTTGTTGCTTCCCCCATCAATGATAACAGCCCGGAAATCATGTCCTCGGATGGTGGTAACTCCACGGTTCCCGGCTCAAATCCGTATACGGTGCGTGCCACTCAATTCCGGATCGATCTAAACACGCCTGCCAACAAGAACGAGGCGCAATTTGAATGGAACGGCAATATTACGGCCGTTGGCTCTGGAGCCAGCGCCATGATCCACGATGTTGAAGCGCCGATTCCTGAGGCGGGGCCAGATCAGTTTATCCAGGGAAACTGGTATCACCTTGCCGTGGCTTTCACCGGGACATCGCCAACCAACGGCGATCCGCCCAATGTGCTGACGATGTATTGGACGCCGTTTTCGCCGTCACATACCAACGCTGACGTGCTGACGAATTTTTTCAACTTTTACACTTACACCAATACCGGCAAGGGTACGGTTTATTCCCTCGCGTACCCCTCCAACTCGATTATTGGAACGGGTGTGTTTGACATCGGTAATAACGAACGCGGCGAAACCGGCGGATGGATAGGAAACATAGCGGAAGTGCGGATCAGCGATTGTTACCGGCATTCGAACGAGTTTATGTTTGACAGCACATTTTATCCCACGCTGCCGATCCTGAACCCGCTCCTGCCCACGAATAATCTGGTGGGCTATGGTCATAACCTCAACTTGAACCTGCAAGTGGTGACCGCGACAACTCCATGGGTCTGTCAGTGGTTTCAGGTCGCAAATGGTGTCACTAACCTGCTGGCCGTGGAAACCAATGTGTCGTCGGTAGTGGTGAGCAACATAACCTATGCCGCCAATACGACTACGTTTTTTGCAATAGTCACCAATGCCTACGGCAGCGCCACCAGTTCAGCGGCGACGGTGACGGTGGGCGCCACATTTGACGGCTTATTCAATACCGGTTGTGGTCCAAATGACAATCCGCTGGACCAAACCGCGCCTGGTTCCGTGGATTTGCACTGGATGTTCCCGCCAAATGGGAATCCGGATAACAGTTCCTCCAATGCCATTGTCTGGAGTGACGCAGGTCCCCTTGCATCAGGCGGGGGTATAGTTCCTGATAACGGTGCGTCAGTTTGGATCGGCCCTTCCGCGAATGTCCCGAGTGCTGGTGTGCTTGCCGGGACGTATACGTTTCAAACCACATTCCAGGTGGATGAAACCATCGTCACGGCCAACACAGCCATTTCCGGCACTTTCGGAGCGTGCGGCGCCGCCACCGGGTCAACGATGACGATGTCTCTCAATGGCGCGCAGACGCTCTTTACCATGTCTGCCAATCCTTCAGAAAACGTCTTCAATTTTAGCCTTACAAACGGCTTGAGACCGGGTTCCAATACGTTGCAATGCACCGCCACTCAATCGGGAGGCGACTTCTGTGCCCTCGACGTGGGCATTATCTCCGACACAGCTGCCGCGCTAACCAACGCGCCCATAATTACCAACTCGCCGGTCAGCGTGACCAATGTATACGGTTCGGCGGTCTCATTTCAGGCCGTGGCGCTCGGCGCTCCGCCACTGACCTATTACTGGCTCAGCAATGGCGTCGCCATTACCCCGCCCGTCTGGGTCGGCACGGCATTGCCGTATTTAAGTTTTGTCGCCACGAATTTTAGCGCATCGCAATTAACAGGCACGAATTACCTGGCCAATGTCCAGATCGTCTTCAGTAATTTCGTCGGCACGGTGACCAGTGCAGTGGCTACCCTGGATATCCAGATCCCGCCGTTGAACCTGGTTTCGGCAGGTGTGCCCGTGTGGAATCCAAATAATGATGAAACAAACATCGTGGTTTATTTTTCCACTGCGGTGGATCCCGTCACAGCCACGACTTCGGCTAATTACAACCTGAACGGCGCGACCGTCGTTTCGGCGACCCTTGGAAGCGCCCCGGGTGAAGTTATCTTGACGACCACCACTTTGAATCCTGAAACCAGTTACACGCTGACTGTGCAAAACGTCAATTCTTCGCTCGGTGTTTCGATGTCTCCGTCACCCGCTTCAATTGCTGTGGGAACGTATCCGGCAACGGTGGCTTTGTGGGTCAAAGCCAGCGAGGGTGTAACCACGATAGATGCCAACGGCGACGTGAGCCAATGGAATGACCTGTCCGGGAATGGGAATAATCTAATCACCGGGGGCAACGATCCGCAGTTGGTGACTGACCCTGTCGACGGACAGCCCGTGGTCGAATTCACCGGCACAAATGGCACTTATATGATCGCCAGTGATGCGCCGTCACTTAGGATTACTGGAGACATGTCTGTGTTCGCAGTTGTCGATTTCGCGACGCTGGCCGGGGGAACAAATGGAGATATTGTTTCAAAAGTGAACAACAATAATCAGCCGGCGCCTTATGACTATTACGCCCAATCCGGAAACGTGCATTTCCTGCGTGGAAACGGCTCTGTAAATGGCGCCGTTGTCTCAACGACCGGTCCGTCCTCCGGCGTTCCGCACATTCTTGACGTGGTGATGCAAGGAACGAATGTGACTCATCGCCTGGACGGGAATCCCAATGGCAGCGGGATATTGAGCACGCCAATCGTTGATCAGGGGCAGCCGCTATCCATCGGGGCACGAGAAGATTTCCATAACTTCCTCACCGGTGGCATGGCTGAATTGATCCTCGTTGGGCAGTCTCTCTCTTCCAGCGACGTGGCTTCGATGGAAAACTATCTGGGCGCGGAATACAATATACCGATCGGGGTTACCATCAGCGCCATTCCCACGAACATCGTGACTTCCGTGGCAAACAATCAATTGACTTTGTCCTGGCCGAAGGACCACCAGGGCTGGCAATTGCAGGCACAAACGAACAGTGTCCAAGTGGGACTAAGCACGAATTGGTTCAATGTGGCCGGCACAACGGGCACCAATCAGATCGTCGTCCCGCTTAACCTGACCAACGGGAGTGTGTTCTTCCGATTGATGTATCAACCATAGATTCGAGCCACCAGGACTTTGGATGAAATCCCAAAGGACGGAAACCCGGCTTTGAGTGACTTAACATCGGGCGTGAGGGTGCAATGCGCGCTTTCACGCCCTATTCGGATAGTCTTTCAAATTCGCGAGCCTAAATCCGATTTGTTTGACCTGCCTCCCCGAAAACGGGGATGCCGCATCCGGAGTGAGTGGACGATATTATATAGCAATAAGCGAAAACATAAAAAGACCCTTGAAAGGTATGTCGTTATTTCGTCAGACGGACAGCCAGAGATTCGGTCGGGAAATCCCATCGAAGGCGTCGGATCATGGTTTCACACTCATCGAGTTGCTGGTGGTCATTGCCATCATTGCCATTTTAGCGGCAATAATGCTTCCGGTCTTAAGCAAGGCCAAAGCCAGAGCCTTGACAGCCGGCTGCCTCAACAACATGAAACAATTGCAGGTGTGTTATTTGATGTATGTCCAGGATAACAACGATTTTCTTGCGCCTAATAATGGGCAGGCCAATGTCGGCGCGACTAATTCGTGGGCCGGTACCAGCGACGCGCAAACGGATACGACTACGGCGAATATCCAGACTGGCCTGATGTGGCAATACAATCACTCGTATGGCATTTATGTTTGCCCGGCGAATACCCGGACAATTTCCGCATCGGCGGGATTCGGCAAAACGATTCAAGCGCCGCAAACACGGACCTGTGCCATAGATTATTCACTGAATATCCAGTCAACCGCCCAATACGATATTACACCCAGGTGGAAAATGAGCCAATTAACCGGCAAGGGCAGTCCAGGGGTTGTGCAGAAGATAGTTTTTGTGGATGATAACGAATACGGGGTTTCCGGCGGTGCCTTCGGAATTTACGGACTGAACGATCCCACCTATCAAGGGAAATGGTGGAATATCCCCGGCAACCGCCACAATAGAGGTTGCACTTTTTCTTTCATGGATGGCCATGTCGAGTATTGGCAATGGCGCGGTAATCCCGTCTTTCCCAATTATACCGCGGACGCATCGAGTGCTTTATATGATTTGCCCAGAATCGAGGCCTGTGAATTTCAGTATAACACTTCGCCATAATCGTTTAACGACTCCCATGTCATTCTCCAGGGCCAAAACAACATCGAGCGCCTTCACACTGATTGAGTTGCTGGTGGTGATCGCCATCATCGCCATCCTGGCAGCGATTCTTCTGCCCGTGTTGAATAAGGCTAAACAGAAAGCCGTGGGCGCTCAGTGCCTCAACAATTACAAGCAACTGCAAGTATGCTACATCATGTACATTCAGGACAACGACGATAAGCTGCCGCTCAACTTCACCGATGACCCGGCCACCGGAAACTGGATTTATGGTAATGCGCAGAGTGATATTAACACGTCAAACATCGAAAATGGCGTGCTCTTCCAGTATAACAAGCAGGTTCAAATTTACGCGTGCCCGGCAAATACCAAAGCGATCGCGGTATCGGAAGGCTTCGGAAAGACGATTACGGTGCCGCAATACCGGACTTGCTCAATAAATTACATGATGGGCGGAAATGATTCGTCCGGCGCAAACGGCCCATGGTATGAAAGCCGCGCGATGCCGCAGCATTTCACTTACTGGAAGAGCAATCAATTGGTCGGTCGGGTTTCCCAAACATTCGTATTTGATGAGGAAGCCCAAACGACTCTTGGTGACGGAGAATTTGGCGTCTATCCCCTTGCCAATCCCATGGTTAGTATCTGGTGGAACATGCCGGCCAGCCGCCATAACACCGGGGCCAACTTTTCATTCGAAGACGGACACTGTGAATATTGGAAATGGCATGGCTCGGTTGTGCCTGCCCAGAATTTGATCCAATCGAGCAACCAGGGCCCCGGGGACGTTCCGGCTGATTCTTCTGATGATTTACCCCGAGTTCAGGCTGCCGCCGGGACGTATCAGATGTACGTCGCGAAATAGAAATCCGAATTCGTGCCAATCACCTGCAACGAGATCTGCAACTTCAGAGGCGAATGGATGAACCTTCGGCGGACGTCGGTTTGCGGAATGAAAATCAATGATTTTTACCGGTGATTATTGAAGAATGACCATATATATGTTCAAAAATCTGAGGCAGTTCCTTTCTCTCTCTGCGCTGGTTTTTCCGCTAATCATGGCTCTCAGGGTGATGGGACTTGATGACCTCGACCAACAATTCCAGGTTCCGCCGCGCCAGGCACAGCCTTGGGTTTACTGGGTCTGGCTCGATAGCGATATCCCCGAGGCTGCGATTACGCGCGACTTGGAGGAAATGAAGGCCAAAGGTATCGCCGGCTGCATTCTGTACGGCAACCAATCAGGCAGTTGGGCCTGGAAGGCTAAAACAGTTCGCAGTGGCGATGACTACCGTGCCGTCCAGACGGATAACTATCAGGGCTCATACATAGCGCCCATGCTCGGCGAACATCTAGTGACGTGGTCACCGAACTGGCGCAAGCTCGTCTGCTTTTCTGCCCGTGAATGCGCGCGCCTGGGCATTGATTTTGTCGTCGCCAACGGATTGGCCAACACGTCCGGGTCGATTTCTGAAGAATACGGCGAGAAAAAATTAGTGTGGTCGGAGATTTCGATCGACGGTCCCCGATCATATAAGGGTTTATTGCCTGAACCACCCGATGTTAAGGCGCAGGAATGGCGTTATCGGAGTAACGTGGCGGTACTTGCAGTTCCGGATCGCCCTGGTTTCTCAGTTAATGATGTGATAAATCTTACGTTGCGAACAGACCGCGCGGGTCGCTTGAGTTGGGATGCTCCCGCCGGGAGTTGGAGAATCCTTCGTTTTGTTCAGGTTCCTACCGGCGCGCATAATCAATGGGGTTATTACAATGACAGCATGAGCGCCGAAGCGATGGATGAAACCTGGAAAGTCACTATGGCGCCATTGCTGGCTGAAATGACTTCCGATGAACGCAAGGCCCTCAGAGGCATTGAAGACGACAGTTGGGAGGCCGGTAAAATTGGTTGGACCAAATTATTTCCCGAGGAATTTCAAAGGCGGCGCGGTTACGACTTAATCCCGTATTTGCCGGTCATTGCCGGACTGAAAATGGGAAATGCTGACACCCGGCAACACGTTTTGCGCGATTACAAGCTGACCATCAGTGACCTCATTGCGGACAACCATTACGGTCGCCTCAAAAAAACCGCCAACGAAAACGGGTTGGCGTTTTATTCCGAAGCTGCCGGGCCGAATTATGATCAGGCTGACCTGTTAAAAACATCCAGTCAGGTGGACATGGCAATGGCCGAATTCTGGATGCCCAGCGAACATCGTCCGACCATGAACAGCCGGTTTCTTCTGCGCAATGCCGCCAATGCGAACCATATTTACGGAAATAAAATCACTCTGTGCGAATCATTCACCAGCCTCGGACCGGAATGGGAAGAAACGCCGTTCACGATGAAACCAGTCGCCGACCAGGCGTTTTGCGACGGCTTGAATAAAATTTGCGTTCATAATTTCAGCCAATCTCCTTCGCTCACCGCTAAGCCCGGTTACGTTTATGTGGCCGGAACGCATTACGAACCCGGCGTTACCTGGTGGGACGAATCTCCGGCTTTCAACAGTTACCTGGCCCGTTGTTCCTTTATGTTGCAGCAGGGTGAGTTTGTGGCCGACGCACTTTTCTATCAAGGTGACAATATCGGGCATGGCGAACAAAGAAAAACGATTCCTCCAACGCTTGGTGACGGCTATGACCATGACAACTGTAATTCAGATGTGCTGCTGACGCGCATGAGCGTCAGCCATGAGCGCATCGTTTTGGCCGATGGGATGAGCTATCGCATTTTGGTGTTGGCGGAAGATCAAGCGATGCCGCTTGAAGACCTAAAGAAAATTGCAGCCCTGCTTGAAGCAGGGGCAACGGTTGTCGGTCCGCCACCAGCCGAAATCGCCGGAATGGTTTTGAATCCTGACGATCGTCAGCAATTCAACGCTCTTGTGTCGCGTCTGTGGGGCGGGATGGACGGGACTCGGGTTACGCGGAAACAGGTCGGGGCCGGCCGGTTGTTCCGGGGACCATCCGCGCGCCAGGTGTTGCAGGAAGAAGGCGTTCCTCCTGATTTCGAGGAATCCGGTCTGAGCAATGACGGAACAATGGACTGGATCCATCGGGCCGGGGACGGTGCAGATATTTACTTTGTCGCCAGCCGTTGGGAACATTCGGAAAATGTGGACTGCACATTCCGGGTAGCCGGAAAAGAACCAGAATTATGGGACCCGGTAACGGGCGAGATTCGGAGTGCAACTGCATTTCGGCAGGAGAATGGGCGGACTCTTGTACCACTTCAATTTGGCCCTTGTGGGTCCGTGTTCGTCGTGTTCCGGAAGCCCATTTCGGCGGACATTTCAGGCACAACGGCATCGAACTATCCGTCACTGCGCCCGTTAGAAAACCTTTCTGGTCCGTGGACGGTCGATTTTGATCCGAAGTGGGGTGGTCCATCGAGCGTCGTATTTGATGAGCTTGTTGACTGGACGACACGCCCTGAAGAGGGAATCAAATATTATTCCGGCACGGCAGTTTATCATAAGACGTTTCATTTAGAAGCTCGTCCGGTGAACGGAGGCCGCCTCATTCTTGATTTGGGAGAGGTCCATGAAGTGGCCGTTGTGCGCCTCAACGGCCACAACCTGGGCGTAGTTTGGGACAAGCCTTCGCGTATTGACATTACGAGCGCGGTTGGGGCAGGGGACAACGATCTCGAAATAACCGTCGTGAACCTCTGGCCGAACCGGTTAAAGGGCGACGAGGCGTTGCCGAAGGATAAGCGTTTTACCGAGACGAACATTCACAAATTTACGGAGGCTTCGCCGCTATGGCCTTCCGGCCTAATTGGGCCGGTATCCGTCATGGTGGCTGGTTCAAATGAAGATTGACCCAAAGCCACGTCTTCGACTGTGCGGACTCTGCCGGACTGGCCAGACCCATTCGCGTCAGGGAAGGTGACCGTAATGGGTTGTCCAGGAGGCGCCAACGGCTACAGTCTTGTGTGGCGGTATGCTTTACGGCATGGTTATTCTTCCGACCATGGTGCTTCCCATTCGGGATAAACCTCAGGCTTAAGCTGACCGCGCCGGATCAACTCCTGCAAATCCCGGAT
>DASXFM010000518.1:0-5979 GCA_036489615.1 Verrucomicrobiia bacterium | reverse complement strand
TTGAGAATAAAGCAATAAGTTGAATAAAAGACAGAGCTTTTATGTCTTTTTTTAAAATTAAATACGACTTAATTAGTCGTTATATGCGTTAAAAACTCGGAAAATAATATGAAAATAAAATCTTTATTGTTTGCCTCGGTGCTGGTCGTGCCATTGGTTGCGACTGCCCAGTTGAAGACTGAAACCTTCGATACGCAGGCCTCGGCCAGCATTGATGGCTGGACGGATTATCGGGACCAGATCAATGGTGAGAATTATGGATGGTCGAACTCCAACCACGCGGGCGGTTCGCCCGGTGAGGCAGGTGGTCTTCTCGTCCGCACCGGCGGCATTCGAAGCTGGTACGCGGATGGAGCGATCGGTTCTCTCTCGCTCAACGACTATTTTAATGTCAGCGGGCAAATCACTATCACCCGGCCTTCGACGGATGCCCCGTATATCATCGGTTACTTCAATACGAATGATCCTGCTGGCAACCTGGATTTGCTGGGCCTGTCCCTGGCAGAAGGTACGGGCAGTCAAGCCGGCATCGGGACGCGCTTTCAAACGTTTGTCGGTCTGGCCGGCCCCACGGCCATTACTCATTCTTCAACCGGCTCACAACAACCACCGCCCGGAGAAACCAATTTTTTCACCTTTACCTATGACCCAAATGCCGGGGTAAATTTAGAAGGACGGCTCACACTTAATTACACTTCCATCGGCACCAACTGGACCACATTTGTTGACTTGAGTGCTTCAGATCGAATCACGGGCGCTGCTTTTAATGCTTTCGGTCTGCTGGTGCGCGCGGCCGGTTCGACCGATACCAATACTCCTTTGGGCGTCTATTTGGACAACCTCACTTACTCGGTCGGGTCGAGTAATATTTTCGAGCGGGCCAATGGCACATCAATGGTTGTTGGAGAAAATGATCGAGACATCAGTATAAACATTCCCGATGGCATTACTTCGAACGGTCCGGTTTCGGTTGATCTCGTCAGTACAAATCCCGCGGTAGCTTATCCGGTTGCGGCCTCGGGTGGTACGCTAACGGTGACCTTCCCCCAGAACTCGCCCTACAACGTCACCAATGTGCCAGTCACGGCGATAACCCAGGGTGCGACTTTATTTTATCTTACTAATGGCACTGACGGGATATCGCTCTCGCCGGCGCAAAGCAGTAATGTGATCGACGTCGTTGTCGGAACTGTCTCCTTGACCCCATCCACCCTCTCCCTCGGATATGAAGAAAATGATAAAGCGGTAACCGTATCTATCGTCAACGGACTAAACTCCACTGGTCCGGTAATAGTGAGCCTTGGCAATTCCGACCCCGATGTGGCTGTGCCGCAAACCAGCACGGTTACTTTCCCCCAGGGCGGATTCATTTCCACCAACATCATTGTCAGCGCTATGACCGAAGGCACGACGACGTTGAGCTTGAATAATTTGATCGGTGGCGGCGGCGCCAATCTGGTCGGTTCTACTCTCGTGACTGTTTCCGGCAATCCAATTTCAGTCAGCCCCAATGCCCTCGTTTCACTGGTCGGCCAAACCAGTCAGGTTCTCACGGTGAGCATTCCTTCTTTTGCGAACGCTACCGGAGATGTCACGGTGGATCTTAAGAGCCTGAATCCATCAATAGCGGTGCCTCAAGGAGCAGCCGGGGATACTTTATCTCTAACCTTTCCTGCGGGAGGAACCAATAGTTTATCTGTGCCCTTGAAGGTTCAAACCTATGGGACAGCCACGCTGGTCTTAACCAACAATGCCAGTGTGCTGGGCACCACCTATATCACCAATGGAGCGGTCGTCGTCACCGTGCCGGTGCCACAGGGGACCAACCTCGTTGATGAGACCTATGATAGTCAGGGCACGGCCAGTTCCGATGGCTGGACGGATTATCTGGATCAAACAAACGGCGATGACTACGGCTGGTCGGATACGGCCAACGCTGGCGGCACACCGGGTGAAGCGGGTGGAAATCTGGTTCGCCTTCCCAATCGCAGTTACTACGCCGATGTGAGCGCGGGGCCATTGAGTTTAAATGATTATATTTCCGCGAGCGGGTTGCTTTTTATCGCTCCGCCTTCCACGGACGCCGCTTTTGATATCGGTTACTTCAACACAAACGACCCGGCCGGCAGCCAGGACGTTCTCGCCGTTGGGCTGGCGGACGGGAGCTACCCGAGTTCACGCATTTCGGCTGCCGCCGGCCTGGCCAATGGGACCTTTCTCGAAACTTTTGGTCCAGTTCAACTTACCGCGGCGGTGCCCGTTACCTGGAGCTTGAATTATGATCCCACTGCTGGGTCCACGGGCAACGGACAACTCGTCTTGAACTATACCCTCAATGGTGGCGCATACAGTACCAACATTAATCTGACGACCGCAGAGCGAATCACGGGTGCGACCTTTAATGCCTTCGGGATTTTGGATCGCGGCGTAGGTTCGGATACCAGCTCGCCGTTGGGTATCTTTGTGGATAATCTGACTTATACCAAAGGCTACTCGTTGACCCCGGTACCCGTCCCGCTAACACTACAAGCGACTGGTTCCACCCTCACGTTTACCTGGAGCAATCCGGCTTTTTCGCTGGCCTTCTCGGCGAATGTAACAGGCCCGTATGTCAAAATCCCGGGAGCCAGCAGTCCCTTCGCCACGAACATTAATAACGGTGCCGGGTTTTTTCGCCTCATTTGGCCCTAATCAATATCACGTTATGAATATAAAATATGAATTGCGGCCTAAACGGGCGCGAGCAACAGGTTTTACCCTGATCGAATTGTTGGTGGTGATTGCCATCATCGCGATTCTTGCGGCGATATTATTGCCTGTATTGAGTTCTGCCCTGGACCGGGCCAGGCGAATCTCCTGTTTAAATAATGAGCGGCAGGTTGGCTTGGCTATGCAAATGTATGGCTCGGACAACAAGGGGATGATTCCCAATCCCGGCGGCAATATTACGGCTGATTTTGATAACCCCTATCAAAATCCTCCTTATGCCGCGCATCAAAATCCTCTGGCGCAATTCAAGGCGTATGTGGGTTTTAATGGCAACGTCGCTGCCGGCCATCCGGTCAAAACATACATTTGTCCAGCGGCCCAACCGCATCCCAATCCCACCTATGCGCCGAGCCCTTATAGTTCCACCGACTTCATCATTAATGGCCTGGTTTGCTCCAACGGCGTGGAAAGGTTCCGTCATCCTTCCGGCATCGTTGTTATCCAGGAAACGCTCTTTCTGAGTCAGGATATATGGTACGAGCCGGAAAATGATAACGGCTATTGGACTCAGTGGCATACGTGGACCGCCCAGACGGGAGATGAATTTATTTACGGCCCGCCCGGCAGGGAATATTACAACGCGATCCATAAGCACGGTGGGAACTTGATCTGGGCCGATGGCCATGCGAGCTATCTACTGGCCACCCAAACTTCGAGCCTGGATTGGGGGCTGGTTGATGCCAACGGAAATGATGTTGGTTATCAATCCTCCGATGCCAATAGCCGCGCCCAATATTATTATCAAGGGTATTGAGGCGGCAGAACATATGGATGAAATCCAGCTCTCCGAGTCTGGCGGTTTGAGCAAGTCTTTTAGCGCTTTTCTCATGTCTCGCCAATTTCAGTTCATTACACTAAATGAGTTATTCCAACCATTGCGAACATTGATAAAAGTTTTGGAGACAAATAATGTCTAATATTACCAGGAGAGATTTCAGCAGGCGCTTGGCTCTCGGTGCGGCTGGCGTGGCGGCTTTGGGCGCGATCCGGGAATCCGTTCAAGGAAAACCGGGAGATGCTGCGTCTGGACCAAAACGGCCAAACTTCGTTTTCATTTCCTCTGACCAGCATAGTTTCCGCTTCGCGCGTTTCATGGGGCATCCTTTAGTCAGGACTCCCAACCTCGATAAGATTGCCGCGCGCGGCGTTGTGCTGGAAAATAACTATTGCGGCAACCCCGTCTGCGCCCCGGCCCGATCCTGCATGATGACCGGGATGTACTCTTCCGATCTAAACTCCTTTGGCAACACCACGGTTTACGATGGCTCTTATCCGACCTGGGGAAAGCGTCTCAAAGATGCGGGCTACGATTGTCGGGGCTTTGGCAAAATGGACTTGAATGCGGCCTATGACTTGGGTTTCAAGGGCCAGCTTCTAAACGAACACGCCGATGATCCGGACATCACCGAATTATTTCGCCGTCCGCCCATATTTAGATTTAATGATCGGGACATTGTTAATGGCAAATCCCGGCCCGAGAGAGACAAGTACGACGCCGAAGTCGCGCAGGGAGCTTGCAATTTCATCACGAATGAATCAAAAAGCCTAAACACGCCCTGGGCAGTTTATGCCGGCTTTTACATGCCACACCCGCCGTTTGTGGGCTTAAAGGATTATTTCGACTACTACCTTCCCCTGGTAAAACCCGTCCAAGTGCCTGAGAAATATCTGGAAGATATGCAGATGCCGATCCCTTACCAGGCGATGAGAGATTTCGAGGGAGTCTCCACGCCCATCGCCGCCGAGAAAATCGCCCGGGCCTATGCCGGCTATTTTGCCAAAATTACTGAAGTGGACGAATACATAGGCCAGGTTTACGATGCGCTCGAAGCCAGCGGCCAACTTGACAACACTTATTTCATTTATACTGCCGATCACGGTGAGGCCCTGGGGTACAACGGCCTGTGGCTAAAAAACGATTTATATGAAGGCGCCGCCCATGTGCCGCTGATAATCAACGGACCGGGTCTTACTTCCGGACAACGCATCAGCCAGCCCACGGGCCACATCGACCTCGTCGCCACTATGATGGAATGGGCCGGTCTCGGGCCCATTAAAGAACTCCGCGGCACTTCCCTTACCCCGTTGTTGAAAGGGGAACAAAGCGGAGGCCCGCAGTGGGCCTACAGCGAGTCGCATTCAGACGGAAATACGGCCGGGTCATGCATGATTCGGGCGGGTGATTGGAAGTTGATGCACTTCACCTGGTACGGGGATTATCTCTTCAACTTAAGAGATGACCCGTACGAATATAAAAATCTGATTCATTCCGCCGACGGCAAAGAAAAAGCCGCTGAACTGCAAAACAAGCTTCATGCTTTAGTGGACCCTGAGAAGATCACGATGCAGGCGTTCAACCGGCAGAATCAAATTCTGGAGGGCTATACTAAAAGTCTATCTGAGGAAAAATTGTTCGACCTGTTTAAGAAACGCTTGGGCGAAGGGCAGGGAAGATCCATCGCCCAAAAACTGAAAAGCGGCATGCTGTGTTAGAATCAGATCAAGGATGCTAAAATGAATAGAAGAGAGTTCGGCAGGCAATTAGCACTGGGCGCGGCCGGTATGGCCGCCGTTGGATCCAGCCTCGAATCCATTCAGGCCAAGGCGGGAACTGATTCTGCCCCGGCTGCTGGCTCGGCATCGACTTCACCCGGCCATGGCCGTTTAAACGTTTTGTTCATTGTATCCGATGATTTGCCCGCCTATGCGGGCTGCTATGGGAATCCTTATGGCATTTCCCTCAAGACCCCGAATATGGACCGGCTGGCCGCCCGGGGCGTGTTGTTTGAAAATGCTTTTTGTCAGACGGCCCTGTGCAATCCCTCCCGGGCTTCATTCCTGAGTGGGTTGCGTCCCGATACTACAGGCGTTCACGACCTGGCCACGCCTACTCGCGCGTATTTAAAAAATTGGGTATTCCTGCCGCAACACTTTCGCCAGTCCGGTTATTATTCGGCCAAGCTGGGAAAGGTTTACCACACAGGCGACAGTCCTGCGGCCGAGAGCCTTGGATCCTACAGTGAAGACCCCCTTTCCTGGGACACGGACATCCGGGAATGGAACAAACGCCCGTGGCCGGATCAAATCGCCGTCGGCGCGAAAGATAAGGAAAAAGATAAGGAATATCGCTCCTCCTGGGGATGGGATAAGCTGAATATTTCCGATGTCGAGACGCCCGATGGAGTCGTCGCCCGTTTGGGAGCGGATATT
>DASXFM010000500.1:0-6438 GCA_036489615.1 Verrucomicrobiia bacterium | reverse complement strand
ATTCGGCCCTGGCTCGACGACAAAACCTCGGCCCGTGGCAAAATCTTCAACGGTGTGACTTCCTTCCAGCCGGTCCCGGTAATGTCGCAGGCGGCGTAATAAAATTCTTCACGCTGGGCGTTTATGACTACGCTCACCGGGCCAAACATCTTGTCCGCTTGCGCCACCGCCATAATCGCGGTGACGCTGCCCACGCCCGTGACGCTGACTTCGCGCGCCAGTTTCCAGCCCTCCGCCAGGGCAATCGCCGTGCGTATGCCCGTATAGGAGCCCGGTCCGAGTCCCACGGCGATGGCCTGAATTTGTTCGCGTTCAAGTTTTGCGCCCGCCAACACCTTATCAATCATCGCAAATGCAGCTGTGCCGCGCCCGCCGGTTTCGACGGCTTCATGCAAAACAGTTCCATCGACGGCGACGGCCACGCTCCGCTGCTCGGATGAAAATTCAAGCGCCAAAATCGTCATAAGTAATGCGTCGGTCCGTTTCGCTCAGGATTTCAATTTGCACCTTTTTAGTTGTAGTAGCCGGCGTGAGTCGGCTCTGACTTCCCTCTAGTCTCTCGGCCCACTCGATTACTGCCACGCCATCCGGCTGCAAATATTCTTCGATGCCCGCCGACAGTATCTCTTCTGCCGTTTCCAGTCGATACAGGTCCAAATGAAAGAGCTTGAGTCGGCCGCCGGCATATTCCGCGACGAGCATAAAGGTCGGTGAATGAACCCGCGCAGAAATGCCCAATCCACGGGCCAGGCCTTTTACAAATTGAGTTTTGCCTGCGCCAAGATCGCCCGAAAGCGCAATGACCCAGCCTTGTTTTGCCGCGCGACCAAAATTTTCGCCGAGCGTTTCGGTTTCCGCTGGACTATGGGAAATGAGGATCGGCATGTTTTTGTTCACTGACTCTTCAATGCCAACGGCATTGTCTCATTCAGCCCAGGGTTGCCGAGTCTTCGAAGCTACCCTGGGTACCGGACCACGACGTTCCCGCAACCCTGAAAGGGTTGTATCAATCCCACGAATTACCCCAAAATCGTAACCTTTCCCGAACAATTCTCGCAAGGGACAAAAGGTACAATAACGGACGACTGAAGCGGTGTCCGTGGTCAAAAAACCTTGATCGGCTCCTCCGTTCGAGTGGCGCTCAGCTGAATTCGTCGGTAGCCATGATGTTTTAGGTCGTGTTATTTCTGATTTCAATGTAAACTCCGAAGATGGCATGCACAATGAACGAAACGACTGGATTCCAAAGCGGCTCGGGGTCACTTCAAAACACTACCAAACAAAGATATTCTGGCCACCGGGACGGCCACTTGATCGCTTCAGATTATCCTTCGCTGAATGGAATTAAAAAATTTATTAGAAACGATGCCCGCAATGAACATTGGGCGGGACGTACTGCCACCTACCGTGTGACCGGGACGTCGGGATTCAAATGCACGGGATTGATGACTAATGCGGTGGTGCGCTGGGAATAATCAAAATCGTACAATGGCGATAGTTTTTCCGGCACTGGCAAAATGCTAATGGAAAATGTTTGATTTGGCGATATGGTGAAACCCAAACACTCATCCAAATCGCAAATTCAAACTGGGCCATGGCCGAAATCTTCAACGATTTCTTCAATAACCGAGTAGCAAGGGTGTGGGTGGTGAGTAGTGAAAAAATCTCTTGTTCCACTTTTAAATCAATGTAAAAAAAGCCCTGTAAATCAGGGTATTGAGGCTGGCGATCGGCGAAGACATCGTTTGACTCGAACCCCCCCCGCTTCCTTCTGCCTGCCTCGCCCATAATTTTCCAAATTTCGGTTTTACACGCCGCGCCGACTTCGTTAAACCATGCATCCGTTTTTTAGATGAACGCGAATCATATCCAACAAATCGCCGCCGAACTCAAGATTCAGCCGCGCCAGGTTGTCGCCACCGCCAAACTCTTTGCCGAAGGCGCCACGGTGCCGTTTATCGCCCGTTATCGCAAGGAAGCCACTGGCTCGCTGGATGAAGTCGCCGTCACGAACATCCGGGAGCGGCTCGTCGCCCTCGCGGACCTGGATCAACGCCGCGACACGATTCTCAAGTCGCTCACCGAGCGCAATCTTTTGACCGATGCATTGAAATCCGAGATCGCGGGCGCGGATTCGGTCACGCAACTGGAAGACATTTATCAGCCATACCGTCCCAAACGCCGCACCCGCGCCATCATCGCGCGCGAACAAGGACTCGAACCACTGGCCGATATCCTGGTCGGCGGGCAATCCACGGCTGATCCGCAGGCTGAGGCATTGAAGTTTGTCAGCGCCGAAAAAGGTGTAGCCGATGCCGCCGCCGCCCTGGCCGGCGCCCGCGACATCCTGGCTGAACGCATCAGCGACGACGCCAATGCCCGGGCCAAACTGAGAAATTTGTATTGGAGCGAGGGCATTGTGAAATCGAAGGTCCTGTCGGATAAACAGGAGGAGGGCGTCAAATTTAAAGATTATTTTGATTGGAACGAACCTGTCGGCAAGATTCCCAGCCATCGGCTGTTGGCCATCCGGCGCGGTGAAACCGAGGGTTTCCTCATGCTGCGCATCACCGTCCCCGAGAATTCCGCGCTCATCCTGTTGGAACCGCTTTTTGTGACCGGTAAAGGTCCGGCGGCTGAACAAGTGCGCCTCGCCGTGCAGGACAGCTACAAACGTTTGCTCGGTTCGGCTATTGAAGTCGAGTTGCGCCTGGAGACCCGGAAGCGCGCCGATGTGGAAGCCATCCGCGTTTTTGCCGACAATTTGCGCGAATTGCTGCTGGCCTCCCCGCTCGGACGCAAGAATGTGCTGGCGATCGATCCGGGTTTTCGCACCGGTTGCAAAATCGTCTGCCTGGATCGCCAGGGCAAGCTCTTGCATAACGATGTCATCTATCCCACCGCCTCCAGCGCGGGCGAAATCCGCGAAGCTGCCTCAGCGGTGTTGGGCCTCGTCAAAAAATATGAGATCGAGGCGATTGCCATTGGCAACGGCACCGCCGGTCGCGAGACCGAAACCTTTGTGCGCGCGCTCAAACTGACCATCCCTATCGTGATGGTGAATGAAAGCGGCGCCTCAATTTATTCAGCCTCTGACGTCGCTCGTGAAGAATTTCCCAACCACGATGTCACCGTTCGCGGCGCGGTTTCGATTGGACGTCGTTTGATGGATCCCCTGGCGGAATTGGTCAAGCTGGACCCTAAATCCATCGGCGTCGGGCAATATCAACATGACGTGGAGCAAACCGCCCTCAAGCACAGTCTGGACGACGTGGTGACCAGTTGCGTCAATGGTGTGGGCGTGGAACTCAATACCGCCAGCAAGCAATTGCTGGCCTATGTCTCCGGCCTTGGGCCGGCCCTTGCCGCGAGCATCGTGAATTTCCGCAACGAGAATGGCCCGTTCAAATCGCGGGCTGACCTGAAAAAGGTCCCGCGTCTCGGCGACAAGGCCTTCGAACAGGCCGCCGGTTTTCTTCGCATTCGCGACGGCGCGCATCCGCTGGATGCCAGCGCCGTGCATCCGGAACGTTATGATCTGGTCGCCCGCATGGCGGGCGATTTGAATTGCGGGGTCGGGGACCTGTTACGCGACGCCGGCCTCCGGCAAAAGATCCAATTACTGAAGTATGTCACTGAAGAGGTTGGTCTGCCCACCCTGAACGATATCCTGGGTGAGTTGGCGAAACCCGGACGCGACCCGCGCCGGCAATTTGAAGTATTTTCCTTCCAATCCGGCGTCGAAAAAATGGAAGACCTCAAGCCCGGCATGAAATTGCCCGGTATTGTCACCAACGTCACCGCCTTCGGTGCGTTTGTGGATATCGGCGTGCACCAGGACGGCCTGGTGCATGTCAGCCAGATTGCCGACCGTTTCGTAAAAGATCCCGCTGAAGTCGTCAAAGTCTCGCAGAAAGTGATGGTGACCGTGACCGAAGTGGACCTTCCGCGCAAACGCATCGCGCTCTCGATGAAAGCCGCGCCGCAGATTGGGCCCGCTAACGCCGCACGGCCTGCGGGAAACAGTCCGCGGCCTCCCGGGAACGGAACGAATCGCCCGTCCAACAATGTGAAACCGCCGCCCGTGGACTGGTTTACTGAGGCATTAAACAAAAATCAAAAACGTTAAATTTTTATGGCTGAATCAAAAAAACCTACCCGTTCAAAACGCGACGAACAGATGCAGGTGCTCGATCTGTTGCGCGCCGTATTGCCCAAGGTCGCGCCCGATCCCGCGTGGGCGGAACGCATCTATGCCGCGTGCGAGATTGAGTTGCGCGCAAAAAATCGGGTCAATTCCTTCGAGAAATTTTGCGACCGGATTGAACTGCCCGACCTGGAACCCAAAACCGTCGAAGAGGTCAAACAACATTTCGTCGCCGGATTTGGCGATGCCGACCTGGACATTCAACCCGACGAGGAGAATAAGGCCCTGTCGGTGGATGTTTCATTGCCGGACGGCACCCAGTTTCACCAACTAATCCGTGTGCGCCCCGTTTCGGCTGAAGGCTCGGATGATCCGGAGGTCACGTTGAAGTTCGTCTCCTTTCCCGTGGCTATGCCCGGCGACAAGGAATTGGCCTGGTCACTCGCCAAGCGCGAAAACATGACCAACGACGAAGCGGCGATGGCGTTGACCAAAATCGAGGACGATTTCTGGGCGTCCAAAACCGGTCAAAAATTGCTCCGTGACCGTGTCGAAAAGAGCTTCCCCGAGTTCATCGCCCGCGTCCCTGCCGGGGCGTTGAACGAACAAGGTCTGAAGCGTCATTACAAACTGCCGGAAACAGTTAAGATCCTCCGCGCGGCCCACAAAAAGTAAGGCGGGGTGATAACATGGTATTCAATATTCATTTTGATTGAGACGCGGTGTGGTGGCTTTAGCCGCTCCGTCAGCGCCAACGGCGCGACCTCATACCAGCCTGGGGCATCGCCCCAGGAAATCGCGGAAATAAGCCTGAAGGGCTGAAAGCCCGTCTCATCAAATCGAGCGCCGCTGAACCCAATGACCGTTGATAAGCAATGCGATGAATCGCGCCGTTGGCGCTTAATCCGTCGTTGTCACGAGGACATGGGGCTTTGCCCCATGCTGGTATAAGATGGGCCGTTGGCCCATAATCCCCCGTCTCATCAAATCGGAACGACGTCATTCTTGGTTCAGAACGCAACGAATCGCCCCGTCGTCGCCGTCTTCACATTCCGCAAATTGACTTCACAAGTATATTTCAGAGGCTTATGCTGAAACCGCAAGCTGAACAAGTTTGCAGATTCATGAAAGCCAACCTCTTCATCGCTTCGATTGTCCTTTCGATGACCGTCTCCGCTCTCGCACAAAACGCGACCTGGTCTCAATTCCCAAATTCGCCTGGCCCGAGCGGCACGCGGCACGATGATATCTACTTTACCGATCCAACGAACGGCTGGGCCACGCAGGACAATTATATTTACCGCACGACTAACGGCGGCGTGACCTGGTCGACCGTTCTCTATTCGCCGGGAACACATTTTCGCTCGATTGGATTTGCGACACCCCTGATTGGTTTTGCCGGAAACCTCGGGCCCGGTTCCTACGATGGCGCCACCACCGATACCAATGTGATGTATAGTACCGCTGATGGCGGAACGACCTGGGCCAACATGCCGGCGTTGTCCCAGGCGGGCATGAAGGGCCTGTGCTCCATTGACGTCCTCGATTCCCAGCACATTTACGGTGCCGGCCGCGTCCGGGGCCCGGCTTTTGTCATCAGCAGCGCCAATGGCGGGACCAATTGGACGATGTTCAATCTGACGGCCTCGAACGTCATGAATGGCATCATGGACATTTATTTTCGCGACCCCACCAACGGCTGGGTGGTGGGCATGGATACGAATCAGTATGCTATGCCGCCTTATTACGGGCGCATCGCGCGCACGACGAACGGCGGGGCATCCTGGCAGGTACAGGTCACGACCACAGTTCCTGACTGTTATTTCTGGAAGATGTCCTGGCCATCCACGAACATCGGTTACGTTTCGCTCCAGCAAAACGGCTCCTACAGCAGCCTGGTTTTCTACAAGACGACAGATGGAGGCAACACCTGGGTTTCGAACGGCATTCCCGAGACCTCCTTCGGCCTCAGCACCAACGGCTATAATTTTTATCTCCAAGGCCTTGGCTTTGTCAGCACGAATGAAGGCTGGATAGGTGGCGCATCCGGCCTGCCCAGCTATGGCAACAGCTTCCTGCACACAACCAACGGCGGCGCGACGTGGACCCCGGCCGGCTTCAATGACACGTTCTACATCAACCGTATCCGCTTCATGAATTCCACGCTTGGATTTGCCTCTGGCGGCAACCTGTACCTCTACAGCGCGCCATTGGCGATCACCAACCAACCCACAAGCCAAACCGTCATCGGCCCCACCAACGTTACCTTCACCGTGAGCGCCGCCGGCACC
>DASXFM010000415.1:0-11790 GCA_036489615.1 Verrucomicrobiia bacterium | reverse complement strand
GACCAGGAATTCATGGTCAGCCAGGAGGCGTTGCTTTTTGTAAATACGATGTTCGGCTGGCCGGCCTTGCCTTCCTATGACATGCCGGGAGGCGGGCCGGCCTATCCGCTTTCGGCGCTCGGGGTTCGTCTGCGGGGGCGTCCGATCAATTCGCTAACACTTTTGGGCGGCGTGTATAGCGGCGCCCCTGCCCCAAACACCAATCCCGATTCGCAACAGGCAAACCCCTCCGGCGTCAGTTTTCCTCTCAATGGCGTCCTGGCGATCGCCGAACTGCAATATTCCTATCCATCGCTGGGTTCGATGGTTTCCGGGGACCAAAGCAGCGCGCTCTCGGGCACGTATCGAATCGGCGGCTGGTATGACTCGCTAAAATTCGCGGATAACGGCTTTAACAGCACCGCGGAACACCGCGGCAATTACGCGTTCTACGCCGTGATGGACCAGATGCTTTGGAATGATCCGAAAGACGAGGATTCCGACCGGACGATCAACTTTTTTGCGCGGGCGATGGGCACGCCGCTGCAGGACCGAAACATTTTGGATTTCAGCATGAACGCGGGGTTCACCTTTCACGAACCGATTCGCAATCGTGATGATGACACCTTTGGAATCGGCATGGGTTACGCCCGTTTAAGCGAAGGAGTCATCGATGCCGATGAGGAATTCAACATCAATAATCCCGCGACACCGGCTCCGGTCCAGAGCGGCGAAACCTTTGTCGAGGTTACCTACCAATATCAACTGACGCCCTGGTGCACTTTGCAGCCGGATTTTCAATACGTGTTCAATCCAGGCGGCGGGCTTCCCAATCCCAATGCGCCCGGCGAGCGCATTAAGGATGAAGCTGTATTTGGAATCCGAGCGAATATAATATTCTAAGAGTTAAAAAATCATGCATGCGATAAAGTTCAAAAAATTAGTCCTGGTCGTCACGCTGGCGCTCGGGGCCGGTGTCCTGGAAGCGAGAGATCCCAAGGGTTTTCTGGAAACGATTCACCACCACGTCACGCTGGCTTCGGCCGTGGCGGACAACGGCGATTTGAATCCGTACGCGCTGATCGTGGCGCCCGTCTCGGCCGGAAAAATTCATAAGGACGACATCCTGGTGGATAATTTCAACCGGATTTCAAACCTGCAAGGGACCGGCACGACCATTATGGATTATAATCCAGCCACCAAAGACATAGCCATGTTTGCTGAATTGCCGTCCACCCTTCCCGGATGCCCGGGCGGCGTGGGATTGAGCACCGCGATGGTGATGCTCAAAAGCGGCTGGGTGATTGTCGGCAGCACGCCGAGCACCGATGGCACGACGCGCACGATGGGGCCGGGCGGCCTGCTGGTATTGGACGCCAACGGCAAGCTCGTGGAAACCTGGGCCAACAAAGATATTAATGATCCGTGGGGAAATATCGCGGCCATTGACAATGGAACCAACGCGATTTTGTTTATCAGCATGGCCGGGCAGGATGTCCCCGGTCCCAGCGTTCGCGACCCTGAAACAGGCTTGCCGGTGACCGTGAAAAAAGCCACGGTGCTGCGGATTGAACTTTCGATTCCCGACGGCAAACCGCCCGCGATTACGAGCCAGACTGTCGTTGCCAATGGATTTGGACAACGAGCGGACCGGGACGCGTTTTTGGTCGGTCCGACCGGACTGGCCATGGGCCCGAACGACACACTCTATGTATCCGACGCTCTCGGCAATCAAATCGTGGCAATTCCAGCAGCGACAACGCGCACGGACAGCGCAGGAACAGGGCAAACGGTCACCAGAGATGGCTTGCTGAAACGGCCCCTGGCCTTGACCACCGCGCCGAACGGACATCTCCTGGCCATCAACGCTTTGAAAGGACAAGTCGTCGAAATAGACCCCGTCACCGGCAAACAGCTCTACGCCCAATGGATTGACGCCGACCAGGCCCAATCGCCGCCGGGCAACGGCGATTTATTTGGCATCGCCATAACGCCGAACGGCAAGGGATTTTATTACGTCGAAGATGATGTCAACACCATCATGGAAGCACGATGAGCGAGCCTGACAAAGAAAAACCGAATCTGTCGCGCCGCCGTTTCCTTTCATGCGGGTTGATGGCTGCGGCGACGGCCGGGTTAACGGCACATGGCGCGCCCGCAGTGATTGGGAAGGCGGACGAAAGTGATAAAACTCGGGAGAAAAATGCCATCGAGCCGTTTTATGGCGAGCATCAGGGCGGCATTTTAACGCCGCTTCAGCACAACACCTATTTCGCAGCGTTTGACCTGGTCACTGACGATCAGGACGACGTTGTGAAGATGCTGCAGGCATGGACAACTGCCGCGGCCCGGATGTCCGCCGGCCAGACGGCAGAACCGCTTGGAAAAGATGATTCCATGCCCGCGCCGGACAGCGGGGATGCCCTGGGTTTATCGCCGGCACGATTGACCATCACGTTTGGTTTCGGACCGGGCTTATTTGTAAAAGATGGCAAAGACCGATACGGCCTTGCGGCAAAACGACCGGCGGCTTTGATCGACCTGCCCCGGTTTGCCGGAGACCAACTGGCAGATGCCCGCACGGGTGGCGATTTGTCCGTACAAGCGTGCACGGACGACCCGCAAGTGGCCTTTCACGCCATCCGACAACTGGCGCGTTTGGCTTATGACGTGGCGGCGATTCGTTGGGTGCAAACGGGATTCGTTCCGCATTCTGACGGGAAACAGACGCCGCGAAACCTGATGGGATTCAAAGACGGAACAAAAAATCCATCGGTGGGCGACTCGAAACTGATGAGCCAGGTCATCTGGGCGGCTGACGAAGGTCCGGATTGGATGAATGGAGGCAGCTACATGGTCGCGCGGCGAATTCGCATTGCGCTGGAACATTGGGACCGGATGACGTTGGGATTTCAGGAGCAGACCGTTGGCCGGCATAAATATTCCGGAGCGCCATTGGGCAAAAAGAACGAATTTGACAAGGCGGATTACGACGCCACCGACAGCGACGGCAATTCCATCATTCCCGAAAACTCGCACATCCGTTTGGGGGCTGCCGTCAATAATGACGGGGCACAAATTTTGCGCCGGCCTTATTCCTACAATGACGGGACGAACGTGACCGCCGAACGCTGGCCGCCCTGGCGGGATGAAATGGAATTTGACGCGGGATTATTTTTCATCTGCTATCAACGCGACCCGCGAAGCGGATTCGTGAAAATATTCGAAAAGATGGCCAAGTTCGACATGATGAACCAGTTTGTGACGCACACCGGCGGCGGAATATTTGCCTGTCCAGGCGGTGTCAAAGCAGGTGAATTTGTCGGGCAGCGCTTATTTGATAAAGGGTGAAGAGACGTTCACAGGAACCATAACCCACGCTAAAAACACGGCCCAATTGTAACCGAAAGGCGCACTTGGGCCGTCTGTCATTCTAAAGCACGAAATTCCTGTTTTAATGAACGACCAAAGCAAAGATAACGGTTCACCTTTTCCCCAAACCAAAATCACCCGGCGACGAATGCTGGGGCAAAGCGCGCGCATGGCTGCATTGGCGTTTGCAGCCTCGCTCATGCCTCCGAACGTGAGGCGCGTACTGGCGCAGGAAGCGCCGAAACGGGCCTCGCTCAAGGACATCAAGCACGTCGTGATCCTGATGCAGGAGAATCGCTCCTTTGACCATTATTTCGGCACGATGGCCGGCGTGCGGGGTTTCAACGACCCGAACGCGCACATCTTGTCCAATGGCCGTTCCGTTTTTCACCAGCCCGATCCTGAGCATCCAGATGGATTTTTGCTTCCGTTTCACCTGGACACGAAAAAGACCAATGCCCAAAAGCTGCCTTCAACGAATCATAGCTGGCACGTGCAACATGAATCCTGGAACAATGGGAAAATGGACAATTGGGTCCCGGCACACCGCAAAGCGGATGGCGTGAACGGACCTTATGTCATGGGCTATCATACGCGTGCGGATATCCCGTTTCAATTTGCCCTGGCGGAAGCGTTCACCATCTGCGACGCGTATCATTGCTCCCTCATGGGCCCGACGCACCCAAACCGGATGTATTTAATGACAGGAACCATCGATCCTGAAGGCCGGCACGGCGGCCCAATCGTCAACAATCATATGCCTCACGGCGGTTACCGTTGGACGACCTATCCGGAACGCCTGGAAAAGGCGGGAGTAAGCTGGAAAATATACCAGCAACCGGACAACTTCGGCTGCAACGTATTGGAATATTTCAACCAGTTCCTAACCGCCGACAAAAAGTCGCAATTGTATGCCAGAGGCATGACGCACGGGCCGCAAGGCCAGTTCGAATATGATGCCATGAACGATAAATTGCCCGCCGTATCATGGATTATTCCGACGGCCCATGAATGCGAGCACCCGGACTACATGCCGGCAGCAGGAGCGGCTTATGTGGCCAGCAAAATTGACGCTATCGCGGCCAACCCGGAAGTCTGGGCCAAGACGGTGTTTATTCTCAACTATGACGAAAACGACGGCATTTTCGATCACGTAATCCCTCCGACGCCGCCGCCGGGCACGCCGCATGAATTTATCAACGGCGTACCCATCGGGGCGGGCTTTCGCGTGCCGTGCATCGTCGTGTCACCCTGGACAGCCGGTGGATGGGTGTGCAGCCAGTTATTCGATCACACGTCACCGCTGCAATTTTTGGAAAAATTTACCGGCGTGGAGGAACCGAATTTGAGCGATTGGCGGCGAAAAACCTTCGGTGATATGACCTCCGTCTTTCGCTTCGACGACGCGCCGTCAGAACCGCCGGTGTTGCCAGATACGACAGGGCCGCTAGTGCGCGCTCGATATGAAGCAGATTACCTGCCCCGCCCTGAGGCTCCCTCCGAACAGATGATGCCCACGCAGGAACACGGTGATCGCAAACGCATTCCTCCCGTTGCGTAAACATTTCCGGGAAATCCCAGGCGAAATATTCTGGCACTAAATACTCCACCCGGAGTCACAGCCGCAGGGCGTTGGTTCATCTTCTGCAAGCAGCAGTTCGGCCAAAACGGCGGCCTGGCGGCGGAGTTCCGGGACGGCGATAGATTCGTAAAGCCGTCCTTTTTGAGCGCTTCCCAGGGTATAAAGTCCTGCGATCACGTCTCCGTCATGATTGCAAACCTGTTCGCCCGAGGCCGTATTCGCCCCCATCCGCAACGGGTCAGGGGCGAGAAGATCACGAGCCAGGAGATGGCGCACCAGGGGATCGTTCAGCTTTCGATAGTCAGCCTGCGGCCCGGTGCAACTCAGAACAGAGCGCACGCGAAACTTCTTTGTTTCATTGGTTCCGCGCGGGCGACAGGTAACTTCCACTTCATTACCGGTCCATTCGTAACCTTGAATATTCCCCCGATGGCAAATCAGCCGGCCGTCGGCTTCAAGCTGATCCTTTACCGCCATGACTTCGGGCGCGCAACGGTGCCGATGCGTGTCCCAAAGGGGCTGAAGATGGCGCAAGAACCGGCGGCGTTCCGTTTGACTAAAATTCGCCCAAATGGCCTGATTAAAGGGCCGCAGGGAGTCGAGCACGGGCCGCCAATCCACGCCGTGCGCAGCTGCCCGCCGAATTTCACGGGCCACTCGCCGGAACAAAAGACGGGCCGTATTTGGCAGATTTTTAGCGTCAAGGAACGATGGGTAAGGCGCGTATTTTTTATGCGCCTGAGGAAACAGTCCCCGCCGGGAAAGGAGATGAATTTTGCCTTCCCGCTTGGTTTTATTCAGGGTCAGAAGAAGGTCAAGGGTCGTCAAGCCTGTGCCAACAATCAGCACGTCGCCCGGTTCCGCCAATTTAGCATGAACCTCCGGCGCGTAGGGATTATTCAAAAACCAATCACGATTACCACGACTGGCTTGTTTTGTTTCGCCGGGAGGAAAATTGCCCAAAGCAAGTACGACACGCGCTGCATTCAGGATGCGCCCGGATTTGGCAGCCAACTCGAACTGGCCGTTATCCACTCGTTTCATATCGATCACTTCGTCCTGGATCACGTCGAGTGCGCCGGGCAGTGCCCGGGCCTCGCGCAATAAATCCTGAATGTAGTCACCGAATACCATCCGGGGAACAAACGTATCCGGACGAACGTCATCAATACCAATGGCCGCCAATCGCTCCGATTGAGTTTGCAACCATCGATAGAAATGCCCGATGTCGTTGGGGAAAGCGCCCATGTCGCGCGCCGGAACGTTCAGAAGATGTTTGGGATCAGTTGTGCCGTAGGCGACCCCGCGTCCGACCGCCCTGCCCCGATCGACCAGTGCAATCCGCAGGTCTGCCTGCGCGCGGGCCAGATGCACGGCCACCATCGCGCCACTAAAACCGCCGCCTACGATTACTACGTCATATTGCGTCTCAAATTCATTCATCACGATAGAGATTAACGGAAATTTGACACAGCAGGTAATCGTCATTATATATAACCAATAACCAATGGTTATATCACAATGATCGATTACCGGCTTCATGTTTTTCGGCAGGTCGCCGAGCTTCGCAGCCTGACCAAAGCATCCCGGGTATTGCGATTGTCGCAACCGGCGGTCACCAAACACATCAAACTTCTGGAAGAGGAGTTGCGGCTGCCATTATTCGTTCGTTCCAGCCACGGAGTCGTGCTGACGGATGCCGGGACAGTTTTTCTAAAGCACGTGCAGGCAACCGAAAAAGAGCGCGCCAGCATTCTGGAACAACTGCAGGCGCCGGTTGGGAAATTGACTGGAGGGATCCGCCTGGGCGGCAGCATGACCATCACCTCTTATTATCTCCCCGAAATTCTCCTGGGATTCAAAACCAAATATCCGGACGTAACCTGCACCGTCGTTGAGGGGAACACGGATTTTATCGTCGGTTTATTGCTTGATCAGCGAATCGATCTCGGACTGGTTGAAGGGCCGTGCCATCGACGTGAATTACAGGTTCGCCCATTTTATGAGGACGAGATTATCTGGATCGCGTCTCCCGGCGACGCTTTGGCCAGGGCCAAGAGGGTTACGGCGCGCAGCCTCGTTGAGCGGCCAATCATTTCGCGTGAACTGGGTTCGGGCACTCGAAGGGTCGTAGAAGCCGTCTTGCGACAGCAGGGATTCCCCTGGTCCAAGCTAAATATTGTCCAGGAATTGCCAAGCACGGAAGCAATTAAACGGCTGGTCGCCGCCGGAGCGGGCATTGGGTACGCCTCGCGGCTAAGCGTTCACCAGGAACTGGCATCCGGAAAACTGGCACAGATCCAATGCCCGAAACTGCAAATCAAACGCAATTTTTCAATCCTCATTCCCCAGGGCCCCGACCCGGTGGGCATTATGCAGGCATTTTCAAAATTCCTGACGCAGGCGGTACGGGAAAAGACCGTGAGATCCTCCTACGCGCAAAGCTGCCAAGGAACCCCTAAGGTATAGAAACGAATATTTAGAAACATCGAACGCTGAACATCGAACTTCGAACGCCGAATTGAAGGTTCCCTGGTGCAATGAACCTTCAAAAAGGTTGGAGTCTACGGAGGACAGGCCGTGAGAACTTTGAGATCGTGAGAACCGGAACGGATCACTTTGGACCGCTTTTTCGCCGGGATGCCGGACTTTCATCGGGCAATGAGAATAACGCACCAACAGGAATGGACCAGTGCTGCATGTCGTGCAACTCGTCATTTCGTAACGACAAGTTCCGGGTCATGATGTCAGTTTTGTTCGACGCGCCGCATACGCCTCAACGACCTGCGGTGGAATGATATGATAACCATTATGCGGATCAAAGGGAACCCTCTCGGACGTCGGCTCCAGGTGAACATGCTGGCCATCCACTTCGACGATTTCCAGGCAATCGTCAATATCATACAGATCGTCGGTGTGGACGGATTGGGCGCCGAGCAGCAGTTCAGATTTGGCGCGTTTTTTGACTTCCGCCTCATCGGCAGCCACGACGAAAGCATTGGCGTGAAGTTCGGTGAATTGGCCGGGCAAATAGGCCCCCAGGTTGATGAAATATAATTTTTTGTCCTGGGCCGACGAGTGGGACTGAAGCGATACGCGATACCCGTCAACTATCCGCAATTCGAGCCATGAATCAATGTGAAGCCGAAGGGGATCGCCAAACCATTTATCCATGAGCCGTTCATAAGAAGCTTCTATAGACTCGCCCGCCACAAATACGACGTCATGCAGTTCGGTATTGCAGCGGAATGCCCGTCCGCCGAGGTAAACCGCAAAAAGCTTTTTTCCAATTTGGTCAGCCATAACAATTCACGCTCAATCCACGGCGCACGGCGTTAAATTTGGTTGAATATAACGGACGGCAACCATGGGCAGCAAGAGCCTGCTTTTCACCTGGCGAATGAGCTTGCACCAAATTTGAATTAGAGCAAAGTAATTCGCCGACAGTGCGTTGCGCGTTTGCAAAATAAGAACTGGAGGGAGCGGACGAATGGTTGAAGCATCCTGCCCGGAATCATAAACATGAAACATAACCGAAAGACATTGTGCCGATCCCTGTGTCAAAACCGCCGGAAAATTTGCGATTTTAAACAGAATCCGCTTTCCATCTATCCAATCATGAAACAAGTTGCCGTACTTTTTATCTGTTTCACGTTAATCGTCGAATGCCGATTTTCCAGCCGCGGGCAAACGGTAATTGACTACCGGCTTCCGGGCATACTCTGTCTTTCGGAAATTCAGACGAATCCACCTCAAAGATTGTTCATCGCCAGAGTGGATTTAACCAACCCGCAGTTACATTTGCGCGTCGCGCCCGGAGGGTCCGACCCGGATGGCCCGGGTGAATGGGAAACCACGCTGATGAAACCCACTGAAATCGCCAATCGCGAACGCTTTGAGCTCGTGGTTAATGGCGATTTTTTTCTGGCAAAGAACATTGAGGACGCGGAAGGCGCAAAGTCCGGTTATCGGACCGGCCAATGGGCCCGCCTTGAAGGTCCGGCGATGACTGACGGCCAGGCGTGGTCCACCAGCACCAAAGCGCGACCCTGCCTGGTCATCCATAAGAACGGCGCCGTCACGATTGAATTGCTAACCAGTCCGCGCGGTGATGATTCGGAAGTCGTTGGAGGCGGCCCGATATTGCTTCGCAATGGCGCAGTAGTCTTCGTGCCCGCCAAACCACATAAGAAGTTTGACAGCCCAAATCCACGCACCGCGGTGGGCCTGGATGCCAGTGGCACGCGGCTTACGCTACTTGTCGTCGATGGACGAAAGCCCGGCATTGCCAACGGAATGACACTTGACGCACTCGCAACCGAGATGCAGCGCCTTGGATGCAAGGAAGCCATCAATCTTGACGGCGGCGGCAGTTCCGTGATGGCGGTGCGCGACGCGGCGACCGGCGCCATGAAAATTCTTAACCAGCCAACCGACGGCCGCGAACGCGCCGTGGCTGATGTGTTGGGGGTTGGGCTGAAATAACATCATGACCCTTCGATAAACCGGGTGTTGGAAAGTCTGGATGACGAATAAACCCTTTAGATGGCTGCGCGAAATAATCAGAGCTCCGAAAGCTTTCGGGGCTGCTACGCAAGTGAAGTTCGTGGCGGCGTTAAAAAATTTAGAATATTTTTGGAAAGGAGCCTTGAACAATCGCGCTGAAAATCGGAAAGTAGTTTGATGCGGTTGGTTGTTGTTTCGAATCGGTTGCCGTTTTCTGTTTCGTTCAAGGATGGTACGCCGGAATTTAAGACCAGTACGGGCGGATTGAGCACCGGGCTGGCGAGCTATTTGCGCCAGGCGAACGCCGGCGCGCGCGATCATCTTGATTATTTTTGGCTGGGGTGGCCCGGCACAAGCATCGCCCCGGAGTTCGAGAGCGTGGTTCGGAAACATGGGGAAGAACAATTCAAATGCGCCCCGGTTTTCCTGCCTGAAGAAAGCATGGAACGGTTTTACCACGGTTTTTGCAATAAAACGATCTGGCCGCTCTTTCATTATTTTCCGTCGCTGGCGCAATTTGACGAGGGTTACTGGCAGGAATATCGGAATGTGAACCGCATCTTTGGCGAGGCCCTGGCCAACACCTTGCGGCCCGACGATGTGGTCTGGATCCACGATTATCATCTCATGCTCCTGCCGCGATTGATTCGCGAGAAATTTCCCGAGATGCCGATCGGCTTCTTTCTTCACATCCCCTTCCCTTCCTTCGAAATCTTCCGCCTGATGCCCCGCGCGTGGCGCGAGGAAATGATCGAAGGCCTGCTGGGTTCAAGCCTGATTGGCTTCCACACCCACGATTATACCCGTGATTTTTTAACAGCCGTCGTGCGCACGTCCGGTTACGAACATCAATTGGGCAACCTGACATTGCGCGATCGCGCTGTGAAAGTGGACACGTTTCCGATGGGCGTGGATTTCGAGAGGTTTGCCATGGCCGCCCAATCACCTGAAACGCAAAGCCAGGTTGATGAATTGCGCCAGAAATTTGCGGGCCAAAAAGTCATTTTTTCGGTGGATCGCCTCGATTACACCAAAGGACTGGTCAATCGGTTGCGCGGCTACGAGCTGTTTTTAAAGAACAATCCGCAGTGGCACGGAAAGGTGGTGTTCATCATGTCCGTGGCGCCGTCCCGGATCGGAGTGGAAAGCTATCAGGCGATGCAACTCGAACTGGAACAGACCATTGGCCGCATCACCGGCGCTTACGGGAACGTCAGTTGGAACCCGCTGATTTACCAGTTCCGGAACATCTCATTCGAGGAAATCGTGGCGTTTTACCGGTTCTGCGATGTCGCTCTCATCACTCCCATTCGGGACGGAATGAACCTGGTCGCCAAGGAATTTGTCGCGTCGCGCCCGGACAAAAAGGGAGTCCTGATCTTGAGTGAGATTGCCGGCGCCGCCAAGGAAATGGGCGAAGCCGTGGTCATCAATCCGATGCACACGGAAGATTTCGCGCGGGCGTTGGAACAGGCGCTGACCATGCCGGACGACGAGCAAACGCGGCGCAATGAAATCCTGCAGGAACGGCTGCGCCGTTACGACGTCAATCGCTGGGCAAACGAATTCGTTCAAGCGACGCTCTCCATGCAGAAAACAGAAGTAGCGCGCCGCGCGCGCCTTTTGACAGGAAAAGCGTTGAACGCCCTGGTTCAACAATATCGGTCAGCCGGCCAGCGAGGATTGTTGCTGGACTACGACGGCACGCTCGTGCCCTTTGCCTCGGATCCCAAGTACGCGCAACCGGACGCCGATTTAATGGATTTGCTCTCCGCGCTGGCAAATGATCCGACCAACCGAGTCGTCATCATCAGTGGGCGGCCGCGGCGCGATTTGGAACGATGGTTCGGCCATTTCCCCGTTTCACTCGTTGCGGAACATGGTGTTTGGATGCGCCGCAAAGGCGCCCAATGGCAAATGCTCAAAGCCATCAGCGCGGAATGGAAAGAGCGGATCCGCCCCATTTTGCAGCTGTTCGTCGACCGCCTCCCGGGCGCCATGCTCGAAGAAAAGGAGTATTCTCTCGCATGGCATTTCCGCCGGGCAGACCCTGACCAGGCTTCGCAACGGGCCAAGGAATTACTCGACGATTTGTCCGGTTATACCCGCAATATCGATATCCAGGTCCTGGAAGGCAACAAGGTCATCGAAATCCGCAACACCGGCGTCAACAAAGGAACAGCCGCGGTCGAATGGCTCAACGGCTGGAGTGCGGATTTTCTGCTGGGCATCGGCGACGATTGGACGGATGAAGACATGTTCCGCGCATTGCCCGAATCGGCCTTTTCCGTGCGGGTGGGCCTTTCCGCCACTTCCGCGCGATATTACTTAACCAGCCATGCGGCGGTCAG
>DASXFM010000376.1:0-7461 GCA_036489615.1 Verrucomicrobiia bacterium | reverse complement strand
GGCGTGCCGGTGGCGACCGTCGGTATTGGCGCAGCCAGAAACGCCGGCCTTCTGGCAGTGCAAATTCTCGCCGTCGGCGATCCGAAACTCCAGGCCGCGCTCGACCCATTCAAAGCAAAACTGGCCGAGGAATCGCGGGCGAAGAATAAGAATCTAAAAGTCTAAAAATCGCGCAGGGGGGCGGGAAGAAAAGAAGGTGTTCGAAGACCTCAATCGCGGTTTTCGCACGACCGTTTTATTTCCCATGGTCAGGTGAGGAAATTCGCGGCTTCCGCTTTTACGCCGCTTCCGCGTCCTGTTTCCTGCGCACAATCGGCTTGCTCTCGCCGCGGACCACGGCGGCGGTGATTTTCACGTGGACGATGTCCGACACTTCGGGGACATCGAACATGAGATCGAGCATGAGTTTTTCGATAAGGCCGCGCAGGGCGCGGGCGCCGGTGCCTTTCTTGAGCGCCAGGGACGCCAATTCGTGCAGCGCATCGGGCGTGAATTCCAGGTCCACGCCTTCCATGGCCATCAACTTGGCGAACTGCTTGGTCAGAGCGTTTTTCGGTTCAGTCAAAATCGAAATCAACTGTTCTTCAGTCAACTCACACAGTGTCGTGACAATGGGAAGGCGGCCGATGAATTCCGGGATGAACCCAAAATTGAGCATATCTTCCGGCTCGGAGTATTGAAGAATTTCCGTACGGTCGGCGATGATATCTTTCTGGCCGATCGCGCCAAAGCCCATGACATTTTTGCCCATTCGGCGCTGGATGACGCGCTCAAGACCCACAAAAGCCCCGCCGCAGATGAACAAAATATTCGTCGTATCCACGCGAATGTATTCCTGCTGCGGGTGTTTGCGCCCGCCCTGGGGAGGAACATTGCAAATGGTGCCTTCGAGGATTTTTAAAAGTGCCTGTTGAACGCCTTCGCCGCTCACGTCGCGCGTGATGGAAGGGCCTTCGGCCTTGCGAGCAATTTTGTCGATTTCATCGATGTACACGATCCCGCGCTGGGCGCGCTTGACGTCGTAATCGGCGTTTTGGAGCAGGCGCAGGACAATATTTTCCACGTCTTCACCCACGTAGCCGGCCTCGGTGAGCGTGGTGGCGTCGGCAATGGCAAAGGGGACGTCCAGGATTTTTGCGAGTGTCCGCGCCAGGAGCGTTTTTCCCGAGCCCGTGGGACCGATCATCAAAATGTTACTCTTTTCAATTTCCACATCCATGTGGCGTGAAGCAGGGGTGTTTGCCGTCCCGGCCGATTCGTCTTCCGGCGCGGGTTCAGGCTGAATGCGCTTGAAATGATTGTGGACCGCCACAGCGAGCGTTTTTTTGGCGTGCTCCTGCCCGACGCAATAGAGATCGAGTTGGCGTTTAATCTCGGCGGGTTTAGGGACGGAGAATTTGGGCTGCTTCTTTTGGTTTTGCACCTGCAACTCGCGGTCGAGGACATTCTTGCAAAGGATGATGCAATTGTCGCAGATATAAACGCCGGGGCCGGAGATCAGTTTTCGAACTTCTGCGTGCGATTTGCCGCAGAAACTGCACATTGTAATATTATTCGGTCTTGCCATGTAAAAGCCTGCAACAGACAGATTCTATTCCGCTGTATGCCTGTTGCCAGAGACATTACACCATAGCGCAAATTTTTTCCACTTGGACTTTTAAATGTTTACGACGTGGAAAAACAGGGTGGAGGCCGGGCGTGTTGCGCAGGGCGTCTGTATCAAGTGCGGCAGGCCGATATTTGATCCTTCCTGATGCCCATTTGCAGCATGAAACACGCGATTTGAGGGGGCGAATTGCCATCCGCAACAAAATACAAATTTCATTGATTGACCTTTCAAAACCCACTCGATAATCTTTTCGTCTTTGCATGAAAATAGTAGTTTGTGACCCTATCTCGCCAAAAGGAATTGCGCTGCTCCAGCAGCGCCCTGAATTTCAAGTAACCGTCCTGCCCAAACGGCTGGCTGAAGCGGAATTATTGCCCATCGTTTCCGACGCCGTCGCGCTCGTCGTCCGCTCCGAAACCAAGGTCACTCGCAAGGTGATCGAGTCCGCGCCGAAACTGCGCGTGGTTGGGAGGGCCGGCGTGGGTGTGGACAATGTGGACATCGAAGCGGCCACGCAACACGGCACGGTGGTCATGAACACGCCGGGCGGCAACACGGTGACGACCGCGGAATTGACCTTTACCATGCTGCTTTCGCTGGCGCGCAAAGTGCCCCAGGCCCACGCGACGATGGTCGCGGGCAAATGGGACCGAAAACTGTTTCAAGGTGTGGAACTTTCGGGCAAGACCCTCGGTATCCTTGGCATGGGCCGAATTGGGACTGAGGTCGCCAAACGCGCCATCGCCTTTGGAATGCGAGTCATCGCCTATGATCCTTACCTGACTGAAGAACGGGCGAAGGCAATCGGGGCCGGATTTGCCGATAGCGTGGATCAGGTTTATTTCGCGGCCGATTTTATCACCGTACACATGCCGGTGACGCCGGAAACAAAGAACATGCTTAACGCGGCTGCATTTACGAAAATGAAGCCGGGAGTAAAAATCGTGAATTGTGCGCGCGGCGAGATCATCGCTGAGAATGACCTGATTGCCGCGCTGGACTCGGGCAAAGTGGCAGGCGCGGCGCTGGACGTGTTTTCCGTCGAGCCGTTGCCGGCGGACCATCCGTTCCGCAAACATCCGAATTTGATCCTGACCCCTCACCTGGGCGCCAGTACGGAAGAAGCGCAGGAAAAATGCGGCATCGAAGTCGCGGAAGTCATCGCCGGCTATTTGCTCACAGGCGAAGTGCGCAACGCGGTGAATTTGCCTTACCTGGATGCGAAGACGTACGAGCAGGTCAAACCGTATCTGCCCCTGGGCGAGGCGCTGGGCAAGCTTTTGGCGCAGCTTTCTCCGGCAGTTGCGGACCGGATTTATATCACTTACGGCGGCAACGCGCTGAAACTGCCGAACGTGGACCCGGTAACGCGCTCGGTACTGATGGGTTTCATGTCGAATGGCCGGCTAAAGGACGTGAACAACGTCAATGTTCGTGCCGCCGCAGCCAGCGTGGGACTGACGGTCGAGGAAAAGAAATCAGATGAACCCGTCACGTTTAACGAATGGGTCCATGTGCAACTGTTCAGCGGGGACAAGAAATTGATTTCGGCCGGGGGGACATTCTTTGGGTCGCCGAATAATCCGCGCATCGTCCGGCTGTTCAGCACGCCGGTGGAGATTCCGGTTTCGGGGACGCTGCTGATGTTGAATAACAAGGATCGTCCGGGGATCGTCGGTCATCTGGGGACAGTGCTTGCTAAATCGAAAGTGAATATTGCGAATATGAGCTTGTCGCGCGACACCGCCGGAGGACTGGCGTTGACGGTCCTGAATCTGGATAGCGCGCCGCCCGCGGAAGTCCTGGCGGAACTGGAAAAGGACCCGGATATCAGCAATGTGAAAGTCGTAAGATTGTAAAAACCTTTATTGAACCTATCCTGCGGGAAACACTCTAAACCACAACATCAAATGAAAGTTAAACCATTATTTTTCGCCGTGATTGCGGCGTCCGTGGCGGCGGGAGCCGCCATGTTGGCCACTTCAACGCGCGCGGCCGCGCCGGACACGACTACTACCAATTCGATGGGATCGCTTTTTCCCGATCCGTTGGTCGCCAGCGGTACGGGTGTTCAGGTCAAGCGCAGCGAATTGGATGACGTCGTCACCAAGATAAAATCAGAGGCTGCGGCGCAGGGACAATCGATTCCGCCGGAACGGCTCCTTTTGTTTGAGGCCCAGCAGCTCGAGCAGATGATTGACGTGCAATTGCTCGTCGGGCAGGCAAACGAGGCGGACAAGGCGGTTGGTCAGCAGAAAGCTGATACCGAGATGGCCGCGTTGCTCAAGAAATTCGGCTCGCAGGACATGCTTAACATGCAATTGACCGCTGCTGGAACAAGCGCCGCCCAATTGCGCAAGGAAGTGTCGGATGGAGCCACAGCGATGTCCACGCTCCAACGCGAACTGGGCGTGACGGTCAGTGATACGGAAGTCCAGAAATTCTACGACGATCATCCTCAGGAATTTGAAGAACCGGAAATGGTCCACGTGCGGCATGTTTTGTTTATGACGGTTGACCCGCAGACGCGGGAACCGCTGGCGGACGACGTGGTGGCCCAGAAATTAAAGCTGGCCAACGATGTCCTGGCAAAGGCCCGTGCCGGCGCCGATTTTGCGAAACTGGCGGAACAATATTCGGACGACACGGCGACGAAAGACAATGGCGGCGATCTGCCTCCATTTGCCCGGGCGACCGCTGATCCCCGCCATGCGATGGTCCCGGAGTTTGAGGCGGCGGCATTCTCGCTGACCAACAACCAGATCAGTGACCTGGTCAAAACGGTTTATGGTTATCACATCATTCAATTGGTTAACAAAATTCCGGCCAAAAAACTGACTCTCGCCGACAAGATTCCATCCACGGAGACGACGGTGTCCGATGGGGTGAGAGACGGGCTGAAGCAGGAAAAAACGCAAAAACTTGCGCAGCCTTATTTGGCGAAATTGAAAAAGACGGCTGACGTCAAAATTCTCGACCCCGACCTGAATTCGGCGGTTCAGGAATTGTCCAACACGAACGCTGCGGCCGCGGCGCCCGCCGCGGCTCCGGCCAACTAAGGGAAAAAGGAACGCTTGCCAAACCACGCAAGTGGCGCGATTCTGTTTCGCTATGAAGACACTCGTGACGGTAATACTGATTCTGGCCTGCGCAGGGCTGGTAATCGGCCTGGTTGTCACTCAAAAGAAGATTGAGGCTCAGAGGCAGCAAAAGGACACTGAAATCGAGGAGTTTTCAAACGACCTGGTCCAGGCAAACGATGAATTGATGGATTTGCGTCAGGTCAACCTGTCGCTGACGAATGACCTGACGGCGAGCCGGCAGCAGTTGGTGCTTCTCAGCAACCAGGTCCTGACGATTTCAGACAATCTGTCGAATAGCGATACCCAACTGAAGATCGCCGAAGACCAAATTTCCAATCTGCAGGAGCAGAACCAGGCGCTGGACGATCAGGCGGCGAAATTGACGAACGCGATCAACAGCTTAAATGCGAAAGTCGTCGCCGCGCAGGCCCAGCTTGCGGATGCTGAAAAGAACGGAGAATTCTTTCACAGCGAAGCGACGAATGAGCAGGCGAATTACCTGGCTCTGCAGGCGAAATTTCACGATTTGCAGTCGGTGCGCGACCAGGCGAAAAAATTGCATAATGAATTAGTTGTGGAGCGGCGGTTGCAATGGATTCGCGAAGGCAAGCAACCGGGAAGCAACACCAAGGGCGCTACCGCGCTCATGGCGCGTTCCTGGCCCACCAATGCGCTGGTCCCGGCGTCACATTATAATTTGTCTGTGGAGGTGGATTCCAGCGGGGCAGTCCACATCGTGAATGAGACCAACGGTGCTGCCTCCTCCGGCGCTCCCCAATAGCACGCCCTCATTCCGCGGGCATTCCGACGTTTATGCCTACCTACGAATATCATTGCGAGAAGTGCGGACACGAATTTGAAGTCGTCCAGTCCATTTCAGCCGAGACGCTGAAAAACTGTCCAAAGGAACTTTGCGCCCGGAAGAAATGGGGACGCGGCCGGGTGACGAAGAAAATCAGCGGCGGCTCGGGCCTGCTGTTCAAGGGCACCGGCTTTTATATCACGGATTACCGCAGCCAAAAATACAAAGACGCGGCGAAGAAGGAATCCGCGCCGGCCTCGGGCGCCAAACCGGCTTCCGATGCCAAGCCGGCCAAAAGCGAAAGCAAACCGGCGAGCGCTTCGACTGGTGCGACCAAGAAGTAGCGGGCAAGGTTCGTTGAAGCGTTGAAGTGTTAAAGCGTTGAAGCGGCATCGGTCGTGCCAATGGCTGAGCAGACTTGCCGGCCAGTTGGGTACGTCAGTCGAGCCGCGAAGCAATCAATTTTGCAACGACAAGAGGCTGGACGATGGCAGTCCGCTTCTACGGTTCAAGACTTCAATTTAACCCTTCAACGAGCCAAGAGACATTGTTTCAACGACTGCGCGAATGCGCGGGACTTCATGGGTGCGAAACAAATCTGTCCTGCCCAGGGCGGCGAGGACGGCAAAAAATGGCTCGGCGCAGCGGACTTCATCCTGGAAAAACTCGAAGGCGTGCGGAAGGGCGTGGCAAACCGGAAAACCAAGCGTCCGCAGGCGAAAGGTATTTAAAAATACTGTCATTTGATGGCGCACACGAACCCTGCCGTCCTGTAGATTGCGATAATAAAAGCCCAGGCCCGGGTCGAGGAAGAGCTTCGCGAGTCCGTTCTTTCCGGCAATTTCAATTTGGCGCTCGAAATATTCCCGCATGGGCTCAATCGGATCCGCACTCAAATCAAAATCACGAACCTGGCGTACGTTTTTACCCTGGACGTAGCAAACAATCACGGCGGCGTCATGCGCGGCGGCCATTTTGAAGATCTCTTTCGAGCCGGTGTTGCCGGTCAAATTCAAAACATTTGCGCCCGCTTCCAGGCTGGCGCGCGCGACGGCGGGAGAATACGTTTCAACTGATACCAGAATGCGCTTTGCGCGCAGGGCCTTGATGACCGGAATTAGTTTAGACTTCTGCAAGTTGTCGTTGGCGCGCGCGGCATTTGCCAGTGTGGATTCGGCGCCCATGTCCACAATGTCCGCGCCCTGCGCCCGCAGCACTTGTCCCCGTTCGATGGCGGATTCCGCGGACAGGCAGACGCTTTCACGATACCAGGAATCAGCGGAAAGATTCACGACTCCCATAATGGCTGGCTGGGAATTGAATTTGAATTGTAGTCCGCCAATGGAAAATTCCTTCACACGGGCGGCGGCGGCGGCGCGGTTGTTTTCGAATAATTCGGCAAGTTGGGCCAGATTTAACACGGGCCAATTAAAAAGGAAAAAAGGAAACGGAAAAAGGAGTTTTTCACTAGGGATTAAGCGGCAACACAGAGAAAAACGCCTTCCTCCCCGGAATCGGCAATCCATTGCTCGCGGATGTTGAGTTTGTGCGAGGCTAATAAAGTTCGGATGCGGCCTGGTGTGTAGCGATAGGAAAAGAAAAGTCGGATGGTTTCGCCGGCCTCAAACGAGAAAGAGTCACTATCAATTTTGATTTGGCGAGGGCGTTTGAACCGGAAAGAGGCGACGATTCGCATTAAATCTTCTGTCGTGTCTTCAATTTTGAAAACAAGCGTTCCGTCGTTTTTCGAGATTCCAAGGTCCATCAGGAAGGTCAGAAGCCAGTCGCGGGTGAGAGGGTTGTCATACTGAGGCAAAACCCGTTTCGTTCCAGCGGCATAGTCATTGCCGGGAGCGAGATTGGCGCTGAAGAGCAATATGTCTTTGGGGCGAATCACGGACGCGAGCCGGGGCAAGATTCCCCTTGGTTCAAAATTGGGAATCATGCCGAAGAACGTGATGATGCGG
>DASXFM010000353.1:0-6700 GCA_036489615.1 Verrucomicrobiia bacterium | reverse complement strand
CGGAACCGATGTCCGATGCTCCGGCTTCATTGAAGGCTGTCCAATCAGTGGGAACGGTCGTCGCCACTCCACCAGTCGAGGCGGCATTCAGCTCAAAGCTGTTGTTGTTAACAGCAACCGAGGCCGTCGAAACTGAAAAAGCGGAAGAGAAAACATAATTACCAGAACCAACGACGTAAACGGCAGCGCTGTTTGAAACTCCGACATAAGAGACACCCGGCGAATTCGCCGCCGGCCCTCCGCTTTCAAGGATGCCACTGGCATTCGTCGTGGGCACATCTATCTGCGCCGTCGTATTCGGCGGAATTGAAACTACCAGGTTGAAAGTGTTGCCAGTGTAAGTCCAGGCGTTCGAAATAGGCCCCTGGATGGAATCGTAGTATCCCTGCGCGGAAGTCAGACCCCCGCCCGGCTGGGGAGCGATAAGAATTTTTGCGAAGCCGGGGGCCAATGAATTAATGCCCAGGATGCCGCGATAAAACCATTCGGCACACGTTCCAAAGTTGGCATGATTGAGGGAATTCATGGCGTCCTGGTTCGTATTGGCCGTGCCGTCGGCGTTTACACTGTTCCATAATTCAAAAATAGTCGTGGCGCCGAGGCCGATTTGATAACCCCAGGAAGGATAAGTTGTTTGTTCGAGCATTCGATAGGCAAGGTCACTGCGGCCAATGTCGGCCAGCGCAGGCAGCAACAGATGCGTCGTAACCATGCCACTGGACGGATGGCCGTTTTGAGCACTGACGGCTGCCACCAATTTATTCCCGGCCTGAACCCGCTGCGCCGGAGTAAGCAGGTTGAAAGCAAGGGCCAGCGCATAACCGCCTTCTGAATCCGTTCCCACCGTCCCATCATCGGCAACAAAGTTGGACTGAAAAGCCGAACATATATTGGTAAAGAGCGTGCCATAGGCCGCCGCCTCGGACGTTTTGCCCAGGGCCTGCGCCATCTCGGCCATCATCGAGGCGCATCGGGCATAAAAGGCAGTCGAGATCAGTGTTAAAGGCGTGGAATTATCGATTGAAACCCAATCGCCATACCCATTGTTAGGCCCGATAAACCCGCTCGAAATGGATGCGTAATAATTCAGATGACTCACCATGTTTGTGTAAAAACGCTGGGCCGGGCGAAGGTCGCCATAAGTTTGGTAAAGCCAGTAAGGAACAAACACGACCGAGTCCTGCCAGCCTGCGCTAAACCCGTCATCGCTCACCAAAGGCGCCTGATGCCCAAAATCCGATAGAGTCGCTCGCGTCCGGCTGTCCACGATATCCTGCGACCATTTGCTGAAAAAACTTTCCGCCTGGAAATCAAACATCCCGGTGCGCATGATTTCAATCCCATCACACCACCCTGCCCGTTCGTCTCGTTGCGGCGAGTCCGTGGGAACGGCAAAGTAATTATCGCGAACCGACCAAAGCATGTTCGAATAGATTTGGTTGATCTGGTCATTGGAGCATTCAAATGAACCGGCGGGGGAGAGCGCAGCCTGGGCAGTGACGGCGGTAAATGTATTGGTCGCGGGAGACCCGGCCAGGCCTTGCACCTCCATATACTGAAAACCATGATAGGTGAAGTTTGGCTCCCAGGTTTCGACCCCGCCTCCTTTGCAGATATATGTATCCATGGCATTGGCCGTACGTAAGTTGTCGCGGAAGACGGTCCCATCCGGATTAAGCCATTCGCCGAAGCGCATGACGATACGCCGACCGGCCGGCTGGTTGGTCACTTGTAGGCGTACCCAACCCGCGATGTTTTGTCCGAAATTCATCACATAAAGCCCGGGCTGCGGTTGCGTGATATTTACCGGCGTTATGAATTGGTTGGTCTGAATCGTTTCCGTCGGATACGACTGGATCACGGGCGAGATTTGTGCGCCCGTGACTACGGGTGACCAAGAGGTACTCGAAAACCCGGGACTATCCCAACCGGATATTTCCTTACGGGCATCGTAAGTCTCACCTGCCTCATTATCGCATTGAAGGATTGGCCCAAAACCGGCCTGCCAGGATGAATCGCTGGCGATGACTTGCGTCCCATTGGTATAAAACAAGTAAAGTTGCGCCAGCAACCGCGTAGTCGAACCGTAATAATCCTGGCCGTCAAAAGCACAATTGCCGCGAAACCAGCCATCGCCCAGGATGGCTCCCAGCGTATTGGAACCTTTTTGCAGCAATGACGTTACGTCATACGTACAGTAATAAAGCCGGTCAGCATAATCGGTCCATCCGGGGATGAAATAATCGTTCCCCACCTTTGCACCATTCAAGTGAGGTTCCACCAGACCCTGCCCGGTCACATATAGGACGGCGCGCGGCGGCAATTGCGAAAGGGCAAAATCCTTCCGGACCTGAGTTGCTGCGAGATAGGTCTTCGCAAAATTATTCCAGGGCGCAATGCCATATGTTCCCAGCGCCACGGCATTAGGCCAGCCCGACGCATTAAAGTTCGTTTGGTTCCAATTGCTGTATAGCTGATTAGCGGCAACCCAGCTTCCGTCAGTTTGAAAACTATTCGTCTGTCCGTTGCTGTAGGCCAGGTCGAAAGAGCCAATCAATCCGGCAGGGTTTGGACTGGTACCCGTATTAACTACAGCCACGGCAAGAACGTTCGTACCCGGAACCAAAAAAGGAGAAATATCCGCCTGGCCATACTGCTGCCAATACATCGGGTTTTCAACGGACAAGGCAATCTGTCCGTTGACATAGAGCGTGAACTCGTTATCGCCTGCCATGGTGGCAACCGCTTGGGTGATAGTTGTTCCTGACGGCACAATTAGGATTTTTCGAAAATAGCGCGTGGCCACCGGCGCGCTGGCGGTTGGATTGCCTTCGGGATACCAGATCCAATTTGCCTTAAAGAAAGTTGACCCGGTATTCCAGGCTGGCCCGTCATCCCGTCCAATCCATTGGGCGGTCCATTCGGACTGACTCAATATCCCCATGGTCCAGGTGGCGGGAGAACTCCAACCGGAGGTTTGTCCGTTCTTATCCCAAATCTGCACATGCCAATAACAAACCTGATGCGATACCAGGGCTGAGCCGGCATAGGCAATCTGCGACGTTTGATTCGTCATCACTTTGCCGGTATCCCACAAGTCCCCCTCGTTATTGGTCAAATTTTGCAATGAGCTGGCAACCTGAATCTGATAGCTCGTTTGATACTGGCCCCGTTCGCCAGCCAGAAGGTCTTCTAGCTGCCAGCTTAACCTCGGGCTGGTTTCACTAAGACCGAGGGGGGAGAGTCGTGATTCGCATCGCAAATTAATCGGCAGCACCTCTGCCAGACCCGAATCTGCCATTAAAACAATCAGCCAATACCAGATGAAGGCTCTCTTGAAAATTTTACTGAACTTCATATAGGAATCTGCGCCATTACCGGCACCTGGCCACTGCCTGTGCAGAATTTCGCACTTCCAATTTCTGGTATATCCGCCGCACGTGATTCCGCACCGTGTGAATACTGACATCCATTTTCTCGGCAATTTGTTTGTACGTGCGTCCCCGTGCGATACTGTTCAAAACCTGGCGCTGGCGCATGGATAAGGAAGACGTAGCGATATTAATCATGGGTGTGTCAATTTCTTCGGTTCCAAATCCGGGCCGTCATTGAATAACCGGGGGCATGAGCTTCAATTATTAGAATAATCCGTCGAGGTTGGCAGCATCTTGTTCAACTGGACGCTGGTCAGGCTGCCCCAATCTTCCTGGTAGGCAAAACACCGGGCCGTGGTCAAATCAAAGGTATTCATGAAATACATTTTCTGAAACTTGACCCATTTTGCCGAGCCATCCACAAACAGGATGTTGCCACCGGCGGGACAGGCCCCCCTCGAAACCGGATGAGGAACTCTGACGGGTTGTCCCGGCACATACCCATCCGCGCCCCAACCGGTATCGGCGGAACTGAAACCAGGGAGCGAGTGACCATTGATGGCTTTACAGTTGGCTTCTGCCGCCAGGCACCACCGCGGTTTGGAAGTCGTCAGCTTAACCGGACTGGGTGCATTGAGAATCGTGCCGGCCGGATTATACCATTCGGTTATCCCGCCAAAATATTGATAGCCAATCGCAATTTCATTGGCGGCGTTGGGATCCTGGCGGGGCAGAAAATTCCGTTCGGGACAGCTCCAGATATTATTTATGTTTGACGCGTTGGTTTTGAGCGTCATGCCATAGCCCTGCAAGGTCGGGAGCAAGGAAAGATCCACGCCAAATTGATTGAATTCAGGCCCTCCCAGCGGAGGAAACAATTTATCTCCAAAATCCCCGGCGTACATGATGCAACCGACGCCAACCTGGCGGATGTTGCTCAAACACTGAGTCCGCAAGGCACGCTCTTTCGCCTCGCTCAAAACCGGCAGCAGAATGGCAGCCAGAATGGCGATGATGGCAATAACCACCAGCAGCTCAATTAAGGTAAATGCCAGCCTCGCCACTTTGACTGAGCTACATATCTTCATTTTCATCCATTATTTGCCTTAACCAGACCGCCCGGGGACGACCGGCATCCCCGGGCAATCGCCTCTTCTCAAATCAAGGCGTCCGTAATTGGAAGAAACGTACCGGGCTGGTTCCGACCGGAATTGAATTTGAGAACCCTCCGGCATTATTAAACGTCCCCATGCTATTCGTTGTCCATGAACCCAATAGGTTGGTTGTCGTCAGTAAGGTATATCCGCTGTTCGCCGTGCCGCCCGTGGCCGTCAGGATCAGGTTGCCACCCGAGATAACCGGCGGGTTGAAAACAAACAACGGCGCCTGCGTCAATTGTACGTTGTCAAAATCCGCCTGAATCGTCGTGCCATTGCCCAGGACTGATAATTCAACCGTGAGATCCCCGCTGACCGAAGCTCCCGTGTTATAGGCGACAGAATAATCCTGCCAGGTATTCTGCGTAGCGGGAATTCCACTGGTGCTGGCCAGGACCGTACCGCTGTTATTGGCCCCTCCGATTAGCGAGATGATCCCCGGAGAGTTGATGCGATCATTGCGGGAGCCAATCGCCACCGTCAGCGTATACGTGGTATTGGGCCGCAAGGCGCCGACATCCTGGTAGATACCCCCGATGACGCTGGAATTGAACATATTGACAAAACCAAACTGGTTTTCATCTGCTGGAGGTGCCATTGGATTAAAAACGATGTAATCAGTGCCTCCCGGCCATTGCGAGCCGATATCCTGTGGCCCGCCCTCATTAAAGGCTGTCCAACCTCCAGGAACACTCGGCACCTCGGTGCCTGGTCCATTGGCAACGTTAAGCTCAAAGCTGAAGTTATTGACCGTGACGATGGATGGAGAACTAATCACTTGCGCGGTGGAGCTCATGACTGCTCCGGCAGAATTCGTGACGTCAACGTAGTACGAGTTGGTCCCAGCCACGGCAGCGAATGAGTAGCTGGCGTTCGTCGCGCCAATGATCGCGCCGCTCTGATTGTACCATTGATAGTTTAACGGGTTGCCACTGGCGGTAACGGACAAGTTAACCGGCGTTCCCGTGGTAGATCTAAATACCAAAGGATGAATATCGGTCGTCAAGGAGGGGGCGAGGACAATGGGCGGCCCCTGCGTCAGGCGCACATTATCAAAATTCGCCTGATAGGTCGAGGCACCTGCGGTGGACAGCGTAACGGTCAAGTCCCCGCTGACCGAAGACCCGGTGACGAAAGTTACCGTATAATCCTGCCAGGCCCCCGGCGTCGTCGGAATCCCATTAGTAGTGGCCAAAACTGTGCCGGAATTGCTGGCGCCGTTAATGAGCGAAATGATTCCCGGTGAACCCAATTGCCCCGGAGTAAAATCGGCTCGCAGCCCGATCGCGACCGTGAGGGTATAAGTCGTGTTGGGTTGCAAAGCTCCCACATCCTGATAAATGCCGCCCGTCGGATCTCCCGGGCCCTCGTTCACCGCGTAAAAATAGTTTCCGTCCGGTAGCGAGCTATAAACGCCGCCAGCCGTCGTCGCTACCCCGCTGAAATTGTTATTATTAAACGGCGTCCATTTTACAGGAAATACGAGGTTGCCGCCGCCAAAACTTCCATCTTCAAAGCTGAAGTTATAGACGCTGACAAGGTTCGTAGAACTGATTACTTGCGCCGTAGAGCTTATCGTGCTGCCTGCGGTATTGGTCACGGTGCAAAAATAAGAGCTGGTATTATATGCGCTCGCTCCTCCCGGGGCATTAAACAAATAACTGGCATTGGTCGCACCGTTGATCGCCCCATTCCCATTGGACCATTGATAAGATAAGGGCGAGGAACCCGCGGCCACAACGGACAGCGTAACTGGCGCTCCCGGGGACAATTTCGATACCAGGGGAGTGGCGTCCTGCGTCAACGTCGGAGCAACAACCGGAGCCGCCGCGGTACCTTTTTCCAGAAGAATGGCGCTATACTGGACATTACCATCCTCCAATACCGTCAACGGTTGGGTTGTGGCCTGGGCGGTAAATGTTCCCATGATAAACCCGCCTACCGCCGGAACGCCGTTGGGAAACGCGTAGGCCTGGACCGGGCTGGTCGTCAAGCCGTCCGTTACGTCAAAATCCGGTCCACCCGGATTAAGAGTGCGGCTGTCATCCAATAAGACCAAAACGGTATAAGCCTGGCCCACCGTAAGATTATTCAATACTCCTGTGCAAGTCCCCGGCCCCGTTACCGCATAATCCAAAATAAGGTCCAGGCCCGAATCGCCCGTGCTGA
>DASXFM010000298.1:0-2679 GCA_036489615.1 Verrucomicrobiia bacterium | reverse complement strand
CCAGGTAAGAATAACATTGCCGCCGGATGATTGGATATTCAGCGTCACTGGCGGAGCCTGGTAATATGCCACGGCAGAACTCAGGTGATCGCGAATGCATGGCTTGCCGATGGCATCTACATAGACTTGATAGTTTCCGGGTGGCAGTCCCAGTTGGTTGAGATTTGTTTGACCAATGCCTGTGGGCACGGAACATAGAAACGCCGCGTTCCCGCCGTTCGTCGCCGCAAAGATTTCATAGTGATCCACCGTTCGCTCGTCGCCCGAATTAATGGTCCACGAAAGAACATTCGCGTTCACTTGCGGCGTCAGCACGAAATAGTTCTCGGTGCCGGACTCGATTTCCGTGCCCTCCTCCCAATCGCTCCACGTCGCCCATTGCATGCGGGTCATGTTGGTAGGGATCATCGAATTGATTTCCGCTGCCCGATCGACTTCGCAAAGGCCGTTGCCGGAAGGCAAATATTTGCCCAGTGACCAGCTCAGTTCGTAGGTCAGCGTCCCGTCGAAATGCGCGCACATCGCCCCGAAAGCCTGCTTGGCCGGATTGGCGGCGATGGTGGGATATTCATTCGTCACGGCAGCCAGGTTGTAGGGGTCAGTGGCATAGCCGTTGGTCGTTCCCTGGTCATAATTCTCCGTCCATTGATAGGTTTGGTTGACCCACGACTCCGTGATATGGCCGGTATCTTCATCCACCCAAACGCCTTTGGGCGTCGTATTATTTTTCGTGACCGCCATGTTCAACTCGCTCATGGCCCCGGTGCCCCGCACGCCAAAAAACATCAAAATCGGATTCCCATTGGTCACCGGCTCCGTTTCATAATCGGGATCGCTGAAGTAATTGCTTTTGCAATAATTGATGGCCGCCTGGAGATTGGTCTGGCTCTCGCCGCCCTGGAAATATGGGAAGACCGCCATGATGATATAATGAAAATTTTTGTTCGTGTTGCTGCTGCTCGCGAGGTACGCCTTCACTTTTTGCGCCACATCATCCGTTTGGTCGCCGATGCCGTACCACGATAAAATCAGCCCGTTGAAGCCCCGGCTCTCCAGGTCGCTGATCATGGAGGCCACATAATTCGTTGTATTGTTGTTCACGCCGATGTTGATGTGCGAGCCTTCGCCGAACCAACAGGTGCCATTGGCGAACCAGCGCAGGTCCGACCGGCTGGGGATCAGCGTGTGCACATCCACATGCGAAACATGTCCGGGCGTGATCGGGTTCAACGACTCGTCCTCCAGCGCCGGATTGATCGCCATGGTATCCCCGTTGGTGTCGAGCCAGGTAGTCTCTCCAAAGTTATCGGGGAAGGTGGATTGCGTGTAATTGGAAAACGCGGACGTATTATGATTGGTCAACGAAGAGAGCGTGACATTAAAATTCAACTGGCCAAACGCCGTGACCCGCGTGAGCAGGCACAGGACCATCACGCAGAGAGCGCGCACGCGCCGGCTTCTTTTGGGTTGCTTCAGTTCCATCGGCATGGACAAATCATTCAACATCATTCTGACCGGTGTTTGAGCTTATACTATATGCTCCTCCCGGCAAACTTGCCAAGGGTGTCGGGGTTAGTTTTGTGTTACAAAAAGGGGGATGGATGGGGGAGTCCATAATGGGGGATGTCGGGGGATAGAACTTAGGAAAGCCATGAAGTTGTTTCCCTCCCCGCCTTGGATTAGCCAAAATGAGGTGACGAGACGAGATTGATAGAGGAACATTTAAAACGAAAATTATGACAAAGTATGAAAAATTGGCCTTGGAAATGATCACTGGTTTAATGGGCGCGGTCGCGGCTTTGACGGCTGCCAATGGCGCAAAATCTGAATTGATGAGTTTGCATCTTCAAAGCCTTTCACCGGAACAGAGGGAAGAACTTGAAGACGATTCAAGGGTTCAGTTGGAAAACGCCCAACAATTGAGAGAAAATGTAGTAAGCTTGAAAGCAATTTTAGAGCAGAATTCATAGCCTAGGCAGACCCATCCCCGAATTCTTTCGAGGCAGGTCCTGACTTTGATCTTATTTTGATTAGTCACCGCGACCACGCTTAGTGGTCATGATGGCGCCACTGCCACCAATGATGGTGATGTCCGCCGCTGTGATGGTGATGCCACCACGAGGCCTGGGCTGATGGGGTGAATGAGAGGAAGCCGATCGCTAGCGCGAGCAATACTAATAATTTCTTCATAAGTAACTCCTTGCAGCCAAGCTAATCGACTTTGCCCGAAACGCAAAAAAATTTATCGGTTCACACCGCGTATCCCAACGCGCGGCAATAGGGAACGAGGCGTTCCTGGATGGGCGCCAGCGAGGCTGCGTAGTTGCGCCAGCGCTCGACGGCCTGCGTGTAGAGCGGTTTGGCAGCTTCGAAATACGTCGGCGAATGCAAAATCTTTTTGCGCGCGATTTCCTGGTGTCCGGCCTGTTGCGGATGCCATGGCAGCCCGAGAAATTCCGTGACGCGCCGCCCTTCTCCTTCGGGATCGGCCACGACTTTATGATAACGCAGTTCAATCCAGTCGAACCCGCCCAGCTCGCGGAACCGCAACCAGACGGCCATAAGATCGGCGTAATGTTTGGCGGTGCGCTCAAGCGTCAGGAAATTCGCGGTGGCGGGGTTCAGCGGAAAGTTTTGCAGATAACAACTGAGGACCACGTCGCGCGGATCACGCAAGGC
>DASXFM010000274.1:0-3881 GCA_036489615.1 Verrucomicrobiia bacterium | reverse complement strand
TGTTCATCGCGGGCATGCCAATAAAAGTTTTGCGAGAGCAATTTGCCACGGTTATCGCGCAACTCGAGCTTTACAAAATGTGTACCGGTAGCCGGCCAGTTCAACGTGAACGCATCCGTGCAGGCATTGGCGTTTGCGGTGAGGGTTTCATTGGTGGATTGTTCAGGATGGCCGGACAAATCATAGATCGTCGCGGTGGCCGTGGCGTTAACCAACGGATTGAAGTGATGATTGATCACCGCGATTTTGCACTCCGGCTCGCTCATCTGAATGTGGACAGGTTCAGCTCCTTTCATTGCTCCAAACAGCGATCCGTTTGAATCGTAGTCCCAGGTATAGATTTGCATCACTAGGCTCGGCCAGGAGGGGTGGGTCATCCAAATGATCAGGCCGCTGCAATCGTTCCAAAGGCGGCTGTTAAAACCCTCGATCACAGCGCGGTAAGTTTCGTAATTGAGCATTTGTGCCTTGCGGCAGCAGTCGTCAAGATTCGTCGGTGCGCCGTAACGGGTGGTGATCCGTTCAAAGGTTGATTTCATATCGGAAACCCCGGCCCAGTAGGAATGCATGTTGTGATATGTCCAATCATCGCCTGGCGGCCATAGATCGGTGGCGGGCATCATCGTGCGCATGACCTCGGCGGAAGGAATGCCGCTGGCGCCGAGCTCCGTCGTGAAACCCTGGTTAAGCTTGTGGAAATATTGATCAAGCGGAAGATTTCCCCACGGACCGCTGCTCCGTAAATCAATCAGTCGCGAATTAGGTTGATAATAACGCGTACCATCCAATTCGTGGATCATGCGATCCAGCGCGTAATTCACCGGTTCCGGAGGCACGCCTTCATTTCGCGGGCACCATATCGCAATGCTGGGATGGTTGCGAAAACGTTTGATGCAGTCCTCGGCATTGCGAAGGAAGAGGCCGTCATCCACCGACGTGTAGTCGTATCCCTCCGTATTCATCCAGAATTCGTTCCAGACCATGATTCCGTATTGGTCGCATAGATCGTAGAATGTCTCCGAAGTGCTTTGGCCCGCCCAATTTCGGATGATGTTCAAATGCGCGTCATGCTCCAGCCGAATGTACGGTTCGAGCCGGTCGCGCGAAACGCGTTTCATCGCATCGTCCATTCCCCAATCGCCGCCGATGCATTGGATACGCCGGCCATTGACCTTGATGACAAGATAAATGCCCATGTTGGTATCTGCGGCGGGCTTGAGCGCGGGCGATGCTTCCGCGCCCGGATAAAGCGCCACCGTGGTCTGCTGGCCTTCTCCCCAATGAAAGGGTGTCGTAGGAGCCTTCCCGCCCGCCGCAACAATGATTGCATTACGCTTGGCTGTGTTTTCCCGTCCCCACAGCATCGTGTCGCGGCGCTTGTCAATGATTGGGGTCGGATTATGATCCAGCAGGGGGGTATATTCGACCCGCTCGTGAGTGCCGTCCATTTTTTTGACTTCAAATTCATAACTCATTTCGCGAATGCCGAAACGCAATGCTTTGTTATCCGATTCCTTGCCATCGCCAGTGACAAAGCTGAGTTTTAAATGATAAAGCTCCGGGCTGCCATAGCCATTCGGCCACCAGAGCCGGGGATGTTTGACCGTGAGTTGAGGGAAATCCGCCGGCGCAAAGGAAATGATTCGGGTCTCGCCGGGTTGCAAGGTAACCGGCTGTTTGAATTTGACGCCTTCAAAAGAACCTTGCAGCGACCCTTCTTGGATGGAATCAGACGCATTATGCACGTCTGTCTTGATAGTGACTTCCGCGCTCGATGTATCCGGCAGCGGTAACTTGGTAATGACTTGCGGATCATCAATTATCACCGGGCCGGTGGCCCGCAAAAGCACATCCTGCCAGATGCCGGTATCGCGGTCGCGAATAGGCGGAATCCAATCCCAGCCCTCTGTGCATTCAAAGGTAGCTGCATCCAGGCAAAGCTTTCCACCATCGTCACGCGGGCCAAATTTCATGGACTCCTCGCTTAAAAGACCCGGGTCGGGTGCCGGAGCCACCATCACTGCCAGCACGTTCTGGCCCTCTGGATGCACCAGCTTTGTGACATCGAATTTACCACGAATGAAAGCCCCCGTGATGTGCCCGAGATATTGGCCATTGAGCCAAACTTCTGCATAATAATTGATGCCGTTGAACTGAAGAGTCAGTTGCCGCCCCGCAAAATCTTTTGGCACGGTAAACGCCATGCGATACCAGTAATCCTGTTTATTCAATGTCTCGGGGATTAACCGGTTGTTTAAACCATAGTACGGGTCAGGATAAACGCCTTCATTCACCAATGTTGTCAGCACTGTGCCGGGAACCGTTGCATCATACCAGTCGTGCGTATCAATTCCCGCCTGCGAAAGTGCGGTGCCATTGGCTTGCAGTTTCGGCGCTTCAATCATTTCCCAGCCGGCGTTGAAGATCAACTCGTCGCCAGCCAGCGTCGGTTCGCCGGGATTCAAAAGCTTGGGCTTGCGTTGGGCATTGTTGACGAGTGGGGCGCGGGACACCGGAAATTCATCCGGCGGTTCAGCGCGTACCCCGGTTGCGCCCACGGTTTCCGTGGGATGAAGCACTGGCTGCGGACGAAATTCGCCCGGCTCTTCCGCAGTGGCTCTTAAAAAGCCCACCACAACAACTGCCACAATGAGGGTATTTCTGTACTTGGTCATAATTTTTGCTCTGAAGAAAGTTCGGACATTTTCTCGTCCTGGATGCTCACAGTGATTGAGCTGTTCGCGGGAATGTCCACCCGAACCAGCAAAGCGGTGCGGGTGCCGTGGACGCAATCATACTCGGACAGGATGCTGCCATTGGTTACGTGCTCGTACTTGCCTTTTGGCAGGATGAAGCGGACCCGCCCGTCATAAAAATCCTCTGGCAGATCATTGGTGATGGTGACGGAATTAGTAGTAATATTCCTGGTGTCTGGTTGATCGGCGCGGATTTTTTTAGTCGTATCGTTGTCGGTAAATAAACCCCAAACGTCTTTTTTTACGTTACGTTGGGAAGCGGTCTGGTCGCAACTCCAGCCATCATCCGTCCGCCGAAAGTTAAAAAATCCCGTTCTCCCCCAAAAAAAGGTCGCGCCATCCATATAGATGAAATAAGGAGAGGTCTGGGCGGTTAGCACTCTGTGGCCATGACCGATAAGCATGAGATCACAATTGGCCGGGGTGAACGGATTGTTACCCGTCGGTGCGCCATCCCACTTGGCATGATAATGCTGGCCAATGAGCCTGTACTTGATGGTTGGGTCATCCAACGCGGTTTGATAATCCTTGGCCGCCCAATCCTCCAACGCAGGGTCGCTCCAATCATGCATCAGCACGTAAAAGTCCCCCATGCGGAACGAATAACTGCGCTGTCCGAACTGCTCTTCATAGATACGCGCAGAAATGGGATGCCAATCTATGTGAGTGCCCAGTAGTAATTTGCCCGGCGGCGTGACGTCATGATTGCCTGGCGTTTCAACGTAAGGCACATCATAGCCTCGGTGGGCATCCTTATACAGCGCGCTGAGTCGTAGTTCCAAATTGCTGGTTTCCTCAAACGAAAAAAGTTTTTTACCACGAGGGCGGTATCCCCAATTCGCCCAGTTGTTCCAGCCATCAAGCGCGCCGTTAAAATCAATCTGGTCGCCGGTCACCAGCACAAAGCGTGGATTGATCAGGTCGATCGGCTGCTGCATCCAGTTCAATTCCTCCCATGTCCCGACCATTTTATAATATTGGCCCGACGGGTCCGTATGGAACTGATTGAAGATCTGCTCGTCGGTTAGGTGGAGGATATAAAAGTCCGTGGCAAAAGTGGGCGTGACACTGACCGCCAGCGGCTGGACTGCCGTGTATTCGTTGCATGCGATCTTTAGTGTGAAA
>DASXFM010000246.1:0-10166 GCA_036489615.1 Verrucomicrobiia bacterium | reverse complement strand
CAGGGCCACAAAGCCATGACGGGTTTCAATAACCTCTCCGCGTTGATTTCAACGCGGCTCCGTTGAAGCCGCCGTGGCCGGCACGGAATGCCGGACGCGCATGGAGCTCTCCGCGTTGATTTCAACGCGGCTCCGTTGAAGCAGTCGCGTTTGCAGCGTTTCGATCTGTTCCGCAACGGTCTCTCCGCGTTGATTTCAACGCGGCTCCGTTGAAGCATTTGTGTTGAAAACTTCAACCCTCCCTCCTCGGTATGCTCTCCGCGTTGATTTCAACGCGGCTCCGTTGAAGCGCATCAAAATAGGGTTTTCCGGTACTTGTGAAAACACCTCTCCGCGTTGATTTCAACGCGGCTCCGTTGAAGCGGAACGGGACCGGCGAATAGGTCGCGCCAGGCGCGGCTCTCCGCGTTGATTTCAACGCGGCTCCGTTGAAGTGATCTGCCAGCGTGACGCATGGCAGCACATTATTAAAACTTTCCGTGCTGAAATAAGTGTGGATCCATTAATCCGCAATACGAAGTCTCTATTACTGCGCTCAACTCTTTCCGTTGGTTTTCTTTTTCCAGAAGGCGTCCTGCCAGCGTTTTTGTTTTTCGCCGGCTTCGCGCAGGAACGGTGCGAGGGCGCCGAAATTCAGGAGGCGTTGGTTCAGCCAATGGAAGGGCGGATACAAGGGCCGCGCAAAGTCCACGAATAACACGACGCGATAGCCATCGGTGTCGTTCCAGACTTCGTGATTGAAGGTGTCGTCGAAGATGAGGGTTTCACCTTCGCGCCAGGAATAAAAATCGTTGCCGATGCGGATGCGGACGCGTTCGCGCGGTTCGGGGACCATGAGGCCCAGGTGCAGGCGCAGGATGCCGTTCCACGCCCCGCGATGGGCGGGAATGTGTTTGCCCGGGGAAAGGATGCTGAAAAACGCGGTGGTCATGCCGGGGATTTCGCCGAGCAATCGGACGGTTTCGGGGCAGCGTTTGCGGTTTTCGCCGCAGTCCATGCCGATGCCGGCGAGGAAAAACGTTTTCCAATTGTTATCGGATTGAATGGCGCCGACTTCCTTTAAGATGTCCTGGAAGCTGGGCATTTGATCGCGAAAGGTCATGACGGCGTCGAGCTCAGCGCGAATCAGGCGCCAATCTTTTTCAATTTTTTTTGCCCAAGGGAACAGGCGGGTATCGTAGATGTGCGGATCACCATGGCGCGAAACCTGGGAGATGCCCCATTCCAGGCCAGTCTGTGCCGCTACGCCGCAACGGTCGAGGAAGGTGCGATTGGGATTGAGCGTATGGCGCCGGTGCCGCAGGTCGGTTGTCGGTGAAGGGGTCAGGGTATCGTTGGGAGTGTCACTGGAAGTGTCGCCGGTGGTCGCATTCATTTTTCAGGGAATGTTCACCGTCAGGCCTAAAAAATCAAGGGATTCGTTCAATTCAAAATTAAAAATGTAAAATTTAAATGGGGAAATGACCAATATCGGACTCAATCACGGCTCATCGCTGGGGGCAGTATATTTGGGCAGGGATTGGCGCCAGGTGAGGGCGGCGGTGCGCAATTGCTTGGTCAGGTCGGGTTCCTGGGCGACGAGGTTGTTCGTTTCGTTGGCGTCGGTTTGCATATTGAACAATTGCGTGGAAGTGCCGTCGTCATTGACGAGAAGTTTCCATTTGCCTTCGCGCACGGCGAGGTGGGGGCTGCGGTCGTAGGGATGGCCGGGATAATTAAAATGTGGTGATTGACGACCGTACTCCCAGAAAATGGTGCGGCTGGGAACGTTGGTTTCGGTGATGAAGGAGGCGGTCATGTCCTGGCCATCGTAGGTGAAACCGGGGGGCATGGTGGCATGGGCAATGCCGCAAAAGGTGGGGAACAGGTCCACGGCTTCCAGCACCGTCTGCTCATCAGTGCGACCGGCCATGGTATGGCCGGGCCAACGGACGATGAAGGGCACGCGGATGCCGCCTTCATAGAGGCTCAATTTACTTCCGCGCAAGCCGCCGGTGCGTGCGTGATTGAAGGACGGCAAGGGGCCGTTATCGCTGGTGAAGATGACGAGGGTGTTTTGCTCCAAGCCAAGTTTTTTCAAGCCATCGAAGAGGCGCCCCATTTGGACGTCGTACTGGGCGAGCACGGCGCAGAAATCCCGGCGCTGGGCGGATTGCGGGTTGGCTTTTTCCCGCTCCACATTCGGGACCCACGGGGTGTGGACGTCGTCGGGCCAGATTTCCACGTAACACGGGTGGTTGCGATGGTGATCAAGGAAGTCGAGCGCGTGATCCACAAAATAACGGGTACGGTCCCAGCGCTTGACGGGATCCTTGGGCGACCAAATCCAATGGGTGGCGGTGATGTTGGGATCTGGTTCAGGGCTTTCATAGGTCCCAATATGTTCATCGTAACCGTAGGCGCTGAATGGCGGCGCATTGGTGACATCGCGGCCGCCGCCCAGATGCCATTTGCCGAAATGAGCGGTGGCGTAGCCGGCGGCTTTCAGGGCGCGGGCCATGGCGGGCGCGGATGGTGTCAGGAAATCGGTTTGTTCACAGTCGCGGTTGATGGCGCGTTTATCGAGGTAGGTGGTGAAATTCCAGCGGGCGGGAAACATGCCAGTGATGAAGGCGGCGCGGGAGGGCGAGCAAATCGGGGCATCGTCGTAAAAGTGAGTGAATCGAACGCCTTCACTCGCGAAGTGATCCAGATTGGGTGTGGGTGCGAAATTGCCGCCATAGCAACCCAGATCGCTGTAGCCCATGTCATCGGTCAGTACGAAAACGATGTTCGGCCGCTGGTCGGCGCCCGCAGTCGGAGCGGGTTGAGCGTGGGCGGATGAATGGGTGAGGCCCAACAAAGCGAGGCTGGCGGCGTATATCCTTATTTTCACAGGGAGATTTCATCAATTAAAAACTAAAAATGCAAAATTAAAAAAAAGAAAATAGACACGAATTACACCAATTTTCACGGATTTTTTTACCACGAAAGACACGAACTACACGAAAACCGAAAGCGAGGAGGAAGGAGAAAGTAGCAAGAAGTCAGGAGCCAACTGCCAGCTATCGGCCTCCTACAACCAAGGCCAAGCATCCAGCAACGAGTATCCAACAATCCAATTCCCCAAAGAGGACGATGAGGATGAGGAGGAGAAGGAGTAAGAAAAAGAGGGGGTTCAAAAAGGGTGCAAAGGGGTGCAAAGTGCGACCGTTGTAAGGTCGGGTGAGGGTGTGTCATTGTTACTTCAGTGTGCGAGACAAACAACGTTCGGAGCCAAGGACAAAAGTCACCGATGAGTTGCTTGAGTTGTTCAAGCGGGTGTCGCGCCGAATGGCCCGGGGAATCCCGCTGTCACTGGCGCTCGCGGGCGAAGGGATGGAACCGGCGGCTTACGAGAAACACCGGGAGCGGTATCCGGAATTATTTATCCTCCAAGAAAAAGCCCGGCGTGAATTTTTGGAATCGGCCATTGAACAATTGCTTTCCGGAGAACGGCTCCAAGCCAATGTTTGCTGGCTGCTGGAGCGCCGCTACCCCGAGCTTTTTGTCCGCCCCGCGGATACCAACATCCACGTCACCCAACAGATCATCGGCGTGCCCGATGAAGTCCTGCAACGCGCCCGTTCCTATGCCAAAAAGAAAGATTGAAGGGCAGTCGGCGATGGATGAGGCGGCCGTGCTGGCGATGCCGGACGGTTTTGCGACGGCGATGTTGGGAATGCAATTATATGCGAGCATCTCCACGGGACCCTTTGTCGGCGTCTCGTTATCGTCCGCTTTTTGTGCGTCCCACGGTGTAAATGATGATGCTGCTCAAAGTGACTTGGCTATTGGGGTCGCCCAGTTTCAGAACTCGCCTACCGTTTGGCGTGATCTCTACGATGCTTGGATTCTCAAAACGAAGTTCGGGGCAACGAACCACGTGTCGCTAATGGGGAACTCGTACAACACGACCTATGACGTTTACGACGACTTCGGCGAGCAGTTCGGAAGTACCAACTTTGTGACAGCGGCCCTGCCGAACCTGGGTTCCAACTATACGATGGTAGTTTATTACCGCGAACTGGCCCCGGAAGCAGATGCCTATATCGGCAGCGTCATCGCCAATGAGAATATGGCCGAATTAGTGAGCACCAACGACGGCAGTTCCACAATGCTGATGACATGGCAAAATTTCTATGGACAACGGCTTTTTAGCAGCGCGAATACAAATTTTAGTTGGGGGCCGAACACGATCAATAACGGGGCATTTACAAATAAAATTGCTACGATGCTTAGCGGCGAGTTCCGTTCCGGAAACGGTTGCCTGATCCCGGCGGCCGTCACCCGCGTGGTTGCTGTTTCAGTTAACACCAATCTATTCACGGTTTATGTGGACGGTAAAGTGGCTGGCTACGGCAACACCGGACCATTCACAAACGTCCTTGTTCAGCGACCGCCGACAGCCCCCCTGAATCAGTTGCGCCTTGGCGGTGGCGACCTCAACTTCATCAAGTATAGTGTCGCCGGCAGCAACGTTATCGGTGGAATGTCCATTGCGGCGGTCGAGTTGTTCACCAATTCCATCGAGCTTTCTACCAATATTCTGGCATCGTCCTATGCCTTCATGCACTGCCTGGATGACGGCGATACGGCTGTTTCGTTCCAGGGCTCGTCCATCATTGCGAACGAAAATGACGGCGACGAAATCACGCAACCCGGCAACTCTGGAGTAAAGCCATACACGAACGATATTGCCCTACTCTATAAGCAGATGAACCCACGGACGACGGTGATACAGGAGGGCGCTGCTGGCTCACAACTCGCTTGGTACACCTCGGAGAATGGTGGTTGGTCCAACAACATCCCGTTTTCAACCGCTGCATTGCTGGACCTGCCGCTGGCCAAGTTCAAACATCGGATTGTTATTACTGACGCTCCGCGTAATGACGTGCCGATTCCTGGGCCCATTAACGGCTCGCAAATCAGCACCATTGTCCAGAACTTTACGAATTTTTATTCCAAGTACACGAGCCAGGGCTGCGAAGTTCGATTTATTCAGACGCCGTTCGTGCAGAATTTCACTGGCGCAACGCCGCCCGTCTTTCAGTCCTTGGCTACTAATAATAACGCGTTCGTATCAGTCTATGACGCGATCTATACCAACTTTCCGATCAACCAGGTTTACCCAATGGACAAATATGTCACGCTGGAATACCTGCAAACGGTATCGGCCGACTCGCCGCCATGTCATCTCAGCTTGATGACCGCGCAGGGCTACATGGCCAACAAGGCGGTGGCCATGCTGTGCTCAAGCGGGCGGTGGCCGCTTAACTTTACCGGTTACAGCACGAACTTTCCCACCACCGGCACGCTCTGGCCGTTCACGAACGTATTCCCATATACGGTTCAAGGACGCATATGGGGCGGAACCGTGACCGGCATCGCCGTTGGCACAAATACCGTTTGCACATCGTCAGCGGCTGGCCAGTTGATTCAGGTGCCGATTCAACCGGGCATGGTGATGTGGGTTACCAACAGCTCAGCGCCTAACTTCAATTACGATTCGACTCAAATACCATGAACAACGTAAAACTCACTTTCGGCTTTGTCGGCATGTTGTCCACCTTGTTGGCCGCACGCGTCATGGGCCAAACTACTAACGCAACCACGACTTCCATCGTCCAAGGCTTGCCCGACTCACCCAACATCCTTTACGGCATGTTCGCCCAGGTGCTGAACAATCCGTCATCGCTCCTCGTGATTGCCTTCCTGTGCATCCTGGCTTGGCTTGCTGATGATATGCCATTCTTGCCGTCGAAATATGTGGCGCATTTTTGCGTTGTGATCGGCGCCTCAATCTATTGGATGTTTACTTCCGAGGCGACTGTTCCGAAGAGTTTTCCACACCCGGAAGCGGTCTTCATTGTGAACGGGTGCATTTGTGGATTTATGGCCTTTGCCATTCACCGGCAGGCCATCGCACGGATCATTACCCTCATTCACGGCCAATCGGAGCCAAACAAGTCATGAAACTAATTCGGAAACTCTTGTTTAAGACAGTGAAATCATTTGCGACCTGGTACGTGAGCGATTTGCGAAAATCGTATTTGCGCGGCCACCCCAGTAGTCCTCACAAACAAACTTTATGAACAAACAAATCAAATCATTATTCACCCGGCGTTTGCCGGTTATTGGCGTCGCGGTGCCGGCACTGGCGACGATCATGCTTGGCGCAGGCTGCACTGCGGTGTTGAACTCGCCACAGGGCAAGATTCTATCCGTAACGGAGCGCGGCATTGGTTTTGAAGTCGCGCAGTCCACGCAAAATGAGACGCCGGAGGTCAAATTTGGATTCTTCTCCTCGGCGGTCGTGATTTTGCCGACGAGTACCAATGCGCCGACGTATTCTCCGAATTTTGCCAACACATTTGATTTTGCGCAGTCAGGTGCGTTGCAGATGGGCATTGGGGAAAATATCGCTTCGGGGAATTATCAGACATTACAGCCGGGCGCGACCAATTCGGCGACTACCACCCAACCAGTTACTCCCAAGTGATCGTGTGGAATCGCCCCTCTTCGACAATGGGGTATTCCCATCTTCATAGAAAAGCGCCTCAGTGCGATGACAACGGGTGCCACTGCGCCTGATATTACTTCACTACTAATCACGTCTCTTTCCATCCGATTCCGGGTTCAGCCAACTGGCTTTTGATCAGCATCCTCAACTTTTGAACCACAGTTATGCCGGCAACCACTGGCGACCTTTTGCCTTTTGAAGCGCTCCCGTCCGGTCCGGACGGGGGGATGTCACCCGATTCTGCAGCGCCAGCTTCGTGGTTGCCGGCGAGTTCACGACTGGCGTATTGCCTCCAGTTGATTCAAAATCTCCAGAGTCCTAATAGTGGCAGCCCGGCATTATTCAAGGATGCGTTGTCGCTGTCTGATTTCGGACAGGGTGATCAATCAACCCAATCCTTTCAATTCGATTCCACACCGCCTACGTTGGCAAATCACACGGCCATGATTGGTGATCATGACGTGATGCCTGGGTTTATAGCACCGGAAAGTGGTTTGATATCACCCGCAGAGGATGGATCGGCTTCGGCGGCTCATCCTGCGTCCATATCTCGAGCATTGGCGGCTAAGCAGGCTTATTACGACTTGGAGTTGGAGAATACCGAGATGGGCGATCCAGGCATGCAACCAGGCACGGATTTTACAGTGGCAACGGATGGTGGATTCCAGCCATCAACAGTTACGGGACGCCGCTCTCGAGTTTTTGCGAAATCGCGATGATTGGCAAGGTGCGAACAGTGAGTTTTCAAATCTATCCAGTGGGCGTCCCGATCAAATTGATGTGCCAACCGAAGGCCCATCGTCTTTTCTGGACCCAAACGAAGCGGATGCCCGTACTCATTATGCTATAAGCGATGTGGCTGGGAAAAAACCGGAGATTCATCATCTTTCAACGGACAAAAATAATATTTCCAAAGCCTTTGAAGGTCCTTACACGCCGAAATTTCAGGCAATTTTCCAAAGAGCTGGGATGAATCTTCAGGATGTATTGAACAAAGTACCGGTATTTGATCATAAAGGCCCGCATCCTGAATACAATATGAGGGTTTTCAAGAGGCTCGATAAAATGACTAAAAAACTGAAAGGGGACGAATATAAATCTGCGTTACAAACTGAATTGCGGAATATTGCAAAAGAGAGTAAGACTCCGGGGACAAAATTGAATAAATTGATAACGAGAAGAAAAAAGGATATTCAATGACTATGCCAAGCTACTATGAGATGAACGATCACTTGGGAGCGCCAGGGCGATGGTGGCTTGATCAAGCCCAAACTCCTGTTGGCAAAAAAATCAATGGATGGACTTTTATCGAGGCGAAAAAGTTGAAAGCCATGCCTTTGATCACGATTCCCTTGTTTGAGAATCATATATATAAAGGGAAACCAATTGACTTTACATTTGGCGATTGTAATACACCGGTGGTCAATAGGCGCACTCTGGCACTGCTTGAAAAGCTTGTTCCCGGTGCTTTTCAAGCCTTTCCTGCTTCCATTGAAGGCCAGAAGAGTTCTTATTGGGTCATTAATTTTTTGCACTTGAGAAAATGCCTCGACGAATCCCGGTCCGATTTCACCAAATTTACCAAGGGCAAGAACAGCGTCCGACCCGATTTGGCTGGTGAATATTCATGTGTTTACGATTTAAAAATTAATCCCAAATTAATTGGTGACGCTGAAATCGTTCGATTATGGGGATGGGAAATGACTCCGATCGTGTCTGACCGTATCCGGCGTGCGTTCATTGAACATAAAATCAGTGGTGTGCATTTTACGAAGCTTTGAAAGATTCGCCTCTTACGCTTCCCAATTTTGAGTAAATTGAGGCTAATCGGATAAATCTCTGGCGGCATTATTATTTGTATGAGCAGTGCCGTAGTTATGGTTCTGTCATTGTGCAGTATTTGCTATTTATTGTTTTAAAATATCGGATTCCCGCATTGGCTCTCCTCGCAACCGACTCCGGCTTTTAGTTCCTGTTCTGCCTTGATCATCGAAAAATGTTAGTGCTGAGTACTCGTGCGCTCACCGATCGCATCGTGTCGTTTATCCGCCATTGCCCATCCAATGAAAATTCTTTTATTTCAACATCACCAAAACGATCCCTTGTCCTGGGCCATCAAGCAAGTGACGCGGGAGCCTTATGTGCACGCGGCACTTTTGGTGGATGAAGCCGCCCACGAAATTATTGAGGCTTACTGGCCGCACGTGCGGCGCCGGGTCCTGGCGGACAGCGAACTGGCCGGCATTGACGTTTTCGCCGTGACCGGCATTTCGCCGGCCCAGGAAGAAGCAGTCTGCGATTATGCGCAGACCTGTTTGACGGAAAAGGAGGGGTACTCAATTCCGAACTTGTTCCGTTTCCTGCCCGTGTGCCGGACAGTATTGGGTGAGGCATCCGATGATTCGCCGAGTGCTTCGGTTTTTTGCAGCCAGTTTGCGTTTGATGCCGTTCATCGCGGCGGCGGCCTCCAGTTGCTCAACGCGCACAGTTATCAAATGGCGCCGGGTTACCTGGCTTGGAGTCCATTCCTGGAAAAGCAGCCGTCCTTGCAAGCGTTGCTGAAATAAATCTTATGAAAACATGTTTAAAAATTCTGGCAGTCGGACTCCTGGCGTTGGCCGCCTCTTGCTTTGGCCAGGAGATCAATCCGGGTGTCTCCTTCGTTGACGGTCAGCGATTGACTGCGGCTCAGTTGGCCCAGTTGGTCAACCAGGCGACCATTCAAACGCCTTTTTATACCGACAAGGAGACGCAAACCAATCTGAACCCGACCGATCTCCTTTTGGTTTACAATCAATCGCCGCCGGGTGTTTTTCACACGATTTCGGGCAATACCGCCGTCTTTAACAATAGCGCCATTATTTCCGGGCAGTCGTTCACCTATGGGACGAACCGATTAAACTGGTATGACTCCATCCTGATTTACGACCCGACGAACACTCGCCTGGCGCAGGCTATGTTTACGAATGTGGCTCAAACCCTATCATACGATATTTTTACCGGTCGGCCGCCCTGGCCCAATGACCTGCAACAAACCACCAATCAGCCACAGCTTGTGGTGCTGGATACCAATCTGGTTCCCTACACAGAGACCTTGTCAAATATCGCGCCCAATCTGGGATGGAACCTGATTCCGTACACGTTCCAGCAGTTATTCACGCCTTATTCCTACCTGGGCACGAACGCCAACACCAACGTCTGGGCGCTGACCAATATTTTTACGATTACGAATCTGTTCATCGGTACCAACACGACCCCAACGTTGACCGATACCGACCGGGTGCCGGTATACGCCCAGGGCCAATTGACCAACACGACGATGACGCTGGGTGCATTATATGGCTATCTGACGAACAAAAATACGCTGCCGCCCTATACGACGGCCCGGATTCAATTCAGCGGGGTGCCGGTCACGCTCACCGTCAGCAACGATGCGCAGACCGGCGCAGCTTCGTTAATTCACGCCACCAACAATGTTTTTACCGCCGGAAACATTTACGCCGTGGACTTCGTTACCAATAGCTCCCAAGTCATGTGGTCGGGCATGACCACCAATGCGCTTTATTACGTGATTCCTCAGGCGACCAACACCGCCTGGTTTAGGGTGTACTCAAATTATGTGAAC
>DASXFM010000229.1:0-4574 GCA_036489615.1 Verrucomicrobiia bacterium | reverse complement strand
CCCTTGGAAAGGCTTGGGAGCGTTTGGGCAGCTTTGGAGAGGCTTGGGATTTTTGGCTCCGAAAACAGTTTTGAACAAAAGGGAACAGAGGAACTTGTAAAGACGTGCTTGTGACTTTCGATGTATGGAGGTGGCGAAGCTTTTGGAGTGCGGTGGCATGACACCGCTTTCCCCCCGTCGCGACATGTCGCGGCGCCCAAAGCGTGGACACGTCCGCGCACTCCAAGTTGAAGGCACTCTTTTGGACAGAATGACAGAATAGTTCTGCCGCAGGCCCGGCATATTTGTAGAAGCAACGACACACAAAATATCCCAACTCCGCCCAGGAGTAACATCATCCGAATAGGCATTCCTGAACAACATAAGAAACGGCATACGCTACGCGAATTAGAACCCCTGCCGGGGCTTAGAGATTCATGAGGCATGGGAACTGCAAACATGTCGCTCTGGAGCTTCCCGCCGTCCCAAAATGTCAGCGCATTTTTCATGCGTTGAGGATTTTAGCTGATCAGTGGAAAAACCGTTAGTTCGTCACTACCCCATTTTAATCGCACGGCGAATCGATTCACTTGCACTGAGAGAAGGAGAACTATCGGCAGGCGTTATAACGCCAGTCGTCGTTCTGAATCTTTACTGAACCACTATGACGCGATAGAACCTCTGACTGGTTGACGGCGACAGATCAATAATTTGCCCATTGCTCCCGACGAAAATCAGGTTGCCATTCACATTTTGCCAGAGGGGATCCACCAAATCATTCGCATACTGTACCTGATAAGAATTGCCTGGCACCGCCGTCCAATTGATGGCGGGATTTTCATTGGAGAAGTTTTGACCCGGCGCCGTGATACCATCAATTTGAGTATAGAACGGCATATTTGTCCCAGCCGAATTGGTGGCGAAGAACGGTGAAAGATTCAACGCGAAAATGGCGCCAAATCCATTCAAAGCCTGAGCAACAAGATCGGAAGCATAGCTTTGAAAGACAAGCGTACTACCATCGCCACTAAACTCAGGTTGCAACGACCAGCAGTTTGCGGTGGAGTCCCCGGCCAGATTGACGCTCACGAGCGTAGTGGCGTTGTGGATCCAATCGTACAAAAATATATTCACATCCGCACCGGCATCATTTGGAATAATATTAGTCGCCGAGCTGCTATACGCCACCCAAAGCCCATTAGGACTGATAGCAGGAGAACCGGAAAGGCCGCTGGCAGGATCGCTGGAATTGAAACCTCGATCCACTAAAAGATTTGTCATCGCCTGGAAATTGTGAAGATAAACATGATTGCTCTGGACAAAAACAAGAGAATTGTCGTCCGCGCTGAATTGCAATCCCGGATGGTTGTTAAAAGCATTGGTAGCGACTAGGTAATTCGTGCCGTCTATGAGATTAACGGCCCACAAGGCTGAAGCAGTCGAATAGGCAATCCACGAGCCGTCGGGGCTTATGGCAACTGCGGATATGCCACTGGTCGTATTTGTATAAATCATCCTCGCCGTTTGTGAACTCCAAACATACAGATTATTTTGGCTGTTCCCATTGGCAACGCCGATGTAGGCAACATAGCTGCCGTTGGGACTCATCGAAACAGGCACGCTGGGAGAAAAGCCAGTGCCGGTAGTCAGAGCATAATTCGTGGCCAAAAACTGGTCCCTCAAATATAAATTCTCGATGCCCTGGCTCTGAGGGGATGATGCCGCCGCCAGGTTGCCGGCCCGACTGTGAAACAGAATATATCTCCCATCGCTACTGATGGTCGGCAAAGAGGAGTCGCCATTTCCTGAAGCCGCGGGATTGGTCACGTTCACACTCACCAGGGCAGTGGTCCCTAATTGTAAATCGCGAATAAAAACATTTTCGTTGGTGATCACACCCGCCGCAAGGTTGTTGCCATAACAGGAAAAAGCCACATAACGGCCATCGCCACTGATGGAAGGTTCGATTGATGGCGCCGAAGCCGGGAGTCCATTGGTGTCGGCGCTGACCAAAATGTTTGTTCCGAGCAAAAGATCACGCACAAACACCTCGTAGCCTTCACTTATATTATTGGGCAACAAATCGCCGCCCTCGCTGACAAAGGCAACAAAACGGCCATTGGTGCTGACGCAGGACGAATATAGTTTAGTAGCACCATTGGGTGTGAGCGACGCCAGGGTTGGCTGGCATCCGGAAATCAATTCGAAAGTATCCGTGCCTGGATGGAAGGCCAGAACGTCAGAACCTGTATTGCCGTCATTCGGCACAAGACTTCCATTGCCCAGGGTTTGGTCGAAAAACACACTACCATCATCGCTTAACGCGGAAATGGCTGTGGGATAAACTCCAACCCCAACGCCATTAGTGCCTGCATCCACCAATTGCAATACATCCGTTGGCAGATTCCACAAATAAATATGATATCCGGCTGTGATTACATTAGTCGTCAAGTTGGTCGCATTCGAGAGAAACGCCACAGATTGTCCGCTCGAATTGATTACAGGTTCTTCACACGTTCCGACAGCAGCTAATCCGCTGGCCTGGTCGGGACTAAGGAGGATGTTGGTTCCTGTCTGGGCGCTCCATAGATAAATGGCAGTATTGTTCGAAGAGCCACGGCCATTGCCGACGAAGGCGATCATCCCCCCATCAGGCGTCATCGCGATATTTCTGTCAAAATTATCAACCTCCGACACTAACTCGGAGGGCGGCACATTGGCATTGGTGCTCACCAGAACGGTGGCCCAAGTCTGGAGATTGAACTGCAGGACCAGTCCGGGCGAACTTAAATTGGTGGCCACTTCAAACGCGACGAATTGGCCGTTGGTACTGATGACCGGATTGTAGCAATTAACGCCCGTCTTTCCTGTGGTGGATTGAGACAGGCTTCTGGCATTCGTGCTGGCCCAGGTCGTCGTTCCGGCAACCAAATCGCGCACGTAAATATCGCCAACGGTTTGCACGCCGGGAACCAGATTCGTTGCTGAGCTGTAAAAGGCAACATATCGGCCGTCCGGTGTGATTTGCGGAGTTCCCGACCCGTTGATGAGCCAGCTGAATGTGCCGGCGGAGACTGCTCCCGTGCTGACGAGCGTAGTGGTGCCGCTCAGCAAATCGCGCACGAATACGTCCGGAATTCCATTGGCGTCGTTAGGCACTAAATTGCTGGCTGCGCTCGCGAACACCACAAAACGGCCGTCGGGAGTCATCGCCGAATCGTATGAGTCTCCATTTCCCTCCATCCCATTGGTGCTGACGCAGGCCAGAGTGGTTATATTATTGACGAGGTCGCGGACAAAAATATTCCTGATAAAGTTTGTGCACCCGGGTGTCAAATTGTCTGCCGAACTTTCAAAAAGTGCGTATTGCCCATTGGTCGAAATTCCGATTGGCTGGCAATCTTCATCGGCGCTGCCACCCGCTGGATTCACACTCACCAATGTCGTCGTCCCCGCAACGCGGTCGCGCAGGAAAACATTCAGTTCAGGCATCATCACGCCAGGGACCGGACCATCGCTATTGGCGGGCACGAGATTATTGGCCGTGCTGCTGAACAGGACATAACGGCCATCCGGAGTGACCATGGACAGATAGGATACCCCGTTGCCACCCGGCGAAGGCGAATTGAAATTTCCCGAGGCCGAAACGAGTTGGAGATTTGCCGCCAAAGACAGCACGGCGGGACAAAACAAAAGCATCATCAAGACTGCGTGCCACCAGTCTCGCAGGGAAATTTTTGAGCGAATGGTCATGGCGAATTCAAAAATCCCGTCAAGGTTGAAATCCACTCATAATGATCCGGAATCCGTCAACGTCTTCAATGGGTCCCTGGCCATTGATATCATTGGGATTCCACAATTCCGGATCAAACGGCCTATTTGAGTTTCTCTTATTATTTCCATTCACCGGCTGAAAGCTCACATGACCGTCAGGAAAAACCGCGTTTAACCCATAGGGTTGGCCTCTAAATTGGTGGTTTATTGAAGCCCAGGTTTCTAACGCGTCAACGCCCATGGCCTTGCTAACATTTACCTGGGAAATTTTAAGCTGCGCGGGTTCGTGGCTTATCGTATTGGGCGGGGCACCGGGCGGATTGAAGGTTATCGTAGTGCCAACATTATTGGCATACACCAGTGCCGGGAGGATAAAATTGCCATATTGATCCGAAATTGACTGGGTTTGTTTGGCCTGTGGATAATAGGCAAACCCAGTTCGAATATAGGCGTTGCCACTGCCCAATTGACTATAACTAGGAGGGATAGCGGGCCAGGGATAACCCGATGCGGTGTAAGTGGGGTAGGCATAAAAGCCAGTCTGAACTGCGGGACAATAGAAAGTCAGCGGGTTTTTAACTATCGAAGCAAAATATAAAAGGGCGAAGTTATAAGGTCCCTGGATTATCATCGTACTGGGAATCCCTGCCACCCTGCAGGCTTGATAGGTCTCCCAGGGATTATCCCCTAGCGGAAAATCTAAAACCGGAAGGTAATCGCTGTTCCCTGCGGCATAGACGTTGCATCCAACACCAAGCTGCCTCAAATTGTTTGCGCAGGAGGCCACTTTGGAGCCCGTTCTGAAGCTTGATAGGACCGGC
>DASXFM010000225.1:0-3908 GCA_036489615.1 Verrucomicrobiia bacterium | reverse complement strand
GCACCACTCAGTGTTTGGGAACCGTTTCCACTCCAGCCGCCTGTTGCGGACACATCGAAGGTCGCCCCGGCGGCGATACTGACTTGGGGCGAGCTGGCGATTGAGCCGCTGCCGCTCAAGGCGAGCGTCCCGCTACTGATCGTTGTGTTGCCGCTGTACGTGTTTACCGCCGTGAGCAGCAAGGTACCCGCACCAGCCACCGTCAGCCCCGCGCTGTTCGTTAGCGGACCGTCGAATTCCAATGTGTTGTTATTGACCGTGATCGTTGGTGTTATGGTACCCAAATTCACCGCATTACCTCCAAAGTTCAGCGAACTGCTGCCGATGAAGGCGAAACTACCACCAATTTGAGCATTGGCGTTTCCCAAACTCAGGGTCATCGCACTCCCGCTGGTATTATCCACCGCGCCTCCAGCCAGATTGAATACTTGCGTCCCGGCCGGAGCTACCCCGCCGATGGCACTGGCGGCATTGCCCGTCGCAAAGTTCAACGTCCCGGCGAGCAGTTGATAAGATGCTTGCGGTACACCACTATCGACATAGGCGTCCGTCAGGTTCACCGTCCCGTTGGTCATGTTTTGAATAAAGGTGCCCGCGTTACGGCCAACGTCATTGCAGTTAAAATTAATGGTCCCTCCACCATATATAGTCGTCGTAGTGAAGGACCAGTTAGCGTATTCCTGGGCAATGCTGAAGGTGCTACCAGCGGGCACTGACCAGATTTCCGGAGCGAGGAAATTAAACACATTGAAGGTCTGTAAAGTAACTGAGCAGGGAGCATTAAAAACCACCCCGGCTATCATCGGTCCATTCGCCGTTACCGTAAAAGTGCTATTGCTGATGCCCGTGGTGCCGGGATAACCAAAGACTAACTGGGATGGATAAAAATTTCCGCCAGAATACCAATTCGGCAAGGCTCCTGGTGCTGCTACCCCCGTGGGATCGGTGGACCAATCCGTGGCCGTCCAGTCAATGGTCTGTCCGTCTGGATTGCCAAAGCCGGAGGTCGTGCCGTTGACATCCAGATAATACGTCGTAGCGCTTTGGCCAAACGCCATCGGGGCAAAGCCCGCCGCCAGCGTGGCGCATAATAGAGGAAAAAGTGTATTAAGTTTCATACGTTTCAATTTTGATTGGACTAGGGTTAGTAATCCTGAGCTTATCAAATTGACCGAAATATAAAATGGACAAATCCCATGAGTTCTTGGCGTTTTTTCACAAATATAAGAAAATAGCTCATTCGTATTTGGATTTTCGAGGAACAGTTCGCCAAAAAATCTCACGGAGCATATTTTAACTCTACGGTTTGGCGAGCTCCAGAATCCGCTGGAATGTTAAATGTCTGCCGCCAGGATTTCGTAAGGACATCGTAATCCGTCTGCCAAAAATCATTGCCGTGGACGCTCTGGTCCACAGGCTTGCCATCCATAAGCAGTCGGTAGCCGCGTGATTGGGAGAGTCCAGTGAAGGTGAGAGGCAGACAGCCCACCCCACCCCTGATGATGGCTTTGGCACTTTGCCGGCGGCTCACCGCCAGGATCACGGGATAGGGCTTCAACACGGCACCCGTTTTGACCTGAACGTCCAGGGCGTTGCCGGCTGCTTCCCGCTGCACCAGACGCCAGGTGTCGGCCTCCTGGTCCAGCGCCTCTCGAAATGCTTTGTCCGGCCCGTAATAAGCCGCAGCGTGAGCGGGAAAGACCACCAGTTCCAAATCGGCTTCAACGAAATCGCCAGGGAGTAATTCGTTAACATCTGGCGGCGGAGACAGTTCAATCACTGTACGGTAATTGTCTTTGTCCGATTCAGTGCAGAAAAACGAGGCGTAGGGTTGCGGCATCACCCTGCCCCCCAGCACGGCCCGCCAGCTCCGCACGATCAAACCGCGACTGGCATCGGCCAGCCCGGGTTGGAGATCCGCTGTTTCCACACCGTGAATAGATATCCAGGGCTGTGCGCCAATCATGGGCAGGTCGCGCCGGTCATAGATATTCCTGGCCCTTTTGGGCTCCCATTCTTCGTGCATTCCGTTCACATCGCCCAAGGCCACGCGGCGCGCCGGGGTATCGTTGTAGAAATCCGCGCCAAGTTGAAAAAATGCCAGCCGCTGCCATTGCATGGGATGGCGCACGTCATAACGGAGATGGATGAAGACACGCAGGTAATCCTGGCTGCGCGGAACGGAAACTTCCATGCGGGCGGCCACTTCGCCGCCGGCTGATTCCTCGGAATAAATTGCGTCCGTAAGGCATGGACCGTAAGCACGGTAATCGGTGTGCGTAGCGCACATGGGTTGATATTGTCCTTGCGCATCCTGCCACATCAGAAAATCGCCGCCGCCGCAGTTCTCGGCCCAGCCCCAGGGTTTGGCCGCCCGGCCATACGGCAAAGTCATGAGAGGACGGAGGTCATCAATAAAACAACGCCGCTGCACTCTCCCTGGTTCAAAACAGATACTTTCGCCGAAGCTGCCGATGGCAGCCTGGTCCCAGAATTGGTTGTGTCCCCAGCCAATCAAGGAAAGCTGGGCGAGTGAGGCCGCAAAGTTGCCGCCGTAGCGCGCATAGACAATTTGGAAAAGTAACTCGCGTTTGGTGTGGGCCGGCAAATGGATAAAGGCAAAGCCATGAAACCAGGGCCCCTGATGCGGCACTTTGCCTTTCTCCGCATTCTCATGCCAGTCCTTGGATATTTGCACGAGCAGTCCCGTCGGCGTCCCGTCGGGGTCGCATAACATCGGGGTAAAACCTGTGATGCTGCGGGGATTATTCTGTGTAAACATCAGTCGCGCCACGGTTGGGACATCCGAATCGTTGGTCAAGGTCAGGCTCCAACGATCCAGCGCATCCAACTGGGCCGGAAAGTCTAAATCTTTCCAAGGTCCTTCCGGCAGATGCAAGGTCTGGCATCCCAGCGCGTCGTCAAACCCAACCGTCAGCGCAGGGTCGGCTTTTAGGTTGGGAAGCGGTTCCCCATTTCCAAAAACTTCCAAGCGGACAATTGTCTTTGGAGACAATTTGGCGGATTCCTGGCGGTCCCCCAAACGCAATGTTACGGTGCCGTCAGTCGACGCTGATTTTGGCTCCAGTTCCAGATTCATCGCCAGACGGTCCGGCCACGCGGAAATCTCCAAACGCGCATCACCGGGAAATTCTTTTCCGCTGGCGTCGGCAAACCGTAATCCCTCGATCACTACACGTTGGAAAAAACGGCCGCTTTCAACTATACGCACGGGCTGGAAAAAGGGATCTGATTCAGTCACATGTCCCACACAGGCAAACCGCTGACCGCCGATGGTCATCGCACAGTCCCACGCCACCGCCGGCAAATCTTCCAGCGCAGCACGTCCTGGTTGCAAGGCTTGCTCTTCATTCATCGGCCGGAGCCATTCACCCGCTCGCAAAGCCCGCATGTGATTCGCATCGAAGGCCAGGCCCCATCGGCCGGACTGGAAGCATAAAATTTCGCCTCCGTGCGGCAGCTTGCTATTCATAATTCCCGGCGGACCTGCCGCCCACCAAAGCTGGGTAAAATCAGCCTCGTCAGGCATCATCGCCACGTCCATATTCGTCACTACGTTCGCACCCAACCAACCGGGCAATACCACCCACAGGACTGCGAGGGCGAGAAGATGCGAACGCTTCATGCTTCAATTGGCGTCGCCTTTTAATTTCGAAATCTCCCAGCGCAAGTTGCGAAATTCCGGCGCAGGCCCTTGCCAGACCGCCCCGAGTGAAACGGATTCCTCCTTACCGTCCTTGTTTTTTTCCAACGTCACCGCATCAGCGAGAACGAGTTCTCCGAACTGACTCCATTCCGACAGCCCCGCGCCCGTAATATCGTGAAAGTCTGGCACGGCAAACGAAACGGTCTGCCACTGGTCACTACCGTTGAGGTCCGCTTGCGCC
>DASXFM010000101.1:0-8952 GCA_036489615.1 Verrucomicrobiia bacterium | reverse complement strand
ACTCGGCCAGCGTGTTTTTAAAATCCCGGGTAGCTTCCGGCGCTGTGGTCGGATTCATCCGGGGAATCAACTGGCTTATATCACGGTTGAGTGCCCCTGCCCGTTCGCCGTTACCAAGCTGGCTGCTCAACGGCGGTTTTTGCAATCTCTGGATGACGCTCTCCATGACCAGCGAACGATTCCAATCCGACAGCCCCAATCGCCGCTCGCAGGCAGGCTGGTCCGCCCAGGCATTCGTGCCGGCATTTTGGAGAACGGAGGCAGGGAGAATCCCTTCGATTTGTCCGGCCCACGCGCGGGCCAGGCGATAATTACCGTCGAAGTTAAAATGGACGTGCTCATAAAAGGTTTCCTGCCCCGGAATTTTATCGGGCAGATCCGCCGCCAGCGTTTCCGCCGCATCCAGCAAGGTTAGATTCGCGTTGTTAAATTTTTTAGACTCGCCCTGGATGATCCCGTTAATTCGCGAATCGGCACGAAACGGCAACGCGTCATCATCGCAGGCCAATTGGAAGTGCTTTTTTGCTTCCGCATAATTTGCCGATGCATCCAGGCATTTGCCCCAACGAAACTGTAATTCGGCGTCGTTCGGATCCAATGCCGCAGCTTGCACAAAATTCGAAATCGCCTCGGTAAAACCTTTTTGACTTTGCGCCTGTACACCAGCCTTGAAAAACTGATTAAAACGGGCGCGGCCGGCGGCGGGCAAATTGGGGTCCGTCAGCGAGGCAAACGGCGCGCAATCCCTGAGGTTGACGGCCACGGTGTTGAGCAGGATTTTAGCACCGGAACCCAGGCCAGCTTTTAAGACATCGTCCAGATTTTTCGAGAAATTTTGATAGACGGTGTTTTTGCGTGGATCATCAACCGCAAGCTGGTTTCCCACAAACATCTCCATGCCGCCCCAGGAAGAAGCTTTTGCGCCATGGGCTGGAAGTTTCCGCAAGAGCGCGGTCAGCAATTGTCCCAGCCGCGTTTTCTGCAGGGCCAGATTGAAGCGGATCAACGCCACCGGCGGCGCCTTGGCGCCAAACACCGTGGCCGCACCGAACGGACCCACCATCTCATTATTGCCCATGTAGATAATCCAGAGATCGCCATCGTTGGCGGCGCAATTGCGGGCAATCGGCAGGATGACATTCGAGTTAATGGCCGTGATGCCCAGATTAATGATTTCGAAATGGGCCTGGGGATAACGGACTTCCAGCAGGGCCTCGAGATAACGGCTCGCGCCATAGGACGGATCAGGATCCCCCATCGCCGCTGATTCGCCCAAAATGAAAATGCGATAGGTGCCGGCAGATTTTTGAACCGCCATCCGCAGGGGACCGAGGAAACGCGCCGTTTGCGGCGTAAAAAAACGCAGGCTGAAATCGTCGTTATTGATCAGGAACGTGTTATCGCCAATCCGGGACTTTTTGAAAATGCCGGTCGGATAACCAAAGCCGGCCAGCCGCAAGGCCAACTCTATTCCGCCCAGGACCAGCAGGGGTAAAACCACGAGTGCGACGAGACGAAAAAGCCACTTCCGGCCAACGGTGAGTTGACCAACGCTTCGCGGCCGATTGCCGGGCCGGGTCTTTCGGGATTTTTGCTTCAATCGCGCATCGTTTTTAAGGGTAAAATTGGATCCGATAGAATCTCGCGGCATCCGGCGAGAGATTGGTGATTTGCAGGTTAGGGCCCGAACCAGTGATGACCCCGCCCATAGGCGCAAAAGGAAGACTGAGATTGGTGGTGGACCACACCTGGTAAGTCAGGCCTGAAACGCTCGTCCAATTCAGCAGGCTGCTGCCTTGCATGCTCAACACCGGAATCCAGGTTGGATTTACTAAAATCACTCCGGCGCTGGCCGGGCTGGCCGGCCCGATAATCCCGGCGTTGTTGATCGCGCTCACCTCCGCATAAAGGGTGGTGCCATAGGTATTCGTCACTGTTAAAGCCGTGCCTTCGACGACGCCATCAAAAACATTTGAGGCGCCCGGTGACGTACCCACGATCACCTGATAACCGGACACGCCACCAACGGGGTCACTGAGCGCGGACCAATAGAACGTCACGCTGTTGCCGATGACGTAAGCGTTTGCCGTGGTCGGCGCGGCCAGGGCGGCGGGCGGCGTGACATCATATAATTTTAAATATTGGGCCTCAAACGGCGCGTTCGTCCAACCCGCACTCGTCGCAGGGACAGAATTGAGTGAAACCGATATGCCGTTGTTTAAGAGCGAGCTGCCCGTGATTCCCCCAGTGCCCCAAAGCCAATAACTATTGCGATGGGGATCAGCCCCCAGGTAAGCGGCTTCGTTCTTTACGTTATAATAACGATTTGGATTGATCCCAAAAAGATTGGTACCGTTCTGGGAAAGGTTGACGCTAAAATTAGCCGTTTCACTGTTGGAGTAACTAAGGTTCACAAACGCAAAGACGACGTCGTTAAAATTTGGCGAGCCGTTGGTAACGGCAAATTTTGCGACGGCATAAATGTTGGGTTGCGGAGAAGACGGGTTCAGAAAGGCATGATTGGGACTTTGGAGCGCCGGGCTGGATAGCCGGGCAGTGCCAATGGATGCGTAAAGCGGATAGAGTTGGTCTACCCTGAGATTATTGACCGTTGCCGCGTAAGCGGGCATGAGTGAATTAAACGCGTAAAGATCTGGAACCTCTTCTGAGCCGCTCGCGGTGTAGAGACTAAAACCAAAACCAGCGGTAGTCCCCACTTCCTGGCCGTAAAAGATATGCGGCACGCCAAAAATGGTCCCGCCGACCATGTAACGCACCAGCGCTTGATAAGGGTCGGCGTAATAGAAACCGGCATCATGAGAAGTGGCGTTCCAGAGCATCAAAGATTTGCCATAGCTGCCTGCTTCCGTGTTAAAGATACTTTGATAATTGGTCGCTACATTGGCCGTGCGAAACGCGCTGTAAACGCTATCGCACAGGATGTCAAAATCCCGGCACGAGCGATACGTGGTGGCGCTGGGCGGAGGCCAGCTCAGCGATTCCGCCAGAAAAACAAAATCCCATTTCTGCGACCGCACCCGGTTGATGATATATTCCCAGCACTGCGGCGGCAGACCGTCGGCAAAGTCCGCGCGCAGGCCGTCAATGCCCACCGCCGTCCGGCTGGCCGGCGTGCCATTCGTGCAGCCGGTTTGATTGAGCCAATAGAGGATTGAATCCGCAAAGTAGCGCCAGACATTTTGGGTGATGGGATCAAAATTTCCGGTCGCGGTGCTGTAATCAAACCAATCGTCGGAACTCAGATCGTTATTATCTTCCTGCGGATTATCGCACACGAGCGATGCGTAAGCGCCAAAGAAAACGTCGTTCACATCCGTCCATTTGGAAATATCGATGTCAGGAGCGATTGCGATGTTATTGGAGCTGGTGGCGCGGCTGCACCAGGCGTTGGTTGCGGAAAAAAACGCCGGCACCCGATTGGGAATGAGGTCCGTCGGCTGCCAGTTCCCGGGATTTCCCGCACCGCCAAAATCCGCGACGCCTTCGTTATCCAATTCCACGTCATGGGCCGTGTGGTCAAAGGGTTCGTCCATCATAACATTCACGCCCGCGGCGTCCGCGGCGGCGACGAAATTGCTGAATTCCAACATACCGGCGGGACGAGTGTTTGCCTTGCTCATCCATGGCGACACCTGGAAAAAGTTTTTTACGCAGTAAGGGCTGTTCACGCTGGCCTTGGCGCCGATGGGATGGATCGGTTCCAGCCAAAGCCAATTGACCCCCAAGTTGGTCACGTAGTTTAGATTGAACCGATTATAAACCGGATCACACGGATAGGAACCGGGGCCGTTATAGAGGTCAACAAAAGTACTGCGCTGGGAACCGTTACCGGCATCACCTTGCGCATTGATGTTGTTAACCGCCAGCTCATAGATGACCATGTCCTCTGCTTTTTTAGGGGAGACGACAATCATGAAATCACTATGATTGCCGGTAAGAGAAGGCGAGTTAGTGCTATACCAGTTCCAGCTAGTACTGCCCGCGACCATGTAACGGGCCGTGAGGCGATAAACGCCGGTTTTTTGCGCGTAAAGCGTCAATGCATACTGGCCCGGCGTGCCCGTGGGAGACATCGCATAAGCTTCATAATAATGACTCGTATCGCCCGTCGCAACCGTGTTGCCATCTGGCGGCACGATGCCTTCCTCGATGCCATTACCGTCAAGATTCGTCGCATAATCGCGCCGGTTCAAATTGGAATAAAGGTCAGCCTCAACGATGTTTGATAAGGTACTGGGCGTAAAAATAATATTCAGGGGAACGGCATCGCTTGAGACTTCGTTCACGAAAACGTGTGCCGTCCCATAATCCGCATTGATGCCGTTGACCGTTAAAACCGGCGGCCCGGTCGGCACGGTAAAATACTCGTTGGCCGTCGTACTGAAATTAAAAATGCCGCCGCCCGTGCCATATGCCCCGCCGGCGCCGACGTTGGCAGTGCCAACGGGCAAACCCGGAAGAAACTGGTTCGATAAATAGGCGTAATCTGCTCCGTTGATATCAACCAGCACTTTTATAGCTCCGGCGGGATTGCCCAATAGGGAGAGCGGAATCCCCAGTTCGAGACCAGTCGTAACTTCATTTGCATAAGCTGCATTGGCCGTAGTTCCACTGGTCCCGTTTACGCCCGCAGTATTGACATTGTTAAAGCCCACCGAGATGCCAGAGCCTCCCAGGTTCTGGGCATTCCCGATACCGCCAGTCAAGGTCATGTTACCCACGCGCGTCTCACTGCCGGAACCGCCGGATAAAATCGCTTCGTCCAAGGAAAGAACCGTGGCGCTGTTAGTAAATGAAAACATCAAGTTCGGAATAAAGCCCGGACTGAACGTCGAACCGTTCATGGCCGTTTCCCCCGACGCACCGCCGATCTCCAGCGTCTGCTGGCCTCCCGGCTGGCCGTCGGCAATGAAAACATTGATATTGTTTCCGTTCGCCTCAAGGTTCCCGGAGATAAACAAATAAAGATAGCCGTTATAAGCCACCCCATAAACGGCATCCAGCTCCGAGCCGCCGCTGGAACTGCCACTGGTGCTTGAACTGTTATCGCCAAATCCCGTGTTGATCGTTTGGGTGGCTAACGGGCTGCCATAGCCTTCGGAATAATTTAGCGTTCCGTCAACCGAAACCTGGGCACGGGCAGTCGCGATCAAGCCACTTAACACCGACAACCAGAATAAAACCTGGAGCCCGGGAAAGCGTTTCATTCGCATGAGAGGAACCATACGTTACTGCGAGGCGGTCGTTCGCTGTTGCATCCATGCTATATCGTCAGGCGAATGCAAATTATTATCCGGGCATGGGGCCAGGCGCCTCACCAATGCCTTGGTGCTTCCATTAAGCCATCGTTTCAGTTCCACGTGGCCATCCGCAAAAGAAAAGCCGCCCGACCCGTTATGCGTGGAAGCGGGCACATCCGTCCAAACCGCCGATCCACCGGGTTGCATCTGCACGGCAAAGAAAGCATCGTTGATGCTATCTGGGCATTCATCCAACAAGACCCACGTATTCACGGCCCCCAGTTTAAGGTCGGTGGTTTTCATTATCTTCATCCAATTATGCGTGGCCTGGCCTGAAATGTAATTCGCGATATTGTTCACATCTCCGACGAAGCCATTCATGGAAACGCTCCTGACCCGCGGTCCTTTCGCGCCGGAAATAGTATCCGCCGGACATTTAAAAACGCCCACGCATTGCGAGATATAAGGCCCGATTTCTCCCTGGGCCAGCAATGTAGCATTCGTATTTTGAAGATTGGGCTGGATGGCATTGTCCCAGGACATGACCCCGGCTACCCAGGCCTTCAAACTGGTGCCGGCGCCGGGGTTTTCGGGGAAATTTTCCTGGTTATCATTCGTGTACATGATAACCGCCGTCTGCAGTTGTCTCAGGTTGTTCAGGCAATAAACTCCCTGGGCTTTAAGTTTCGCCTTGTTCAGCACCGGCAATAAGATGGCAGCCAGGATGGCAATGATGGCGACGACGACTAACAGCTCGATCAGCGTGAAGCCGGCGCGCCGTCCCTCAATGTTCATTTTGACCAATGGATTTATCCTGGTTGTTTTCAAGATGTGCCAAAGCCCCGGCTGGAACCGCTGGACGATGAAAGATGCGCCATTCATAACCGTCCAGATGAAACGCTGGCAGTGGACTGTCGTCCGAACCCGGCGCGCCGGAAATTTTTACCGGCGTGAAGCCTTCCGGATTTTTTAAATCAATTTTACCGGAGGCCGGGCTGCCGGAAAAATTGATGACAACCAGCAATTCATCTTTGTCATCGGCCCGCAAAAAGGTGAGGAGCTTCGTTTCCTCTGAATTATGCAGCCACTGCACGCTTGAATTGCAGAGCGCGGGATATTCATGCCGCAGCCGGATCAGATCCTGGTAGGTGTCGCGCAAGTCCGGATGTTCCGGCGTCTGCCATGAAATGTTCTTCTTTCGAAAGAGCGCATCGCCGCTGGATTCGCCGGCATCACCGATCTCCATGCCGTTATAGATGAGCGGTACGCCATCCAGCGTGAAAATCAGCGCGGACGCCGCCAACGCTCCTTTTACGCCGAAGCGATTGATCGCACGCGCTTCATCATGGTCATCGGAGATCTCCATGTGCAGGGCGCCTTTGGGAAATTGCAACCGGCTTTTCTCCCACGAGCGGCGGATGCTCAAAGCCGGCGCGCCATTGAGCAGCACCTGGTCCTCCGCTCCCAGCAGCGGCCAGGAATAATCCAGGTCGAATGCGGAAACGAGCAGCTCCGGCTTGCTGGCTTCGGCCAGCAGGATGATCTCCGGATCCACTTTGACCAGGGCGGCCCGGGCCTGTTGCCAAAAATCCGTCGGTACCATGGCCGCCGAATCACAACGAAACCCGTCAACGCCATATGTCTGCACCCAGTACGTGAGCATCGCGATCATGTATTCGCGCAAGGAAGCATTGGTATAATTTAAAGCGGCCACATCGGTCCATTCCGGCACCGGTGGAATGATGTTTCCCTGGGCATTGTGCTTGTAAAAATCCGGATGCTCCATCACCACGCTGTCCCACGCGGTATGATTCGCCACCAAATCCATGATGACTTTCATCCCGCGTTTATGCGCTTCGGCCACCAGCTTCTTGAAATCATCGGGCGTTCCGTAGTCCGGATTGATGGCATAATAGTCTTTGACGGAATAAGGGCTGCCAAATTCGCCCTTGCGAAACTTTTCTCCGATGGGATGAATGGGCATCAGCCACAGGATGTTTACCCCCAGGCTTTGCAATTGGTCGAGCTTCGCCGTGACGCCGTCAAGATTGCCTGCGGGAGAAAAATCGCGCGGGAAAATTTCATAAATGACGCTGTCGCGCAGCCACTGGGGCGAGGAACGGGCGGGAAAGCTTGAAAGATCTCCGTCAGCCCGGGAATAAAACGATGATAAAAGAAGGACGAAGGCCGTTAGGCCGGTAATTCTTTTAAAAAGCGGAAGTTTCATAAAGAGAAATGTTTATCCAAAGAAAGCCCCCCGCAACCAGCGAGACCGGCAAATTTAAAGAGGGCGCGCATAAGGCAAAATCAGCCGCTTAATCCGCCGGCGTGTGCTGGGCAAGCCACTCCAAATCAGGATCCGTAGGCGAGCATGGAACGTTACGAACGCCGGTATAGGTCACTCCCAGATGGGCATTGATGACCGCCCCAATCCATTTATGGATTTCGGCGTGTCCATCACCAAAAGACATTCCACAGGCGCCCCCATGTTGGTTGCCGGGCAGTTCTATGAACTGATTCACGGTACTTGATGCCATGATCGTCGTACTAGCCGTGTACATGATCGCGTCGTCAATGCTATCGGGATGTTCATCCGAATAGACCCAGCAATCACTGGGACCAGGGGAATGAAAATCCGTGGTTTTATTTGCAACATACCAGGCACTGGTTGACCAGCCGAAATGAGATACGCTGTATTTCGGGCCGGATCCGATGGCAGCGTTTTCCGCGATGCTGCGCGAGCGGGAATTCCAACCCACCAGATGCTGCACCGGACTGGCAAACATGTCCGCCGGGCACTGAAAAAGCTTATACACATTGCCGATGTAATCGCCCAACAAAGAATAATTCATCGGGGTCTTGTTGCTGATTAAATAGGCCAAATTGGTATTGGCACTGGAAGTGGTCCAATCCATGACGCCGGTAATCCAAGACGGCCGGCCATTGTAGAGATAGGCCGGCGTCTGAGTGTTATTGCGCTCATCCATGTTGAGGGGTAGGAATTCCTGGTTATCCGAGGCGTACATCAAGGTCGCCGTGATGAGCTGTTTTTTGTTGTTCATGCAATCAGTGGCTTCAGCCCTCATCTTGGCCCGGTTTAAAACGGGCATAAGAATCGCCGCCAAAATGGCGATGATCGCGATCACCACCAATAGCTCGATCAGCGTAAAGCCCCTGATGTTACTTTTCTTTTTCATTTCCAAATCGTGATAAATTTAAAACCGTCCAACCATCCCTCAGGCATAGTTGGACGGTGATCAGCCATCTCAACCATCCTAAGGTTTCACCAGGCGGAAGAACGTTTGTCCGCCGGCGCCGGGCCAGTTCGTCACGCTCATCAAGCCATTGGCCGTGTTGACCCCGCTGGTCCAATTCGTCCCATCGGTGGCCTGGATATCCGTCCATGGGCCGGCCACGCTGGTGGCGCTTTGAAGATGCGCCCCCGGCCGGCCAAGCCAGGTGACAGGAATTTTGCCGCTCGCGGGAGCGCCCACGGTCAGGTTGCCACCCGCAAGCGTTCCCATATTTTCATAAATATTTCCCGGGGCAAACAGCGGCTCTCCATACGGCGCGTTAGTAAATGTGTCCACCGGCATGGCGTAGGAAGAGAGCGCTGTTGAACGTACGACGCGGAAATGATTGGCGCCCGAGGGAGATTCATCCTCCAGCGGACCACCGTTGAGCTGGCCCG
>DASXFM010000085.1:0-5256 GCA_036489615.1 Verrucomicrobiia bacterium | reverse complement strand
TTGCGAAATTACATCCACCGTCTCGTTGCCGCCGCGGCCAAAGCCGCCAAAGGCCGCCCCGGCGCGCCCGCGAAAGCTCCCGTGGAACAGGTTAATTTTGCGCAATGGGGTCCGATCGTAAAACGGCCGTTGACGCCGTTGCGGGAGGTCATCTCTCGCCGGATGCTCGAAAGCTGGAACTCCGTCGCGCGGGTGACGCAATTTGACGAAGCGGATTGCACCACACTCAACGAACTGCGGAAAAAGTTCGGCCCGGCTTACGAATCCAAAGGCGCAAAACTGACGTTGACGCCGTTGATTCTCAAAGCCGTCGCCGCCACGCTCAAAAAGCATTCTATTTTCAATGCGAGCCTCGACGAAGTGGCGAACGAAATCATCGTCAAGGAATACATCCATTTAGGCATCGCGGTGGACACGGACCAGGGCCTGATGGTGCCGGTCATTCGCGACGTGGATAAAAAGTCCGTCGTGGATTTGGCCAAGGAACTCGAACAATTGGCCGCCAAGGCGCGTGATCGGAAAATTTCCGTAGAGGAAATGAAAGGCGGAACATTCACCATCTCCAACCAGGGCGCGATTGGCGGCGGACACTTTACGCCGATCGTCAACAAGCCGGAAGTCGCCATCCTCGGTTTGGGTCGTGGAGCCATGAAGGCCGTCGTGCGCGGAGACAAGATTGAGGCCCGCATGATGACGCCTTTGGCGTTGAGCTATGATCATCGTGTGATTGACGGCGGCGCCGCGGCGCGATTCATGGTGGATCTGGTTGGCGCCTTGCAGGATTTCAAAGAGGATTTGGTCAAATTGTCGTAATCGTCCTCGTCGTTAAATTTATGGATTCAATCAAAACTGAAATTGTTGTTGTCGGCTCAGGGCCTGGCGGTTACGCGGCCGCATTTTATGCGGCGGACCTCGGCAAAAAAGTGATTCTGGTCGAGCGCGATAAGGTGCTTGGCGGTGTTTGTCTCAACCGCGGGTGCATCCCGTCCAAATCGCTGCTTTACGCGACTCACCAAATCGTCAACGCCCGCGAATCCGCCCACCGGGGCATCGAATTTGCCGAACCGAAAGTGGAACTCGATAAGTTGCGGAATTGGAAAAATTCCATCATCACCAAATTGAACGGCGGCGTGGCTACGCTCGCTAAAATGCGCGGCGTACAGGTCATTCACGGTCGGGGCTATTTTGAAGGTTCGCAGAAATTGCGCGTGGAAACCGACCAGGGACAGCAATTTGTCGAATACGACAAGGCGATCCTCGCCGTCGGTTCGCTTCCGGCCATGCCCAAGGCGTTCGACCTGGGCAATCCCCGCGTGATGACTTCGACAGAGGCCCTGGACGTGCCTGATGTTCCGGAAAGCCTGCTTATCGTTGGCGGCGGTTACATCGGAATGGAACTGGGATTCGTCTATGCCGCTCTCGGCAGCAAGGTCGTCGTCGTCGAAGCGCTCGACGCGATCCTCACCGGCGCAGACCAGGACCTGACACGCCTGGTGATCGCCAATGCCAAAAAGATGTTTAAAGAAATCCGGCTTAAGGCAAAAGTCGCGAAGATGGCCACTGCTGGAAATCAAATCAAAGTGTCCATGGAATATAACGGGCAAAAGCTCGAAGAGCTTTACGACCGAGTTTTGGTCGCCGTTGGCCGCGTCCCAAACAAGGCCGACCAAGGTCTGGAAAACACCAAAATCCAGTTCGACGAACGGGGTTTTGTCAAAATCAACGAACAACGGCAGACCGACGATCCGAGCATCTACGCCATTGGCGACATCGCCGGCGGCATCATGCTGGCGCACAAGGCGCATAAGGAAGCGCGTGTGGCCGTTGAAGCCATTTGTGGCGGCAAGGCAATATTTGACAGTGTGATTCCCGCTGTCGTGTTCACCGACCCCGAACTGGCCTGGTGTGGTTTGACTGAAGCCGAGGCCAAAGAAAAGGGGATACCTTATCAGGTGGCCAAATTTCCGTGGGCGGCCTCAGGACGCGCGCTGTCGTTCGACCGCACCGACGGCCTTACAAAATTTATTGTCGATCCAAACACCGACCGCGTGCTCGGTGTGGGAATTTGCGGCGCGGGCGCCGGGGAATTGATTGCCGAGTCGGTGCTGGCTATTGAAATGGGCGCGACGGCCGAGGACATGGCCGAAACGATTCACCCGCATCCGACCCTTTCAGAGACCGTAATGGAAGCCGCCGACGCTTTCTACGGCCACTCGACGCACGTCTTCACCAGGAAAAAAGAAGAGCAGCCCAAAACCTGATCGTCGCCAATCTTATTCGGACTTTGGTAAAACGAGAGCCGCCCGGTAGAACCGGCGCGGAAATTGTGACATGCAATCCGTATAGGTAAACGGGGGCGTATTGGTGCAGACCGTCACCCAATTGATCATGTTCGTCGAAGCCTGGATCATCGTGCTGTAGGAGGCGGGAGTGGAAACAGTCACCTGGAAATTAGTTCCCACGGCTACTCCTTCGAAGTCGGGCACAATGGGCACCACACTCACGTCATCGACGCCGAACTCGCTTCCGGTATCCGCCGCGATAACGAATGACAGGTCAGTCTCTAGTTCCGTGGCGGTCACATCGAAGGTGAAATTCGTCCAACCCGAATACCATTCGCCGGGCCCGATGGCAAAAGCCTGCAACAAATTATAGGAGAAATTGCCGAAATTAAACTCGGCGTCCAGATTATGACCGTCTCCGTCCTCCGCCCAAAAACTAATATCATACATGTCGCCCGGTGTCGTCGCGATGTCCTGTGAAAGAATATCGTTGCCGGCAGTTTCGTTCAAAAAACGGGCATAATATGGATTGTTATAGCCGGGGCCGGAAATGGCCGGGCCACTATAGCTCGGTTCCGACGCACTGTGGCTGATGTTCCAATTCTCGAAGCTGCCGCCGCCGGCGCTAAAATCTCCGTTCTGGATTAGATTTTGAGAATAACTCGAAAAGACGAGAAAAAAGAAAAACCCCGCTGCCGCGCAGACACCGCTACGACTCGCACCGACATTCCAACCCTGCAACCCAAGCTCCATGAACTCACACTAACACCGCTTTCGGTTTTGTCAAATTGACCGAATTGGAAAGGGTTTGCAGGTCAAGAAATATTCTGCCTTCTTCACGCCCGTAATTGATTTTGGGCCGATTGCCGCGATGCCGCGTGGTGTCGTAATTTCGCAAAATCGCCCTGTTCGCACGCATTCACGAAGCCTTCCGTCACGGATTTCAGTTCCTCCCAGCGCGCGCGAATCTGGCTCGCTTCCGGCGCGGTGATGCTTTCGTCGGTCGTCGAGGTGGCGATGACGTGGAGGAGGTCGGCGAATTCCTGGACGATTTGATTCGTCGCCGGGATCAACTGGTGTGGATGCGGTGTGTTTTTTGGATTTAAAATGAAGAACCCACCAGCCCGCTCGCAAATCCATTGCACGAGTCGATGGTCCTCCGTGCTTTTGAGCAGCGCTTCAATGCGATCGAGCGGATTGCCGACACCGCTGCCGGCGGTGTTTGGTTCGCCCCATTTGTAGATCATCGAGGAAGATAGGTTGAGGTCGGCGGCAATTTCCTTCGGTTTTTTCTTTTCAAAAACTTCCCGGAATAATTCGTGCGATTGCATAGCCAGACAATGGGTGGAACGGACTAAAATTTAAAGTGAAAAATGCGAGCTGATTGGCCCCGGGTCCATTGGGAATAATCAATAACTCGTAATGCAATACCTGACGGATTGCGCAATATGGAGCACGCAAAAGTTTTTGTGGCGGACTTTTAAATTGACCCTCGGACTTAATTTTTGACATACTTTGACTATTGAAGGCGAATCCGAAGGCAGGGCAGGTTCATCCGGGCAACCGTTGACGATTTTTATCACTTATGTCTGAATCATACATCCAAAGTCTTTTTGCAGACCGGATTGGCGGCAGTCAATACGGCAAATCTCAAAACATCTACAAATTCGAGAAGATTAAACGCGCCAAACGCGCCGCGATGGCGCTCAATCCGGGCGCAGAAATCATTGACATGGGCGTGGGTGAACCGGACGAAATGGCGTTCCCGGAAGTCGTCGCAAAACTTTGCCTCGAAGCCGCCAAGCCTGAAAACCGGGGCTACTCGGACAATGGCGATGCCGTGCTTAAAGAGGCGGCTGCGCGTTACATGGATTCAGTCTTTGGTGTTGGCGGCATCAACGCCGAGACGGAAGTGATTCATTCCATTGGCAGCAAGGCGGCGCTTTCAATTTTGCCCGCCGCCATCATTAATCCCGGGGATTTTGTGTTGATGACCGTGCCGGGTTACCCGGTTTTCGGCACGCACTCCCGCTATTACGGCGGTTTGGTTTATAATTTAAAGCTTAGCGCCGAAAACAACTTTTTACCGGACCTCGATGCCATTCCTGGCGAAGTTCTGCGAAAATCCAAGGTGCTTGTCCTGAACTATCCCAACAATCCCACCGGTGCGGCCGCGACGCCGGAGTTCTTCGCCCGCATTGTTGATTTCGCACAAAAGAACAAAATCATCATCATACATGACGCTGCCTATGCCGGACTGATTTTTGAGGGCAAACCGCTGAGTTTTTTGGCCACGCCCGGCGCAAAAGACGTCGGAATCGAACTCCATTCGATCAGCAAATCCTACAACATGACTGGCTGGCGCTGCGGATTCGTGACCGGCAATCCGTTGCTCGTCAAGGCCTACGGCGACGTCAAAGACAACACCGATTCCGGCCAATTTCTCGCCATCCAACACGCCGCCGCCTATTGCCTGGATCATCCGGATATCACGCGCAAAATCTCGGCTAAATATTCCCGGCGCATGGACGGGCTTGTCAAAGCGTTGCGCAGTGCGGGATTCGACGCGAAAAAGCCGAAAGGCTCGTTCTTTCTGTACGTTAAGTCGCCCAAAGCCGCGCGGGTTCACGGGGGAAGTCACATTGAATTTGGCAACGCCGAAGACGTTTCCCAATGGCTTATTACGGAAAAACTCCTTTCCACCGTTCCGTGGGACGACGCCGGCGCCGCCTTACGTTTCAGCGTAACCTTTGCCGCTAAAAACGTCGAAGACGAGAACCGGATCCTGGACGAAATCGGCGCTCGCCTGAGCAGCGTCAAATTTGAATTTTAGCTGATAGGGCAGGTGACGAGGTGGTGCCGAACCCACCACATCGTAGCGCCCGGTTCAACGCCTTAACGCTCTTACGCTCTTTTGCCCGTCCATCTCCAATTCTTCACTTCCGGCAAATCTTCGCCGTGTTTGCACACGTAT
>DASXFM010000058.1:0-10875 GCA_036489615.1 Verrucomicrobiia bacterium | reverse complement strand
GCGTGAAGGGGTGCCAGACGTATTTGTGGTCGAGTTCAGCGATCCTGTTCATCCGTCGCAACAATCAGATCTCAATATCCAATTTTTTGAGCGCGTCAACGAGACAAAAAATGTCCTGCCGTGAGTGCGCGGCGGTCAAGGTGATGCGCAGCCGGGCAGAACCACGGGCGACCGATGGATAACGGATAGCCGGGACGAAAATATGTTGCGCGCGCAGCTTTGCGGCGGCGTCGAGGGCTTTCGCTTCATCGCCTAAAATCAGGGGAATGATGGCGGATCCGCCTTCGCTGAAGCTACGGCGGACAGGCCCACCATCGCTTCGCTTCGGCGGGGCGAGCGAGGGCGAGTTCCCTTTGTCCAAGGCCAAGTGAAAATCCGCGATGTTTGATTGAAGTTTTTGGCGCAGTTCCAGTCCTTCCGCCGATTGAACGAGGCGGATTGCCTCGGTGGCGGCGGCTGCGGCGGCCGGGACGGGCGCGGTGGAGAAAATAAATGGGCGGGCGCGGTTGACCAGGAAATCCACCAATTGCCGGGAACCGCAAATGCAACCACCGGCGGCGCCAAGTGCTTTGCCAATGGTAGCCATTTGAATTTCAACGCGGGCGCTCAGTGCCAATTCCTCGATCAGGCCGCTGCCGCTCTCGCCGAAAAGGCCGGTGGCGTGTGCCTCGTCCACCATCAGCCACGCGCCGTACTTTTCCTTAAGGTCAACGATCTCCCTCAGGGGCGCGGCATCGCCATCCATCGAAAAAATGGATTCGGTAACGATGAGAACGCGGCGGCTATCGTTTTGGGAAGGGCCGGCGTTTTGCGCCGCCCATTTCAATTTTTCTTCCAAATCTTCCAAGTCGTTATGGGCGAAAACTCGAATCTTCGCGCCGCTCAGATTCGTGGCGTCCACGATGCAGGCGTGGACGAGTTTATCCAAAATGATGACGTCATCTTTGCCGAGAAGCGCGGTAATGACCCCGTGTGCGGCGGCGTAACCACTCGAAAAGGCAAGGGCGGCCTCGGTCTTTTTAAGCCGCGCCAGGGCGGATTCAAGCTGGTGAAAAGGAGCAAGCGAACCGCAAATCAGCCGGGATGCTCCGGAACCGGCACCGAATGTCTCAACTGCCCGGGTGGCCGCTTCTTTCAGGCCGGGATGGTTTGCGAGGCCCAAATAATCGTTTGATGAAAAGTTGAGAAAGGATTGTCCGTCGATTTGGATGCGGGACGATTGGGCGGAGTCGACACGCCGCAATTCGCGGAAGAGATTTTGTTCTCGCAACGCCGCGAGGCGTTCCGCGAGATCAATTTCGAGCGGTTTCATTGGGAATTAGGTCGCGCGAAGGCAGCGAAGTCATCAGGCTTGTCCGGGCGCGATGGCCCATTGGCCGCCGATCATGGACGCGTGGACGCGGCCACGAAAGTTTAAAACCGCATCGCAGGCGTCCGAAATTTTTCCAGCGAAAGGAACGGCAATCAGATCGGCGCAGGCGTAACTGGAGATTTCGCCGATTTTTCGCGCGAGACCGAGGGCGCGCGCACCGTTTAGAGTGGCCATTTTTAATATCGTTTCGGAGGCGAAACCGGGGTTGGAATGGGAAAACGCCTGCATTTCCGAAAATAAATTCAGTTCAAGGCTTTCCTTGCCGTTTTTGGTGACCGTGGCCAGGCTATCGGTCCCCAGGCAGACGTTCACATTCGCCGCGAGCAACTTGTCGATGGGAAATTTTTTATGCTGAAAGTACCCATGACTGCGGGGACAATGAACGACGCTGGCCTTACGTTTTGCGAGCAAATCGAAATCGCCGCCATCCAGATAGTTCGCGTGCACGGCCAGGAAATTGGCGCTGGCGAGGCCGGCGCGATCCAGGTGCTGCGCGGGCGTGCCCAGGCCGCAATCGGAGTTGTCGCGCCCGTTTCTTTTGAGCCAGTCGAACATTTCGCCGCTCGCGTGGGCGAACATATCGAATTCCTGCTGGGATTCGGCAACGTGAACGGTGGTGTGAAGATTTTTTTCCCGCGCGGCGAGGGCACAGAGGCGGAGAAGGTCAGGCGACGTGGAGTAAGGAGCGTGGGGGGAAAGGGCGGCGGCGCAACGGCGGTGATCGAGTGAATCAATTTTATTGAGGGCTTCGTCGAGAATATCCGCGGGCTCGCGTTTTGAGCGGACGCTGGTCATTTCCAAAAACGAGATGACCCGGAGCGGCGTGGAGTTCCACACATCGGGAAGCAATTCCGGCGCGGCCTCGATGTCGGCGACGGTGGTGGTGCCGGATTGCAACAGCATTTTCGCGCCGTTGAGCCAGGATTGGGCATAATTTGAATAACTCCATTCGGCCTTTGCCGCGAGCATCCAGGGGATCCAGTCGGTAAATTTTTTGGGCGACGGCCAAAAACCGGCCATATCGGTATAATCCAGATGACAGTGGGCGTTGACGAGTCCGGGCAGGAGAACGGACTCACCGAGATCAAGAACGGGCAGAGCGCCGGCGGAGGTGAATTCGCACGCGATTCGTTCCCAGGCGCCGGCCACGATGATCCGGTCGCCGAAAATGACGACGGCGGCATTTTCGACGGGTGGGGTTGCGAGAGGCAAAAGGGCGCGGGCGCGGAGAATCAGGGGCTGGCCTGGCGATTGGCTGCGAACGTTAATTGCCATGCGCATCCAGTTCTATTTCCGTGGTCGGCCGGACATTGCCGGGATCAGACTCCGACCGTGCGTTTTACCTCTTTTAACTTTGCGGCGTCCTTGTGCTTTCGCGCCTTGATTTTGCTGTGGCGCTTGCGAATTTGCTGCTCGATTTTTTTGGCGACGACGTCAATTGCCGCGTATAAATCGCTTTCGCGGGCTTCGGCAAAAAGATCCGGTCCGCGCATGGCGATTTGCATGGAGCAATTGAATTGCTTTTCAGGCGTACGGCGATGGTCGTGTTCGAGAGTAACCCGCGCGTCCACGGCTCGCCCGTCCAGATGGTCGAGCTGTTCGATCCTTTTGACGACGCGATCCTCGAGGGTTTTCGTCAGGGTGACGTTGTGGGTAGACAGAATCAATTTCATCGTAATTAAGATGCAACCGGGGTGGTGAAAAATCCAGTTTTTCCTGTGCCAATATTGTTGTCATTTCGCGGAACTGAATTACAATGAGACACATGGCCCAAGGCTTACAACTGTCGCAGCGCTTGACGCAATCACTGGTGCTGGCACCGCAATTGCAGCAGTCGCTGGCATTGCTCCAGGCTCCCACGCTCGAATTAAAGGCGCTCGTGGAGCATGAAATGGAACAGAATCCGGTGCTCGAAGAAGTCGCCTCGACGGACACGGAAATGCGCGACAAATCCGGAGATGAGACGGGAACGCCGGCGGAATCGCCCGAAGATCCGACGTTCGACGGCGGGGCCGAGAAAGGCCCGACTGAACCGGTGGATGCCTTCCAGGCCGAATTTGAAAAGCTGGTGCAACTGGACCAGGAATGGCGGGACCATTTTTCGCAGACGAACGTTCCTATCCGGCAGTCGACCGAGGACGAAGAAAAGCGGCAATTCATGTTCGATTCGCTAACGGCCGGAACGTCGCTGGCGGAGTTCTTAATGGAGCAGGTGCGGGAGACTGACCTGAGCGACGAGCAGCGGGCTCTGGCTGAGACGATCATTGGAAACATTGACGATTACGGTTATTTGAAAGCAACCGCGGAGGAGATCGCGGCATCGACCCAGCAGCCGGTGGAGAAGATCTCGGAAGTTTTGAAAGTCATTCAATCATTTGACCCTTCGGGAATCGGCGCCCGCGATTTGCGCGAGTGCCTCATGCTGCAACTGGAACGGGTGAAGCTGCAGGAATCGCTGGAATACGCAATCGTGCGCGATTTTATGGAGGCACTGGGCAAACGACGCATACCGGAAATCGCCCGAGGGACGAATCGGAGCATCGTGGAAGTGCAGGAATCACTGTCGAAAATCGCGCGCCTCGAGCCGCGTCCGGGCCGCGCGTTTTTGCCCGATACAGACCAGTACGTTTTGCCGGAGGTGTTTGTCCAAAAGAACGGCGAGGATTTTTCGGTAGCGACGAACGACGAATACATTCCGCATTTGCGAATCAGCAACGTGTACAAGGACCTGATGGCGCAGGGCGAGAATTCGAGCGAGGTTAAGAATTATATCCGGGAAAAAATCCGCGCCGGGAAATTCCTGATCAAAAGCCTTCACCAGCGGCAGCAAACGATTCTGAATATCGCCAAGGAAATTGTGAAGCGTCAGCGGGAATTTATGATGAAAGGGGTTTCGTGCCTGAAACCGATGACGATGGCGCAAATCGCGGAAGTGGTGGGCGTGCACGAAACGACGGTGAGCCGCGCGGTTTCCGGGAAATACATGCAGACGCCCCAGGGCATATTTGAAATGAGGTTCTTCTTCACCGCCGGGCTGCAGACCGCCAACGGCGACGGCGTATCCAACACGAGCGTGAAGGACATGATTGCCGATATCTTCAAGAACGAGGACGCCGCAAAGCCATTGTCCGACCAGGAAGTGGTTAAGATGCTGTCTGAAAAAGGCATCACGATCGCGCGACGCACGGTGGCGAAGTATCGTGATGAACTGGGAATTCTTCCGTCGAATTTAAGGAAGGTTTATTGAACGTGCGACGTTGAAACGTTGACTTGTTAAAATGTTGAAACGGTTTGCATTCGTCCGATGAGGGCGAATTCGTGATTTTCCTTGGGGACAACCGCCTATCTAAAACCCAAATTGCGGCCGCCGTTTCAACGATTCAACCTTTTAACGTTTCAACGCGCCCTCAGTTCGAAGTATTTGGCGGGCGGGATTTGACCACTGGCCGGCTGACATTTTTGAGCCGTTCACGCACCATATCGGCCCGCATCAGATCGCGTTCCTCAGCGGACAGTTTATCCGAGAATTGTTTCTGCAAGTGCGCCGGTTGCGTTACCAAAAATAATTCGTCCACGAGAGAACGCTCAACGCCCGGGAACAGGGCAAGGTCCACACCCAAACGCAGGAGTGACAGGAGATTCATGGTTTCCTTGGACGAAATACTGTGGGCATTGGCCAGGATGCCGTAGGCGCGTCCGATATGGTTGTAGACCGTTTTAGGCTTTTTCTCGAGAAGGATTTGACGCGCGTTTTCTTCGTGCTCAATGATTTGGGCCAGGACCTTTTCGAGCCGCTCGACAATCATCGTTTCGTTTTCGCCCAGAGTCATCTGGTTCGAAACCTGGAAAACATTTCCCAACGCTTCAGTGCCTTCGCCATACAGGCCGCGGACGGCCAGGCCGAGCTTATTGACGGATTGGATGATGGGATTGATTTGTTCGCCGAGCACGAGGCCTGGCAGATGGAGCATGGCGCTGACACGAATGCCGGTGCCGAGGTTGGTGGGGCAGGCGGTCAAATAGCCGAGGTCGGCATCAAAGGCGAAATCCAATTTCTTCTCCAAAGAGGAATCAAAACCATCAATCGCCGTCCATGCCTGTCTTAATTGGAGGCCGGGACGGAGGGCTTGCATTCGCAAATGGTCCTCCTCATTGATCATGACGGAAAACGTTTCCTCGTGGTTCAGCACCAGGCCGCTGCCGGCGCTTTTGGCGGCATGCTCGCGGCTGATGAGATGGCGCTCGACCAGAATCTGGCGGTCCAACGCGCCGAGGTTGTCCATGGCTTCGGAAAATGCGTCCTTCATTTCCGGAAGGCTTTCAACCGCCGGCCGGATGGTGTCCAGGATTCTGACGCGCTCGGTTTTTTTGGCCCAGCCGGGAAAGGCGGCGTCTTTTAAATTGCGGGCGAGGCGCACGCGGCTGGACATGACGATTCGGTCATGCGGGCCGTGGCGGCGTGTCGATTCCGCAGGGGGCGAAAGGAAAGCGTGGAGATCGCGCATGCCGCTCACCTCGTAAAGCTTTTGGGCGCGGTTGAACGTTCCGCCATTTGCCTGATTTCATCGCGCACCTGGGCGGCTTCCTCGAAATTCTCGGACTCGATTGCTTTATCGAGCTTCTTTTGCAGCGCCTTCAGACGGTCGGCATTTTCGCTGGACGTACGCAGGGCTTCCGGCGCTTTGCCGACATGCCGCGTGCCTTTGTGCATCGTTTTGAGCAGGCCGCCCAAACCTTCGGAAAAGGTCTTGTAACACTCCGGGCAGCCGAGCCGTCCGGATTTTTTGAAATCCGCCTGGGTGAAACCACAACGCGTGCAGCGCAATTCGACGCCGCCGGCCGCCTGTTCGAGCTCCTGGGCCGCCCCCAGTCCGAGCACTAGATCTGCCGCGAGGGCGAAGCCAGCGGGGTCATTGACGCCTTTGGCTTTGGCGCAATCTTCACACAAGTCCAGCTTTTGCATCTTTTCCCCCACAATCTGGGTGAGATGCACCGTAGCCGGCTTTTCTTTGCAAATAGAGCACTGCATTTTAAATCAAATTATTGTTCAGTTTTTGAACTACTAAATTCTACAACCTAACCCGCTAAAAAGCGAATGAAATTGAATTTCGCGCGGCGGCGACTATATCGGATCGCCTGACGTAGCCGTTAAGGCGCGATACTCGCCGACGAGTTTTCGCGTCAGGTGGCCGGGTTTGCCGGTTCCGATCACGCGGCCGTCAATTTTGATTACGGGCATGATTTCGGCGCCTGTGCCGGTGAGAAAACATTCATCAGCATTATACAAATCGTACCGGGTCAGGTTTGGCTCGGTCACTTTGTGGCCATTCTGTATCGCCAATTCGATAACCGTATGGCGGGTAATGCCGTAGAGCGCGCCGGCGGAAAGGGGCGGCGTGAAGACATCGCCATTCTTAATGATAAAGACGTTGTCCACGGTGCATTCGGAGACAAAGCCTTCGGCATTGAGCATCAGGCCGTTTTCGCAGCCGGCGTTATTGGCCTCAATCCGGGCCAGAATATTGTTCAGATAATTTAGCGATTTGATCGCCGGATTCAGCGCGCTATGAAGGTTGCGTGTGGTCGGGACAGTGACGATGTCAATGCCGCGCGCATACACTTCAGGCGGATAAACCTGGATTTTGCCGGCAATAATGACCACCGACGGCTTTTTGCAGCTTTTGGGGTTTAGTCCCAATGTGCCCACGCCGCGTGTGACCACCAGGCGCACATAGCCATCGCGGAGTTTATTCACGCGGCAGGCTTGAATGACGGCCGCGGAAATTTTTTGGTGCGACATGGGAATTTCCAGCAAAATGGCCTTGGCGGAATAAAAGAGCCGGTCGATGTGTTCCTTCAACTTGAACACCCGGCCGTTGTAAGCGCGAATGCCTTCAAATACGCCATCTCCATAAAGGAATCCGTGGTCAAACACGGAGATTTTGGCATCGCGTTCATTGTAAAATTTACCGTCAATGAAGATTTTCATGCTATACGTGCGACAAGATATTTTAAACGAGCCGGTTGAGCAATCGCTTTGTGCGTTGATGCGTTGAAGTCTTGAAGCGCTTCCAGGCGCGCGCACTTCAACCGGGCAACGGCTTGGCGGACTTCGCAAATCAGGCGATGGAGGGTTCGGGCTTGGACTTCAGGACGTGCGCGGCCGCCTGCGATGATATGGGAGGCGTGGCGTCGCGAATAATGGCCGCGGCGCGCCGGGCTGCCTCGGTAATCATCTTCAACTGGGAATGCAGCGCGGTGTCGTCCGTGTGTTTTAGGATCAGCCGGTCGGCGTAGCCTTGTACGATGGCGAGGATATTATTCAACTCGTGGGCAATGACGGGAGCCACGTGTCTTTCGGGATCAAACGGAGCCCCGGACCCCGGCACGCGCTCGCCAGAGTTTTCGCTTGCAGCCATTTTTTTATAAATTGAATCAAAAGACGATGTCATCTTCCTGTGTTAAGCAATTCACAAGCCAACAATTTAGAGGACGGATTTTCATCCGCGATTCGTCAGCGCCGGAAGGAAATATGTTTTCCAAAAACTGGACAATGGCGGGAAATATTGCGCCCTGGACTTCGACGTCTACTGTCTCGAATCGCGCCTCGTGGGATAATCTTGCGAATCCTTCCCGGGCGTGCGACTGCCGATTTGGAAATCGGCGATACAGCAGGTTTGGAAACCTGCGGTACGCTGCATGAAGGAATCACACTCCACGATTTGCCCGCCAGAGAAGCGCGGCGCCGATAGCCTGAAAGAGCAGGTTTGGAATCCAGACGATCAAATGAGGGTAACATTCCGGGCGGCTGGCGAGTTGCCCGCCGAGGGTAACGAAACCGTAATAGACGATGACCAGCGCCAGGGCGATGGCCACGCCAATATTTGTCTCGCGGCGTTGGACACGGATACCCAGGGGAATGCCCAGCAACGCAAATCCGAACGGCGCGAAGGCAAAAGCGAGCTGGCGTTGCATGATCACACGGCGTTGTTCGATCAGCTGTTCGGGCAGCTTGCGGGCCTGTTCGAGGTCTGCCTTGGTTTGATTTGTTGACACGGTGTCCGGGAGTCGTTGCTGTAACTCATGCATTTCATTTAGCAGCTCAATGAACGTCATGTCACTGGGGCTGGTTTTTGAGTTTTGGTTTTTCATGGCCTTAAGGCTGACGGGCAATGGCCAGTTGCCTACGGACGAAATGACGTCGTCGCCGTTGGTTGGCGTCGTCACGATTCGCGCCTGGAGCAAATTCAGGACGAGTTGCTGGTTTGTCTTGTCAAAATAAGTGTCGCATTGCGGCGCTTCAATATACATATGCCGGTCGAGGCAGATGGCCATGACATCTTCGAGCTTTCCGCCGTCGTTTTTTTGGGCGTAAAAGATGTAATTGGTGGAAATGCTGATGAAGCGTCCCTCCGGCAATTGGACTTTGGCGAGGTTCTCCAGCAATTCGGACTTCATGCCCAGGTATTGGACCCGGCTGCGCGGCCCAAGGTCCATGCTGAACCACGCGCTCAGCACGCAGCAAAAAAGGCTTAAGAGGAGGATGGGCATAATCAGGGAGATCAAACTGATGCCGCTGGCGCGGGCGGCGGTCAATTCCTGGTCCGCGCTGAAACGGCCAAACACCAGCAGCGTGGAGGTGAGCAGGCCCATGGGCAAGGCGAAGACCCAAACGAACGGTATCAGCAACACAATGGCTTCCGCCACCAGGCTAAACCGCGCATGGCCGGCGATCAGGAGCATGAGAATTTCCCTGAGCACGTTGCCCAACAGCAAAACAAAGGTGAACACCGCCACCGTCAAAATCAGCGATGCCAGCACTTGCGTGGTCAGGTACTTGTGTAAAGTCTTCAACACACTGAGTTTCGAAAGTCTGGCGGAAAAAGACAACGTGAAATTTGGGTATTGGCTTTGCAATTCGGGGTCAATGACTTAGCCTTTGGCCATGAATAGGGCGCTCAGGCTGAACCGCGTTTTTATTTCTTTCCCGTTTCTTTTCCTTGGCATTTTTGCAATTACCGGGTGTGTGGCTCCTCGTGTGGTCATAAAGCCGGGTGTGAATCTGAATGCTTACCATAAAGTATACTTTGTGGGCAGAAGGAGCGACCCCAGGGACGTGGATCCGCGCGTGCTGTCGCGGCTGCAAAAAGCCGGATTCGACGTTACGGCCGTTTACCCGGAAGACCCGCCCATCGGCTCCCAGGGCAGCGGCTTCGTTATTTCGCCGGAAGGGGACGTGCTGACGTGCGCTCACGTTGTCGGGGATCTGGATACCGCGACGATTTGGATTGAAGGTATTCGATATCCGTGCAGAGTTTTGGCGTCGGACACCAATAGCGATTTGGCATTATTGTCGGTGGAAGGAAAGCATCCGCCGTTTCAGGCGGTGCGGCTCAAGGCGGAGGAAAATTACGACCTGGGAGAGGAAGTTTTTACGATTGGATTTCCAATGGTAGAGATGCTTGGCGTCTCACCCAGATTGGATAATGGACTGATCAGCGCCAAAGTAGGATTGAATGACGATCCGAATTCAGCCCAGATTTCCGTGCCGGTTCAGCCGGGAAACAGCGGTGGTCCGCTATTAAATAAAAACGGAGAAGTAGTCGGCGTTGTCTCATCAACCTTAAACGCGGTCAACGTATTGATCAGGACGGGCGGGAACCTTCCTCAAAACGTCAATTTTGCCATTAAACTTTCCATCATCAGAAAATTCCTGGCCGAATCGAAAGTTAAGCTGCCTGAGACCGGGCCTTTCCCTGAAAATGTCAATGGAGTGGAAAAATCCGCGGCTTTGGTCTGCGCCGGTGATGTCACCGATCCCGAATTAAAAGAGCCCAGGCTGTTTTGCTCCTGCGCGTATGTCAGCATTTTCGATTTCTATTGGCGTTTCCGGGCCATCCAGGTCGGCTTTTTCGATGCCAAAACCGGCCGTCTGGTATTTCAGGCGGGCCAGAGCTTTGACACGCATCAGACGGAGAATGGAGAATTAGACGATATTTTTTCGGCCATCTCACAGAATTTTTTTCCGAATCGTCCCAATCCGTTCAAATAGGAACTGTCTGGCCTGCGATGGGCAGTTGACAATTTATCAGAAGACTTGAGAAAACATGTTTATAAGGCGTCACGGTATTTTCCTCCTTTTCTGCTCGATGATCGTTTGGGTGGGTCGGATGACACCATTTGCCGCCGCCGCGGAACCCCGCATCGTAAACATCTATAATTTTGTCCGGGACAATGACTATCGGTTGTCCGATTCCAGGGCCGTACTCTTTCAGGCGACAGTTCAGCAAATTCAATTGCTCAAGAGAGCGGCTTTGCCTGCTACTTTTGCCCTTCAATATGACGCCTTAATGGATACCAACTATCAAAATCTCTTTAGAGCGCAGACGAATTTCGAAGTGGGTGCCTGGTGGGAAATTCCGCAGGAGTTGGCCGAACGGGCGGGATTGAAATGGCGCGGGCAGCATGAATGGGATTCTACCGCCAACGTTGGTTTCTCCCCC
>DASXFM010000051.1:0-5319 GCA_036489615.1 Verrucomicrobiia bacterium | reverse complement strand
GTTTCGAAAAATCTTCTTGATAACCGACAGAAATGCCGGCCGTTCGGCATCGAAGTCATTGCTGCGATAACCTGTTTGATTCACCGGCTTTACCAGGAATATGTTGCAGTCGAAGCAGAAAAAAGCATCTACGTTCTGGTTTCCTTTTGAGAAAGAAACAATCACGCCCGGTAGGACCATGCAATTCTTGCTCCAGAGACTACGATCACCGTAATTTTTGTTTAACAGTAATTCGGACAATTTCGAAGCCAGATTCGCCGAAACCAATTTGGCTTTACCCGATTTTAAATAAAAATCCCCAAGATCGGGCGTCTTTGTACTCTCTCTGTCCTTCCCTCGGCCCATCTCCAGCGACCCGAGCGTACGCCAGACTCTTACGGAATCAGCATTTGCAATTGTTTCGACATTCTCGCTACCGCCCAAAGCGCTGTTGACTCTATTTGTGTCGTAACCGAAACAATTAAATGAGACCAAAAAGGCCACGCAAAACAAAATAAAACTGGCTGTCGCGTTCGATTTGTTGCTCACACGGTGGAATTGTTGGTTTTTTGATGCTGGCAATCTCTAACATTGTTTCATCATGCGGGTCGCGTCATTCCCCAATGATTTTCACCAACGCCCGCTTCCGCCTGCGCCCGTCAAACTCACCGTAAAAAATCTGCTCCCACGGCCCGAAATCGAGTTTGCCTTTCGTGATCGCCACCACGACCTCGCGTCCCATGACCTGCCGTTTCAAATGCGCATCGGCATTGTCTTCACCGGTGCGGTTATGACGATATTGTGAGGTCGGCTCATGCGGAGCCAATTTTTCGAGCCATTCTTCATAATCATTCAATAGCCCCTCTTCCGCGTCGTTGATGAAAATGGACGCCGTAATATGCATGGCGTTGACGAGGCATAGCCCTTCCTTCACACCGCTCTTGGCCACCAGGCGCTCAATGACGTCCGTGATATTTACGAAACCGCGGCGATTCGGTACCTCAAACCAAAGATGTTCTGTGAGTGATTTCATGCGCTAAACGCAGCGCCGCCATCTTCAGGAAAAAATCCGCAAAAATCAACTGGAAGCGGCCATTTGCTGAGGATGCGTCCGAAAGAAGAAGAAGAGGTTAACGGCTTGCCGCAATTTTATACCGGGAAGAATCTTTGCGTGGTTTTCGCGGTGCGGTCTGGACAGTGATCGAAAACGGCTGGCTGGCTGGCTTCGGTTCGTGCAACTGAAAGGCTACGAACTTGATCATTGAAATGAAACGATGTTCGGTATCATCCGGCGAAAGGCCCAGGCCTTCCAAAGCTCTTAAACCGAGAATCATGGAATCGCCAAATTCCGCAAACACAACTTCGTCCTTGGTCTCACGACCGTTCGAATGCAGAATCACATGACCCACCGCCCGTTCCACCTGTGATTTGCCTGCGTTAGACACGAGTCGTTTTCGGCGTGGCACTACCTCGATTCGCTTCAAAGCTTCCCTCGGCAACCAGGTTAATTCTGAGCGTGTATCTACTAAAGCGTCCAGCGCTGGTGTCACCAGGGTTTCATTTCCAGGATTGCGGGCCACAATCCGGATCTTGAAAATACTCATCTATTCGAACTGTTCCACAGTGAATCATCTTTGTAAAACGCCCAGGGCGATTTTGGCTGGAAACAGCACCGACTCGTCCCAAAACTGTCATGCCCACAGTTCTCAATGGTAACGTGATGCTGCACATCCTTTACCGACCGAAAAGTCCCCGGCCCGGTTCCGGGAAAACTCTCAAATGCCCCGTTGAGTCCGAACCGCACGCGGTTTCCAATCGAATCCCTAATAATCTCCAATTCCCCAATAAAAACGCACTTTTTGCCCCCGATACCTCCTTCGTTTCCGGTTTCCATCCCTATATGCACAAAATGTGCAAGGGGGGTATAGACAATCTATTTAACCTCGTTCGAAGGCTCCTTGATAAGGGCGCCCAAAGGCAGCGGAACACCAAAATCAGGTGTACCGTCTGCGTTCCATCCAAATTTCTGCGCGCGCGTCGTCCGTCCTTTATATGTGTAAGCAGAAGTCGTTTTGGCGTGATAAACGATCCAATCTTCGCTGCCGTCGGGAGACTGGAAAAAGCCGCAGTGCCCGGGCCCAAATACCTGATTGTCATCGTCGCGCTCAAATACCGGGCGCGGATACTGTTTCCACGATTGGGCATCCATCAGGTTGGATTTTGCGTCCGCGATCAACATTCCAAGTTTATAATCCGGCGTCCCGGTATCGCAGATCGAATAAATTAAAAAGATCCGCCCATTTCGCTGGAGAATTTCCGGCCCTTCTCTCACATGCTCGCATCCGAATCCATCTGCAGGCAAATAGACGCCATCGCCCTCGAGCGTGTATGGATTGGACATTCTGGCGATATACAGAACGTGGCGCGGATGTGCGGCCCAAATCAAATAGAGCGAGCCATCCTTTTCATTTTGGAACACGGTCGGATCGATCGCGTAATGGTCGTTCGCTGGATTGAACAATCTGGCCTTGTATTTATACGGGCCCAACGGGCTGTCTCCCGCGCTTTCAAGCACGTAGACTCGATGGCTTTCGTCCGCATGATCGCTCGAAGTGGCCGTGTAATACATATACCACCGATGATTTAGAAAATGTACTTCCGGCGCCCAAATTCCTGCCGAGCGCGTGGCGTTCGTATCCGTCCAGACGGTAACCGGCTTGGCGATTTTTAATCCTGCCAGGCTTGAAGCCTTCCAAACCCGAATGGCGTCGCCCTGGGTGGTGGATAAATAGTAATTTCCATCAAAATAGACCATCCACGGATCGGGACCGCGATTGATCGGGTTCTGAAAATAACCGGGAGCAACTTGCGCGGCTGCGGTAACGGTTAGAAACGTTGCAGCCAAAAGGATCGTAAGCGGATGTTTTTTCATTTTTCTTGTAGGCCGCGTGGCCCCACGCAGCGAGGTCGCCACAAATGGGCTTTTGAACAATTTTATTTATAATATAAATGGAATTCCGGCGAATTTAGCTCATCCAAGCACAATTTCCAACGCGTGATCCGCTTTTATCGTAATCCGCGTGTGCCCGAAGTTAAGACGATAATGAGCGCCGTCCGTCGTAAACGTGATCGGCACATTTTTGCCGGCCAAAGTAACGGACGGTTGATAGGCCCCCGTTCGGACCGAGACAATTTCCAACGTTTGTACCCGCAGTTCGCCCGATTGAACATCGACTTTAACTCGTTGCTTGTCCCCATCCCAATGTTGCGCAACGCTCCCCCAGCCTTCCGGCCCGGTGAAAAACGATTTGAAATTTTCCGGGCGATAACTCGGCGTGAAGCTCAACTCGCCCCGCGGCCCGTCGTATTTCCAACCCGACAACGCCAGCAACAGCGACCACGAAGACATGGCACGTGTGTAATGCCCGCCGCATTCGATTTCGCACCACGGATTTCGCGGAATGGGATTGCGCGGAACCCCGTCATATCGCTCACGCGCTCCTTTCGCGATGGAAAAACCTTCTTCAATAAATCCTTCGTAAATCATGTGCGCCGCAACCTGATATTCTATTCCCGTCCAAACTTCATCCGAATAATTCATCACTTTCTCGGGCCGTCCGCCGCGCGGCCAGGTGCAGATGATAAGACCCTTGTCATGGTCCCCGGCAAATGAGCGAGGCGCGAATTTAAAACCAATTAGATCTGATTTCCAATTGTATTTGAAAATGGAGCGCAGAGCGGATTGCACTTTGTCGCGAGGCAAAATATAGCCGAGGCCGAGTTGATGCGCCCACCATTGGCCCAATAACTGGTCCGCCATGCAACCTGGGCCGACTTCACCCGAGCGGCTGAGGTAATCCGGCAAATGCTGCTGGAAATACTCGCCGTTCCAACACAGCTCAACCAACTTCGCCTGGCCGCTCTTAAAAATCTCATGAAAACGATCAGCTGTCGCGCTGTCTCCCATGCGCCGCGCCCATTCTTCACCCGCGCGAAGCGCGGCGAGGTAATAACCGCTGATGAAAGTCGTGACGCCATGCAGCGCCTCGTCATACGTATTCCATTGATCATCCGCCAAAACTCCGCAAGGCTTGCCTCCATTTGAGCTGGCGTCCCGGTTGATCAGATATTCCATCGCCCGCTTCACCTGCGGCCAGTATGAATTGAAGAATGAATCGTCGGAGCAATTCAGCGCTTCGCGATATGCTTTAAGAATGCAACTGGCATGACCGTCTGTAAACGGCCGCTCTCCAGTCGGGTGCGGTGGAGAAGGGACATCCGTTCGATTGTTGATTCCGCCGTCGGGATTTTGTTGATGCTTGAAGTCAATCCGCCGCATCGAACGTTCCTGATCGGGGAACAGGCGCGCCAGCGACTGCTCATATCCCCAGACATGTGTGCAGGTGGGCTGGCATGAACCATTGGAACCTTCCCATCCGTAAATATCTCCATTGGCGATACGAAATACGACCCCGATGTGCCGCAGGATGCCTGAATTTGCCGTCATCGCATCCAGCAACCATGCAGGCAGCGTGCTGTCGTAAAAGGTTTGGCGATACAAAGCGGTGCGCTGGTACAATCGGTCATAATTTGCCAGCGTATCACGCATGACCGCGCGCGCATCGCGCCATTGCGTAGCGTAATAGCAACCCATCCACTCCCCGGCTTCGCTGTACTTATTGGGATAGTGCCAGGTGAACAGAAACGGCACATCAACCGAGTCCCCGGCAGGAACCAGGACCGTTGCCGCCAGCGCGCAATAACTACTCTGCCCTTGTGGACTGGGCGAACTGGAGCCAAGCGATTCAAGCGGAAGGAACTGTCCGTCCTTTTGAAATTGGTTCCACGCATCGTCCCAATTATCAAAAGTGGTCAATCCCGTGGCGCCCCTGGCCAGCGTCGCCAGCGCGAGTGTTCCATAGCCCGGCTCCCTTGCGGATTGTCCTTCACTCATGGCGTAATTCGCATCCACCAATGAACAGAGTGTTGCGTAAACTTCCTGCCGAATCCGCGCTGAATTGTTTTCCGCTGGGTTCAATACCTGACCGGCAAGCAATTTCACGTGACCTTTTCCGACAGGAACGCTGAATTGTTCCAGCCCATTTTTTGCCGTGCTGCGCGTGGCGCCTCGGCCGAACGCCGAATTGCGAAAAAGAACTGCAGCAGGCTTGCCATCGTGCTTTGGCCTTTCCTGGATTCCGCTAAAACGGATCGGCAATAAAGCATCCAGCAATGGCAACACATCGTGGTCACCGGGCCAGTCGCTGAAAACAATTTGATCCACAGTAATATGCCCCCAACCGCCTGTGGCCTCGTCCACGATTTCAATGTGCGCCTCGC
>DASXFM010000048.1:0-8376 GCA_036489615.1 Verrucomicrobiia bacterium | reverse complement strand
GGTGGAAAAAGGCCGTGTAACGCGTCCGGACATCAAGCTGGGCATCTGCGGCGAACACGGCGGCGACCCGGATTCGGTGAAATTCTGTCATCGTTTGGGACTGACGTATGTGAGTTGTTCGCCGTTCCGCGTGCCAGTGGCCCGGTTGGCAGCGGCCCAGGCTGCGCTGGATGATAATGCGGCGAAAAAGCCGGCGAAGAAGAAGTGATTCGTTGAAGCGTTGAAATGTTAAAACGTTGAAACGGGGAACGGCCCGTGATGGCTCTGGTTTTTTCAGCATGGGCGGTCAACCGTGGATGGATTTAGTTGGAGTGGACTGACGTCGCGCTGCTACGCGAATGAGGATGTAGCAGCCTGATGTCAATCGGCTCTGACTTTTCCGGTTCGGATGGTCAACGATGGTCGAAATTTAGTTAGAGCGTGCTCACGCGGCGCTGCTACGCGAATGAGTGGCGTAGCAGCCGATGTGAATCGGCTCTAATTTTTCTGGTTCGAACGATTAACTGCGGGGAGATTTAGTTAGAGCGCTCTCACGCGGCGCTGCTACGCAGGATGAGGGGTGTAGCGGCCTGATGTCAATCGGCTCTGACTTTCGCTTGATGCGAGGCTCGCGCCCGTTATTCTCGTTCTCATGCATTCAGAACCGGCTTGCCTTGATTTCCATTCCGGGCAAGGGACAAACCGCGCTTTCTATCTTCCTCGCCTCGACCGGGAATTTTACCAGGGCGACGCAGTCGTTCATTGGGCTATGCCTATTGCCAAGCGTGGAAAGGGCTGGCTGAACGAAGATTTTCATCGGAATTTTCGCGAATTGGCGCTCCACGCCGCTGCGCGCGAGGGGTTGTTTTGTCCAATCTACTGTTTGATGCCCGACCATATTCATTTGATGTGGATGGGACTGCGCCGCGATTCAGACCAGTGTAACGGCATGAAGTTTTTCCGGGAGTACATGGGGCAGGCGTTGCGGCCGCATCGTTTTCAACATCAAGCTTACGATCACGTGCTTCGGGAGGATGAACGCAAGCGCAATGCGTTCGCAAAGATTTGCTTTTATATCCTGGCCAACCCGGTTCGTGCCGGACTGATTGGTGAGGCAGAATCCTGGCGGTTTTGTGGGGCGGTTGTTCCGGGCTATCCGGAGATGCATCCTTCCGATCAAAAGTTTTGGCCGCTGTTCTGGAAGTTATATCTTGCTTCGAGATCTCCGCAGTCCGGCGAGCGCAAATTGCCGCCGCGTTATTTGGCGTAGCGGTTTGGGCAGTCGGTTTAGTTAGAGCAGATGGTCAACCGTGGACGAATTTAGTTAGAGCGCGCTCACGCGGCGCTGCTACGCGAAATGAGGGGCGTAGCAGCCGATGTCAATCGGCTCCAATTTTTCTGATTTGGATGGTCAGTTGTGGATGAATTCAGTTAGAGCGGACTGACGTCACGCTGCTACGCGGATGATGGAGTAGCGGTTGATGTGAAATCGGCTCTGATTTTTTCGGTTCGAACGATCAAGTGCGGTCGGATTTAGTTAGAGCGCGCTCACGCGACGCTGCTACGCGAAATGAGGGGCGTAGCGGTTGGCATGAAATCGGGGCTGGGCTTTTGGTTGGGATGGTTATTCGCGGACGAATTTAGTTAGAGCGGACTGACGTCACGCTGCTACGTGAATGACGGGAGTAGCGGTTGATGTGAAATCGGCTCTGATTATTCTGTTTCGAACGATCAACTGCGGGGGAGATTTAGTTAGAGCGCGCTCACGCGGCGCTGCTACGCGAATGAGGGGCGTGGCGGTTGATGTGAATCTGGTCTGATTTTTTCGGTTTGGATGGTTGGCGGCGGGGATTTAATTGGAGCGGGCTGACGCCGCGCTGCTACGCGGATTGGGTCGGTCTCCAATCGAGCACCTTCAATTGAATGGTGCGGGCGCCGTTGTATTCGTTGATTTGCGGGGTGAAGGCGAGGTCGAATTTTCCGACGGGCAACATTTTGTCTCCTGCATTCCACCAGACGGCTTCGTGGGTGACCAGGCCGTCGGTCACTTTCATTTTCACGTGCTGCTTGTCCATGCCGATTCGTTGGAGAGGGCGGGAATGCGAAACGTTTCTGGCGCAAAATTGAGTGGCGGGATTGCCTTGTCCGTGCGGCTTTAATTTGTCGAGTTGGTGGAGCGTCTCGAAACTCATTTCGTCCAGGCCGACTTCGGCGTCCAAACGGAGGGTGCGGCAGAGGAGATCCGGCTTCAATGTCCGCCGGGCGAGTTCGTTGAGTTTTTCGCGCAGCAAATCAACTTTATCCGGGAGGATGCTCAGGCCCGCCGCCATGGCGTGGCCGCCGTGACGGACCAGCAAATGTCCGCACTCGCGCAAGGCAGCCGCAAGGTCAAATCCGGCGATGCTGCGGCCGGAACCGCGCATTTCCCCGTTCTCACCGCCGATGATGATGGTGGGACGATAAAACTCCTGCAAAACGCGCGACGCGACGATTCCGACGACGCCGATGTGCCAGGGCAATTGGGCTTCGACGATGACGAAGTGGTCATTGGGGTTAAATTTGGCGCGAAGCGCACTGAGGGCTTCTTCGACAATGGCTTTTTCAATTTTCTGGCGTTCGCGGTTGCGCGAATCGAGGCTTTTGGCCAGCGGCATGGCCTCTTCCAGGCTTTCGGCGAGCAATAATTGGAGCGATTCTTCGGCGTTTTCCAATCGCCCGGCGGCGTTGAGCCGCGGCCCCAGTTGAAATCCTACTTCGTAGACGCCGATTTTATCCGCGATTTGCGCAGCCTCTTTTAGCGCAATGATTCCGGGCCGTTGGGTCTGGTTCAGTTGGTGCAAGCCGGCCCAGGTCAAAATCCGATTTTCGCCCGCCAGAGGAACAAGATCGGCAATGGTGCCGAGCGCAACGAGGTCGAGCAGCGGTTTCAAATCAAACTCCGCCGTGCCTGGCAGCTTGAGTTCGCGTCCGCGTTTGATGACAGCGTGCGCCAGTTTGAACGCCAGGCCCGCAGAGCAGAATTCGGTATGGGTGACCGCCGGACGTGTATCGGCGGAGCCGTTTCCGTTTGTGCCCGGCCTCAGCGCGGCCCGCGGATTTACCAGGGCCACAGCCTCGGGTGCAGGATGGGAAATCTGGTGATGGTCGAGGACAATCACGTCCACACCACGGGTGCGCAACTTCGCGATGGTTTCCACCGAGGTTGATCCGCAATCCACGGCAAGCAGCAAAGTGACTGGAAATTTCTTCAGGCAATTTTCCACGCCATCGGCGCTCAGGCCGTAACCTTCTTCCATCCGGTTTGGCAGATAAAATTCCACACGCCAGCCCAGTGGGCGCAATACTTCCGTGAGCAAAGTGGTGGACGTGACGCCGTCGACGTCGTAGTCGCCAAAAATGACAATCGTTTCGTTGTCGGCGCGCGCGCGAAAGAGCCGTTCCACGGCCTTATCCATGTCGGGGAGCAGGAACGGATCGGAAAGCTGTTTCAGGCGCGGCGCGAGAAAATTTTCAATATGGGGCAACTCGCTCAAACCGCGATTGATGAGGCATTGGGCGAGCAGAGGCGGAATCGCAAGCGCCGAAGCGAGCCGGCCCGCGAGCAGCGGTTGCGAGGATGCAAGCGACCAGGTCGTGGCAGCACCACTTGCCTTTACGCCGGGGGCAGTGCCACTTGCGAAGAGCGGTGTCTCTGCCAAACGTGGTCCGTCGGAAGTCATCGAGCCTTTTCACAAAGGATGGCAGGGACGGCGCGCTGCGCCGTCACCGCCCGTATAGCGGGCGGAATATGCGCGGGACATCGTCCGACTGCGCTCGTTGCGCCGGTGGCAGCGCCACTTGCGAAACGCAGCGTCCCTACCACAGTTAGTTCATCGGAAATCATCGACTTTTTTCACGATGGGCCGCGGTCACGGACAACGCAATGGAAATCAGCAGAATGGCGGCCACGACCATGAGCGAGACACTTGCGGGCAGCGCTACCTGAAACCATTTCGGTTCGTGCTGGTGCGGGTCCATGAGCATTTTCACTCCGATAAATACCAAAACGGCAGAAAGTCCGATGTTCAGATAACGGAAATAGCCAATCGCGCCGGCGAGGAGAAAATATAACGAGCGCAGGCCGAGAATCGCGAAAATGTTTGAGGTGAAAATGATAAAGGCGTTCCGTGTGACCGAGAAGACCGCCGGCACGGAATCGACGGCGAAAATCAGGTCCGTCGTCTCGACGAGCAGGAGCGCCAGGGCGAGGGGCGTGAGAAACAGCCGGCCATCCACTCGGGTGAGAAATTTCCGGCCATCGAGGTTTTCGGAGATTGAGAAGATTCTTCTGGCCGCCCACAAGACGAGGTTTTTTTCGGGGTTCATCCGCTTTTTTGACACGAGCATTTTGATCCCGGCACAAACCAGAAAGGCTCCGAGGACGTACAAAATCCAGTCGTAATATCCGACGATGGTCACGCCGGCGTAAATCATAATTCCTCGCATGATCAATACGCCGATAATCCCCCAAAACAGCAACCGATGCTGATATTCCAGGGGCACTCGGAAATAGGCGAACAGGACGGCCATGACCATGACGTTGTCGAGGGAGAGGGTCATTTCGATAACGTAACCGGTGGTAAATTGAAGGGCTTCCGCGCGGCTGCGCCAGATAAAGATGGAGGCGGCGAACAGCATGGCGAGGAGGAACCAGCCAATGCTCCAGGCAATGGCTTCGCCGATTTTAATCACGCGCGGCCGGCGGTGAAACGCGCCGATATCCAGCGCGAGAAAAAACAAAATACAAAGAATGAAGCCGAGCCAGGCCCAAAGATTGAATTGAAACATTATTTCGACAGCAAAGTGAACTGACTGGTCTTCATGTCATTAATTTTGACACGGCGGGATTTGGCGGCAAGAGAAATTTGGGATCGGATTGGTGGATTTATTGGATTATTGGATTATTGGATTGGGCGCGATGGACCGCGCGTGTTTCAGGTTTCCAAATCGGCAAATCACACGACGTTGTGCGGTCTGCAGGTTTGGAAACCTGCGATACCGCAGACTTGGAAGTCTGCGGTACTATTCTGCGCGGGCGGCGGGGGCGTTTTGCATCATTACCTGCGAGGCACCGATGTTCGGGCGCTGGCCTTTGTGCCACTTCAAGACAAACGGGGTCGCAATGTAAATGGATGAGTAGGTGCCGGTGATGATGCCAACCAGGAAGGTAAAGGCAAAGTCGTTGATTTCGCCGCCGCCGAAGATATACAAGGCGAGGGTCGCCAGGAACACCGTGCCGCTGGTGATAATGGTACGGCTCAGAGTCTGATTCAGCGCCTGGTTAATGATTTCCGCGAACGTGCCGCGCACGCCCAGTTTCAGGTTTTCGCGGATACGGTCAAAGATGACGACTTTGTCGTTGATCGAAAAGCCGATGATGGTCAGCAGGGCAGCTACGACGGTTTGGTTGAACTGGCGGCCGAACATGGCGTTGGCGATGCAATAGCAGCCGATGGTGATGAGGATGTCATGCGCCACGGCGACGATGGCGCCCAGGGCGAAGGAAAACTCATAGCGGATCGCGACGTAAAAAAGGATGCCCAACATCGCAAACATGCAGGCGATGACCGCCGAATTCCGGATTTGCGCGCCCATAATCGCGCCGACTTCCTGCTCTTCGACCGGCTGGAAATGCGCGTCGGGGAAGGAGGTTTCCAGCGCCTGCTGAATCTTTTTGGCAGAACCGCTTTCCGCGGCCACGCGCAATGTTTGCCTTCCGCCGCTGAGGTCCTTTTGATACTGGATTTGCGCGTCTCCCTCGCCGACGCCGGCCAAAGTGGAGCGGATTTTATCCTGGTCCACTTGTTGGGAGAAATTGAACGTGGTCGCGTCGCCACCCAGGAAATCCACACCGAAGAGTTTGTGGCCGCGCGTCGCGCCGCCAACCAGGACCGCGGCGATGGCGAACACCCAGGTCGCGACGAATAATGGCCAGGCGACCTTCATGAAATTGATGTTCACCGTCCGGATGATGTGATGCATCGTGAGAGAAGTGAGCCAATTTCGGTCCAGGAGGAAATTGAATATGATACGCGTCACGACGAGCGCTGTGAACAAACTGGCGGCCACACCGATGGTGAGCGTGACGCCGAAGCCCTTGATTTCGCCCGTGCCGAAGAAAATCAGGATGATGGAAGAAATGAGCGTGGTGACGTGGGAATCGAAAATGGTCGCAAAGGCGCGGCCGTAACCGGCGGCGACGGCGCCACGGAGGGACTTGCCCTTCTCCAATTCTTCGCGGAGACGCTCGTAAATCAAAACGTTTGCGTCCACCGCCATGCCGATGGTCAGGACAATACCCGCGATGCCGGGTAACGTCAGCGTGGTGCCGATACTGCACATGACGCCCATCAAAATAATGATGTTGGTCACCAGCGCTATGTTGGCCGTTAGACCAGCGAACCGATAATAAAACAGCATGAACGCGCCTACGCCAACGACCGCCCAAATGGACGCCCACATACCGCTATGGATTGAATCCGCGCCGAGAGTCGGGGCAACGTCTGAAGAAGAAATAATGTTCAAGGGCAAGCGCAATGGATTCTCCAGAATGCTCGCGAGGTTTTGCGCCACTTCCTCGCTGAAATGGCCGGTGATTTGGCATTCCCCGTCTACGATGGGGCCTGCGATGTAAGGCGGAGAGCTGGACAGTTCACCGTCCAGTACGATCGCCATCAAATGTTTTTGGCCCGACTGCGGGTCGGGAGCGTATTCCGTCGTGGCGGCGGCGAACTCGGTGGCGCCCAACGAAGTGAGCGAAAAATTAATTTGCGGTTCGCCCAGGTTGCCATAGCTCACCCACGCTTTGGTTACGAAGTCGCCGGCCAAATTATGCACGGGATATTTGCTGACAACATACTGTTCGGGAACGGTTTGGGAAGGTTCCAGGGGAGCTTTCAGGATTTCATAACCCGGGGGAACCGGTTCATGGTTTTCCAGGATGGCCCGGCTGTCGTCATGGACCATGCGGAACTCCAAATAGGCCGCTTTCGAAATGTCTTTTCGGGCTTCCTCTTTGACCGATTCAGCCAGACCGGGCAATTGAATGAGAATTTGGTCTTCGCCCACTGGTTGAATCACCGGTTCGGCTACGCCCAATGCGTCCACGCGCTTTCGGAGCACTTCGACGGCCTGGGCGAGGGCGCCGCTAATTTCGGTAGAGCGGTCCACCCCATTAGTATTGGGCGTGATGCTATTGGTTTGCATCTGCACCAGGTAGGAGGTGCCGCCTTGCAGGTCCAGACCGAGTTTGATTTTGCCCGAAGCATCGCGCTGGAGTTGGTTCAAAATCGCTGTCGTGGGATAGGCTTCGCCCCGCGCGTTGATGAATGGAAAATAAACCTGAATGTCATTGGTTCCGATCGCGCGGCTCAAGGCCGCAAAGTCCGCGACATTAGTGTCGGCCTTCTGGATTGCTTCGGCCCGCTGCAGAATATTGGTGAAGATGGCGTCGGTGGCTTCCGCGCGGGAGGCGAATTGCTGGGTCAGGTCCTGTGATGTGGGCGGATACATCTGGTAAAGCGCCCAAAGGACGATGAGGACAACGACGATAAACTTCCAACGATCGTTTTTGTTCATGGGGAGGTCTGGGTATCGTCGCTCTGAACGATTTCTGTAATGGAGGCTTTGGTTACTTCCATTTTCGTATCAGCCGAACGAAGCGAAACAGTCTTGTCTTTGACGGTGATGACGACGCCGACAATGCCGCTGGAAGTGATGACTTTATCGCCGGATTTGACGCTGGCGAGGAGTTTAGCCATCTGTTTAGCGCGCTGTTGTTGCGGGCGAATGGACATGAAATACATGATCACACCGAGCAAAATCAGCGGGAACAAAATACCCATGCCACCAAAGGGGGAGGCGGGTGGGGCCGTTTGCCCCGATTGAGCGGGCTGCGTGGTCGCCGTGGTCGTCGCGGTCGTCGCGGTCGTCGCGCTTTGCGCGGGCGCGGCGGACGGCGTGGCTGGCGCTGATTGCGCCGGCGCGGAAGCGTCCGCTAAAATGACATTCCAATGCATATAAAGATGAACGGTCAATTTAACGTAACGTCAGAAGATGGCAAGAGGAAAGCAAATGGCTGTCGTGTAGTTTTCATAAGCCCGGAGATATTGGCTATAGAGTTTATAGAAGCGTGGGCGAGACAAACCAAGTTCACGAGCTGCTTCGATGGCCGAAAGTTTGCCATGGCGATGAGAAGCCAAGAGATGGCGGATAAGGGGTGCTGGAAGCCGTTTGATTAACTGTAATTTTTCATCGTTGGAATGATAGCAAGAACAGATGGATTTTTCGCTTTGCCACTGATACCGGCAGGGGCTAGCCGGGCGGCCTACTGGACCGCCCGACCTGCCGTTTATCAGT
>DASXFM010000448.1:0-7889 GCA_036489615.1 Verrucomicrobiia bacterium | reverse complement strand
CACGGGAGAAAATCCGAGCGGCACCTTCAGCGGCGTGATCCAAAACAGCGGCGGTGCGCTGACTTTAGTCATCGGCGGCGGTACGCTGACCCTCTCCGGCGCGGACACCTATTCGGGCGCGACGCTGATTAACCGGGGAACGCTTGCGCTAAGCGGGTCCGGGTCAATCGCCGCTTCGACCAACATCAATGTTGCGTCAGGCGCGATACTGAATGTTTCCGGGCTGGGCAGTGGTTTGTTCACGCTCAGTTCCGTGCAATCTCTGTCGGGTATCGGGACGGTTCAGGGCAATGTGGCGGATAATTCCGGCACAATGATTCTGCCCGGCGGGAACGGCACAATTGGCACGCTGACGGTGAGCGGCAATTTGACCCTGGGTGGCAATGGCCGGGGCATCGTCAGTCTGGACCTCACGACCAATACCACGGCGGGCGGCATTTATAACGATCTGGTCGTCGTGGGCGGCGCGCTGAACGTTGCGGGACCAACCACCGTCAACTTGAACTACCTGGATGGTCTGCCGTCCATCGGAGCGTACACGTTATTTCAATACACATCATTTTCGGGCAACGTGGCGAACCTGATCGTGCCGCCCGGATTCGCGGTGGTTAACAATACGTCCGCAAACGCCATTCAACTGCTCGTGACGCACGTGCCGGGCAATTTGACGTGGAAGGGAGACGGAACCGCCAATGTTTGGGACACCGACGTGACGGCGAACTGGATTGAAGGGGGCTCGAACCAATATTTCTTCACCGGCGACACGGTGACCTTTGATAACAGCGGTCTCGATACGCCGGCTGTTAATATTTCCGGAACGGTCGCGCCCAATCAGATGACCGTGAATGCCACGCAAAATTACACGATCATCGGCGGCGGCGTCGCTACCGGCAGCCTCACCAAGAGCGGCAGCGGTTCGTTGCTCCTGGATGATACGAATAACACTTACGCGGGGGGCACGATTATCAACGCCGGTACGTTGCAAGTGGGCAATGACGATACGTTGGGGACGCTGGGAACCGGGCCGGTGACCAATAACTCCGCGCTCATTTTTGACCGGACGGACGCAGTCACAGCGTCGAACAATATCAGCGGCAGTGGAACGCTGACCTATGCGGGCAGCGGCAACCTGTCTTTGTCCGGCAGCAACAGTTATAGCGGCGTGACGACGATTTCGTCCAACGGCGTCTTGCACACGGAGAAGGCGACCGCCCTGGGCGCGCCAACGGCGCCGCTCATCAACACGAACGGCGGCAATCTGTACGTGGATGTGAACATCAACTTTCAAAATCCTTTGACGCTCGGCGGCAACAATGTGTCGCTGGAGAAGGGCGGGTCAGGAGTCAGCATCCTGGGCGGTCCGGTCGGTCTCGTGTCCGGCACGACGTTGTCTGTTGACGGCGGTGCGACGTTGAATTTGACGAACGTCATGGGAATTAACAGTTCCAATGCGCCGATGAATTTGATATTCGCCGGCAGCGGGGCGGGAAATATCGGCGGTCCGCTGTCGCTGAATTCCGGCAGCCTGACGGTAAACGGCGGCACATGGAGCGTTGCGCCGATCAACAGTTACACGGGACTCACCGCCGTCAATAGCGGGGGCTCGCTCTTTATCAGCGGTCCCTTGTCCCTGGGACCAGTGCCCGCTTCATTTACGGCCAATGATGTGACCCTGAACGGCGGAACGTTGGGGACCTCAACGAATGTAATCCTGGACGACGGTAACATTGGAATCACGGTGAGTGACGTGGCCAACACTAGCCGCATCACGGTCAACGGCACCAACTCAACGTTGATTGAATCGAACGATATCAGCGGCGACGGAACCGCGGTGCTCACCAAGACCGGTTCAGGCACATTAGTACTGGACAGGGCAAATGATTTTGCCGGGGCGTTGGTTATCGACAGCAGCAGCACTTCAGCCAATGACGGCCGGACGGTCATCGCGAATAACGCGGCGATTGCCAATATACCGGCATTTCTGGGTTCTCCGTTCATTACCATCGGCGACAACAACGGAGGCAGTTCGACGCTGGCGCTGGATGGTACATCCGGCAGCATTACGGTCGCGCCGGACATCAGTCTGGCCGGGCGTAACGTCTCGGTTCCGTCCATCGAAAATCTTGCCGGGAGCAACACGATTTCCGGAGCGTTCACGTTAGTTGTGGGCGGCGCGGAATATATTTTCCAATCGGACAGCGGTGTTCTCAATTTAACGTCGCCTATGCCCTATATGACGCCCACCAGCGGGCGTGCGTTTACGTTTCAGGGTCCCGGCACCATCCTGATGGCCGGTTCCATCGTGAACGGCAATCTTGACCCGACGAGCGCTTCCAACGTGTGGGTTAGCGTCGGCGTGGCCGGACCGGGATTGCTGACGATGTCGGCCGCCAATAGTTACAGCGGTTACACAACTGTGACCAATGGCGAATTATTGCTGACCGGCAGCCTTAACAGCATCCAGGGAGTGAGCGTGCTGGGTGGAATTCTGGTGGGCAACGGTTCGATCACAGGCCCGGTATCGGTGCAGCCGGGCGGCACGATTGAAGCAGGGACGACCAATGTCATCGGCACGCTGACGCTGGGCAACTCGTTGACGCTGGGGGGCAATACGGCAGTCAAAATCAACAAGACCAGCGAAACTGCGGACGAATTTTCCGGTCAAACGAGTGTCACCTATGGCGGCACATTAACGGTGGCAAACCTTGGCGGCACGCTGGTTGCGGGTGATCATTTCACGCTGTTCAGCCCGGGTACTTCGGCGAGCAGCTTCGGCAACATTGTGGGTTCGCCGGGCCCGGGGTTGATTTATAGTTTTGCCAATGGTGTCCTGAGCGTGGTCACCGGTCCTCCGTCGAGTCCCACGTCCATCACGGCGCACGTCAATGGCAACGTCCTTTCGCTATCCTGGCCGGCGAATTATCTGGGCTGGATTTTACAGGCGCAAACCAACTCGTTGAGTGTCGGCATCAGCACGAACTGGGTTGATGTGGCCGGGAGCGGCTCAGTCACGAGCACGAACATGCCCATCAATCCGTCGAATCCAACCGTCTTCTTCCGCTTGCGTTATCCGTGAGGGCTATAAATGAAGCTACCTAATTCCAGGCGCCGGGCCTTTACGTTGATTGAGTTGCTGGTGGTAATCGCGATTATTGCGATTCTGGCGGCAATTCTTCTGCCAGTGCTTTCTGCGGCGCAGGAAAAAGCGCGGCGCGCCCGCTGTTTGAGCAACCTCAAACAAATCGCCACGGGCATGAATATTTATGCCAATGAAAATAACGACTTTGTCATCGTCGCCCGGATGCAAGGCAACAATGGCGTGCCCAACGCGCTCAATCCAATTGACGCAACCAACACGGGTTCGTTTCAAATGCCGGTCATAGCCACCAATGGTCCCAGTTGTTGGACGTGTCCCAATCGTCCGAACAACCTTCCCGGTTACGATGCAACGTACAATCAATATATCATCGGCTATTGCTATTTTGGAGGAATCGCCAACTGGTATCCATCTCCGGGCGGCAATCCAAATACGTCAAGTCCAGTTCCTGGCGGGGGGCATAGCCCAATAAAGCTGACCACTTCCAAGCCGTATTGGGCCTTTGCGGCGGACGCGAATATCAAAGTATCCGAAGGCAGCGGCAGCGTGGGATGGGCGGCGCAAGCCATAGCATCCACGGATCCCCGGTACTGGATTTACGCAAACGTTCCGCCACATGGCCCCAGAGGCCCGAGCCTGAACGTCTCGGGCGGAGATGAATCGTTCGTTGATGGTTCGGCCGGATGGTACAATTTTAGAACGATGTATCACTTCACGACGTGGCCGAGCGCGCTGGGGCCCGCGGCCTATGTTTACTGGTATCAGGACCCGATGGATTTTAATTCCACTCTGATGAGCGAATTGAAGTATTTGCAGTAGTCTTAATCCACCAACTCCCGCTCAATCTCCTCGAGCGTCTTGTTCTTGGTTTCCGGCAGGGCGAAGGCGACGAAGATGAAGCCCAGAACGCAAATCACGGCATAAAGCGCAAACGTTCCTGCAGCGCCCAATTCTGCATTCAACGTCGGAAAGCTAAACGTCAGGAGGAAACAAGCCAGCCATAAGGCTGCGACGGAGATGGCCATGGCAGCCCCGCGTATCCGGTTTGGAAAGATTTCTGAAATGACCACCCAGACCACCGGCGCGAGGGACATCGAATAGCAGGCGATCGCTGCGAGCACGAGCAAAAGCACCGGCAAACCCTGGACATGGGCGTGATAGCACAGGGCAATTGCCGTGTAGATGACCGCCAGGCCCGCTGAGCCGAACAACATCAGCGGGCGCCTTCCGGTACGGTCCACCAGGCCGAGCGCGACAAATGTAAACGCCATATTGACCGACCCGGTCCACGCGATATTTTTCAGCACGCTGGAAATGTCGTAGCCGGCGGATTGGAAAATTTCCTGGGCGTAATTGAAAATGACGTTAATGCCGCACCACTGCTGGAAGACGGCCAGACCAATGCCCAGGAGGAGAATCTTGAATAACTTTGGTTGAAGTAATTCGCCAAAATTGACCTTTTCGATTTCGTTCACGAGCGTCGCCTGGATATCGGCCAGGGCGGCAGACGAATAGTTTTCGCCGCCAATTTTGCGCAAAATGTTGCCTGCCGCCTGTGGTTTGCCGTTTTTGGCAAGCCAGCGCGGACTTTCGGGAACCAGAAACATGCCGACGAAAAACAAAAGTGACGGGATGGCAGTGAGGCCAAACATCCATCGCCAGCAGGTCTGGCCGTACCAGGAATTGCGAATGTATTCGTCGTTGGCCAGGGCAGGCAGATTGTGTCCGAGTGCCCAGTTAATGATTTGTGCCAGCAGCACGCCGATCACGATCGTCAATTGATTGACTGAAACCAACTTGCCGCGCATTTGCGCCGGCGCGATTTCAGCGATGTACATGGGCGACAAATTGGAGGCCAGGCCGATGGCCACGCCGCCGAGCATTCGCCACGCGACGAAGATCTCAAAACTGGATGCGAGCGCGTTGCCGATGGAAGTAATGGCGAATAAAAACGCCGAGGCGATGAGCAGGCGTTTGCGTCCGAATTTGTCGCTGAGACCGCCGGCTACGAGCGCGCCAACGAGGCAACCGATGAGAGCGCAACTGTTCGCCCAGCCCGATTGGCTGGCATTGTTGATTCTGAAATAGCTTTCGAAAAATTGTTTCGCCCCGCCAATAACGACCCAATCATAGCCAAACAACAATCCGCCCAGAGCGGCGACAATAGAGATAAGCCAAATATAGCCGAGGTGGTATTCGGCCTTGAGGCCGGACGTTTGAGTCTGGGCGGAGGTGATCATTGACTATTTATTATCAGATGAAGGGAACCATTTCAATAAAGCTGCGGCCACGATTTCATGGCCGCGGCGGTTGGGATGATTGCTTTGCGCCATCAAATCCGGGAGCGGTGTGCCGGAGCGGACTTTGGCTTCGAACAGTGCGAGGCTATTCACGAGGCCTATGTTATATTCCGCCGCAAGCCGGCGAATCTGGTCCGCGTGCAGGTTGAGCGGGTCGTTCGGGTCGTCCAGATGTGCCGTTAAGTCGGGAGTCGGCGTGAGGAGAATCACTCGAATATGGCAGGCGAGAGCCATTTCGATCATCCGGCGCCAGGCTTTTTCGGAACGCGCGAGGCCGATGGCGCGATCGTTCAAGCCATAGTCAATCGTGATGACATCCGGCCGCAGATTCAGCACATCGCGTCGGAAGCGCTTCGCGCCCTGCTCGGAATTCTCGCCACCAATCCCCGTGACGATGACATTGATGACAGCATGGGGAAAACGTTCCGCCAGGCCTCGATGCAGCAAATAGGGATAAGCATCGAAAGTATGCACGGCGGGTGTCCGAAAATATCCCGCCGGAACGCTGTGACCATGGCAAACGATGTTGATTGTGCGATTGGTCGGCCAGCATTTCGTCAGTTCGGCGCAAACATTTGCCAGGTACGATTTGGGATCGGCGGGTGCGGGCGCGGTTCGGCTAGGGTGTAAAGTGGAGCAGGAGCTGAGGATGACTGTCAATGCGACGGATACAAACGCGAAGAGGCGGCACGGGAGCGCCGCCCTGCCGAAACGCGAAAAGCTGAAATGCATCCTAAGGCGTTGTGTCAAAATTTCAGTTGTCTGCGTGGATGACATTAAACTCGGCGAGCGACGCCCATGGGCCATCCGCATAACCGCTCAATGCGACCAGTTTTACAAATTTGGCGGTGATGGTCACCGGGAAATGGATGGTTTTTAGTTTTGCGTCGTTCGAAAAAGTTCCTTTTACGACCGGCTCGCCCCAATTTGCGCCATCATTGCTCGCGTAAAATGCAAATGCCTTGATCCAACCGTTGTGGTTACCGTCCTGCCGCGGCAACGCGGTAAAGCCGGTCATTTCTTCAGCCGTCTTGAATTTGACGATCAATTGATGCGGGAAAGTTGGAATCGGATCAGCGTCCCAGTCCGTGTGCCAAAATGTACCAGGGTCGCCGTCAACGGCGTTCGGCGCTTCGTAGCCGGCCTCCTCGGAACTGGCTTTGCTGGATTCTACGTTACTCATTTTGCCGGAGCCGGAATCCACCATGAGGCTGCCGATTTGGTAGGGAGTCAATTCGACGGCGGGCCGGCATTTTTCCGAATCGAGATAATTCACGAGGCTTGCCCGCATTTGACGCGATACCGGATCGGTCAGCGTCTGGTCCGTTAAATCAAATCCGCAGATGATGATTTTGCCGGCGCCAACCCGCCCCTCGACAATTAATCCCAGTGGACGCGCGGTGACCCAATCATCAATGACCCGGACGATGGGATTCACGCCTTTTGGCAGAAGATCAAGCCGCAACGCTCCGGCGCGATGAATCAAGTACCACCAATTCCAGTCGCTGAAATAATCCGTTGGAAATTCGGCGAGGGCAGGGCTGCCAGGATCACAAAGAATACCCAAAGTGGTTGGCGCCTGGCGGTCGGTCCAAGCCGTGTTCCAAAAGATGCTTGAAAAACCCAGCGCGACGGGGTCTTTTTCGTAATTGGCGACGTTCTTGCCGGAAATCGTCAGCAAAACTTTGCCGCCCGATTGCAGGCAGTTCCTCGCTGCGTCGTCGAATTTGGACGTGACGAGAACATCGCGAGGCTCGGGCGGCAACTGTGACGGATAGACCCAGACGTTCCAGCTGTTTTCAAAGCTCGTTCCCTTGAGGCCGACGACGAGTGTGTATTGTTGGGGCGCAGGCAAGTCTTTCAAATTAATGTTGATGTGGCCAAGAGCAATGCCGTTGTCCACGGGAATATCGCGTGCCGGCAATTCGCCGCTCGCGGCGGTTCTTCCGTCCTGGCTCACGAGTTTCCAGGTCGTCGTAACATTTGGAAGCGGCCCGGGACCGAAATTGGCTACTTCTAAATCGGCCTCAAGTTTTTCGTCCGTCGTGAAAACACGTTTTGGCAGGAGTGCCAGAGGTACGGTCGTGTTGCAGAATTGGCGGAATTGTTTCGCCGTGACGTAGCCTTTTGTTTCCCAGAAGGGATTGAGAACGCCGATCAGGGCGGTGCCTTGCCCGGGAAAATCATTCAGGCCGAGCAACTCAAAGCCGCCCATGCCCGGCGTCCGCAAGGCGGATTCGATGTCTTCCTTGTAACAAAGCGTTTGTAATTTGCCGGAGGCGAGCAGGAATTTGTGCGCCAGGTCTCCCATGCCGTCGGCATCCAATTGGGCGCGGAAGATCTCAAAATTCTTTGGCTTAAGGTAGCCGGTATATTCGGGGATTTCGTTGAAGTCCGGATAGACACACCATTGGCCAATTTCGTGGCTGATGACGGGCACGGGCCGTTGTTCGATATAATGACGATAGTCAGTCGTGGTCTCTGGCGGCCTG
>DASXFM010000433.1:0-6737 GCA_036489615.1 Verrucomicrobiia bacterium | reverse complement strand
GACGACTGCAGTTTTCAAGCCGAACGGACGTTATGCTATCTTTGAGTTTTTGGGCGCGCTGCCTCGCGTCAAACTCTACTCCCATTGGCAGGTTAACACCAATGATCAGGCAACCCTGGAACAGTTGAACAGCCCGATATTTGATCCTGAGCGAATGGTGCTGGTGAACAGCCCGCCGGCCACAAATTTCACAATGAATTCCACGAATAACGCAGAAGAGGGCAACGTCAAATTTATAAGCTACGCCTCGAAACAAATCGTCCTCCAGACTCAGGCGAATGCGACTTCGGTGCTTTTACTTAACGATCGGTTCGATCCGCAATGGAATGTAAGCATGGACGGCGAGCCAGCGACGTTGCTACGGTGCAATTATATCATGCGCGGGGTCCAGGTTCCCGCCGGGAGCCATGTCATAAAATTCAAGTTCCAAACTCCATTTGGCTTGTCCGTTGCGCGCCTCGACGTGGAACCGGAAACCCAGGCGGTCTCATTTGTCTTCCATATTCCAACCGGAGTGCCATGGTACGTCACGGCATTGGCCTATGGCGCGGGTTTGATTCTTTTAGTAATCTTGATCATCCGTCGTCGAGGCTGGAACTATTAACCCGAATGAAACCATGGCAATTCTTCGCCGCGCTATTCGCGATCGTAGCGATTTCGTCACGCGGCCAAACGCCGCTTCCCGACACGATTTCAATTGAATCGCCATCGTCCACGGTATCCAGGCAAGCGGCGGCCTTTTCGGGCGCCTGGCTCGGAGTTTGGGGATATGAACTGCCCGGCGCTCTAATCGTCGAGAGTATCTCTTCCAACGACACGGCCAAGGTCATCTACTCCTGGGGAGATTTGCCCGCCCGTCGAATTAAGGCTGGCTGGATTCGACAAATCGGACAAATTTCAAATGGCGCTCTTCGACTCACGTCAAAAAATGGACCCCGGGTTAATTATACATTCGAGCCGAACGGGACATTGCAGGGCCGATATGAAATCGCGAATTCTCTGCCTGCGTTTGCGACTTTTTACCGCGTTGCATCCACGAACTCGGCGGAAATCCAAGCGGCTGCGCAAAAAGGAGCCGGTGTCCGGAATATTCAGGTGCGAGATGACGGACTTCGCGGCACATTATTTCTTCCCGCCGGAAAAGGACCCTGGCCCGGAGTTATCGTCCTGGGCGGTTCGGATGGAGGACTGCCCGGAGGTGACGCCGCTTTCCTCGCCACCAAAGGCGATGCCGCACTCGCGTTAGCTTATTTTCATTACGAAGATCTTCCGCAATCGCTCGAAAACATCCCGCTCGAATATTTCCAAACGGCCATTCATTGGCTCCAGGCCAGCAAATATATCGAACACAATAACATTGCCGTGCTGGGCGCTTCGCGCGGCGGGGAATTGGCCTTGCTCCTGGGTGCAACGTTCCCTGAAATCCATGCTGTCGTGGCGATGTCGCCGAGCAGTGTAGTTTGGGGCGGGCTCGGCACCAATGCGAACTCCGACGAACAGCCGGCATGGACCTATCAGGGAAAACCATTGCCTTTCCTGGATAGTTCCACGCTGAGTCCCAAGCAATGGGAACAAGTTGCCTCTTTATCAAAGTCTGATCCCTATAATTATGTTCCATGGTATCAGGCCGTCCTCGCCGACAAACCAGCGGTGGCCAAAGCGTCCATCGCCGTCGAGAAAATCAACGGACCCGTGCTGCTCGTCTCCGGAAACGATGATAAGTTATGGCCCTCAACCCAAATGTCAGACATGGTCATGAAACGGCTCAGGGAGACGCGACACCCTTTCCCGGATCGCCATTTGGCATATCCCGGCGCTGGACACTATATTCCTCTTCCAAACACGCCTGTCTCTACGAATGTCTTCACACACCCGATCGCCAAAGTAAAATTGGAGATGGGCGGCGACCCCAAGCGAACTGAGGCCGCCAGTGCTGACGTCTGGCCGCGAATTATCGACTTTCTCAACCAAAGCCTCAGTGATGACACTAAGCCTTGATCGTAGACGCTTCGTAAATGCTTTGGATGACTGAATCGAGCATACCGTCGAATTCGGCATCCGATTGTTGAGCGGACAGTCCTTCGACAAGCGCGCGTGAAAAGCTTGCCACGATTCCGTGATGCCGGCGAAGCCGGGTGTCAGCTTCGTCACGGGAATAACCTCCCGAAAGAGCCACGACTTTGAGAACTTTGGGATGCTTAACGAGTTCGGCGTAAAAGTCGTCCTTCTCCGGCAACGTCACCTTGAGCATGACTAATTGTCCCGCCGGCAACGCGTCGAGCTTTTCCTTGATAGCGGACTTGAGCAACGCTTCGGCCCCCTGCCTGTCCGGGCAATGAATGTCCACTTCCGGCTCGATGATGGGTACCAAACCCGCGGCGATGATCTGCGCACCCACTTCGAATTGCTGGGCGACCACGGCCTTCACGCCGGCGGCGTTGGCCTGATTGATGACCGAGCGCATTTTAGTTCCAAAGATATTCTTTCCGCCGGCCCGGGTGAGCAACGCCGCCAGACCGGGCATGGGTTTCATCAATTGAACTCCGTCGGCTTCCGCCGCCAGGCCTTTGTCTACCTTCAGAAAAGGCACGATGCGCTTTACCTTCCACAGATAGTCGGCTGTAGGCTGCCCCTCGATGTCCCGATCCATGGTCCCTTCAAAAAGAATCGCCCCCAGGATACGGTCACCGTTAAAACTCGGGCAGGTAATTAACCGCGCGCGCATTTGGTGAACCAGCGCAAACATCTGGTCTTCGTTGGACCAGGCGCCTTCCTTGATGCCGTAGGCCTGCAATGCCTTGGGCGTGCTCCCACCGCTTTGATCCAGCGCGGCGAGAAAGCCCGGCTGCATCCTGATTTTGCGTTGTTGTTGTTCTTTTTGATTCATTGCTTTCATATTTTTATCTATCGATGATTTAGATCTGTAATTTTTTCCCGGCTGCGGAAGTCCGACGCCACATCCGCTAAAATTTCATCCAACGCCTCGTTCCAGCCTTTCATAAATGCAGCGGCCGTCGCCGTTTTAACGGGAATCCGGCGCGAGTAACTTCGTTGAAGAATAACTCCGCCCGGAAGCCCGTTCGTTGCTTTCACAAAGACCACCTGCATCGCGAGAACCGCGCATGGGGCTCCGGGCTGGCGAATATCTCCATAAAGCTGGCTGATGTCAATTTCAACCAATGCGTCCGACCTGGCTGCGCTGCCCATTTCAACGACCGAGCGGAAACAGCCGTCTGCGCTGAGGATGCCACTGATCGAAGCAGTCATCTCCTGGGCGGGAGAACTCAAAAACTGCGCATACGGATCGCGCTCATAAGAAAAGTCTCCCGTCCGGTACACCAACGCACGTCCATCAAATGGCGGGGCAATTTGCAGTGACCGAATGCCGAGCACGCAATCGCCCGGGGCAACATTCGTGGCCACGAGCAAGGGCGCACTAAAGGCGAATGTTTGCGTCTTCATGGATGGCCGGGACAAACACCCTCCGAGGACAAATGCCATGAACAAAACACTAAAAATGCTCAGCACCCGCCGGGTCCGCGGGGTTGATGTTGTCATGGCGCAAAAATGGCTGGAATGTTTCATTGTTTTTCAATCCCTTTTACCGGGGCAGGCGGAGAACCAAAAATAAAACCGGACGGATACTGCTTTAATTCACCGAGGGTCTCATCCAATTCATTGATCGTCTGGCGCGCTTTCGTGAGCGTCTCGTTCAATTCGTTAAAGTTTATATTCGCCACACCCGGCTCGAGCCTGGCAACCGTATCCTGCAATTGATTCGCGAGCATGTCCAAATCGTCCGTCAGCTTCTGTAGTTTCAATTTGTTTACCGTGCCGTCGGTATCCTGCAAAAGAGACTTTAGCCTGGCATTGCTTCCGCGCACATCGACCAGCAGGGCGTCGGCATTCGTACTCAGGCTGCCAAAATCGAATTCCCCGGCACGGTCCAGGACCCGTCCCGCCGATTGAAGATCGGTCACCAGCAATTGGTTCATCGTTTTCAAATCCAGGCTTTGGACGTTGTGCAGAACTTTTTCGACCGATGAAAGCAACTCCCCAAGTTCGCCGGGAGCCGACGGAATATAAGTATTTTTTGGTTTCCACGGAACCTGGATGGGCGGGTTTTCACCCGGGTCAACGTATTCGAGCGACAGCACGCTGGCCCCGGTGATGCCCTTTGATTTGATTCGCGCTCGCAAGCCCCGATCGATGTCAGGCTGCAGCAAATCATCCTGCGCCCCACCGGCGGAACGCAGCTCGATGTCATTGCGCATCTCGAATGCCACGACGATATAATTCGGATTCGACGCCTGATATTCAGTCCAGGAGAAATCAATATGAGTCACTTTGCCTACATTGACGCCGCGGAGTTCCACGCCGGAACCAACGGTCAGCCCCGTCACATCCCCGGCAATGTAGGTTTCATACGCACTGGTTGGCTGAAAATAGCTTCGCGCGCCGAAGGCAAGCAATCCCACGATTAAAATCGCCAGTCCACTAAGGGCAAACAGCCCCAACTTAAAATTATTAATTGGTTTGCTCATGGGGTTTTAAAGGTGCAGCCGGGATGCGACGGCATCGGCTTCGCGTCTGAAAAAACGCCGCACATGGGGGTCGGTTGCGGTATCGCGCAATACATCCGGGCGCCCTTCAACCGCGATTGTTTTAGTTTGGCTGTCCAGCATGATGACGCGGTCGGCAATCGAATAAATGCTGGCCAGGTCGTGCGAGACGACAACGAATGTAATTCCAAAGCGGCGGGCGACTTCCTTAATTAACAGGTCCAGGTCCGCCGCGGTGACCGGGTCGAGCCCGGCTGACGGTTCATCCAGGAACAGGATTCCAGGATCCAGTGCCATCGCTCGCGCAATGGCCGCGCGCTTTTGCATGCCGCCACTCAACTCGGCGGGCATCTTTTGGACGGACGCCCCGAGCCCGACCAATTTCAGTTTGGCCAAAGCGGTCAACTCTTTTAAGGGGCCGGGCATGGGCGTCAATTCATCCAGCGGCAACCGCACATTTTCCAGCAGGGTCATCGAGCCGAACAACGCTCCGCTCTGGTAAGCAACACCAAATTTGCGGAGGAGATCCCGGCGTTCTTCGCCCGCGGCAGATACCAGATTGGTTCCCTCGATCCAAATTTCACCTTCCAGCGGGGTATAAAGTCCAATCAGGTTTTTCAAGAGCGTGCTCTTGCCGCTGCCGGAGCCTCCCAAAATCACAAACACCTCGCCGCATCTCACGTCAAAATTGATGTCATGCAGGATGACATTGTCTCCATACCCAATCTTGAGATTGCGCACGCTAATGTCAATTTTACGTTGATCGTTCATTTCTTCAGATAATAGAAAAGCACGGCAAACACAGCATCCGCGAGCACGATCAAGATGATGCTGGAGACCACGGCGCGAGTCGTCGAGACGCCGACCGCGCTCGCTCCCTCTCCGGTCTGCAATCCACGCAGGCATCCGACAGCGGACACAATCCCGCCAAAGGCGACCGCTTTGGCCAGGCCGAGGAAAATATCACTCAAGTGAAGAGAAGCAGCCAATTGATGAAAAATAAGGCTCCATGAGTATCCCAGAACGAAGGCCACAAACACGCCTCCGAAGATGCCCAGACACGTTGAAAAAAAGGTCAGCAGCGGCGTTAAAAGTATCGATGCGAGAAACCGCTGAATGACGAGAAAGCGGATGGGATCCAGGCCAAACGTTTGCAATGCGTCCAGTTCTTCGTTGACCTTCATGGTGCCGAGTTCCGCCGCAAAGGCGGAACCGGAGCGTCCTGCCAGCAGCACAGCCGCCAGCAAAGGCCCAAGTTCGCGCACCATAATAATCCCGATCATGTTCACCACATAGATTTGCGCGCCGAAGTTGGCCAGTGTTTGGGCCGACTCGAATGCAATGATCAGCCCAACCAAAACGCTGACGAGCGATACGATTGGCACCGCATTGGCGCCTGCCACTTCGAAAACCCGGGCGACTTCCGGCCAGCGCGTTTGCCGCCGACTCCACAGGGTCGGCAACAGGTTGCGAGTGACGTTTCCAAGGAACTCGATTTGTTGCCGTATATCCCGCGCGGCCTGACGAAGCGCAGAACCCACTTCATCCGGAAGAGAATGGCACTTTACCCGGGACGACGGGCGCAATGCCTGGTAATCCTCCACGGTAAACGCACGAAAAAGTTGCTCTACATCCGGGTCCAACCCATTAATGGAAACAGCAGCCCCCGGGGTCATCAGGCCCATACTGAGGTAACGGAGTAATGACAGGCCCGCTCCGTCGCACAATCGCATCTCGCTGGTGTCCACTTCGAGCTTTTCGAGTTTCACTGGTCGCAATCCCTTCTCCAGTATATTCCACGAATCCGCCGCCGTCTGCGCATTCAAGCATCCGCGCAAAATCACCCGGGCAAATCCGGGTGGCCCGAACTGCAGCGCTGTTTCCAATTCTTTTTGGGTGGCGATTGTCACGGAATATATCGATGGCGTTTTCTGTATCTTAAAAACGTTTACTCTCCATGGGCGTCCGACCGGACGCTACTCTCGTTGAGAAAAGGTGTGGAAGCAATGCCCGAATTGCAACTTGATTTATGCCGGGCGCATCCACACATTGTTCTTAAGGATTGGCGGTTTGAGGTGGTGTGGGTAAGGTGAGGGCGTCACGGTTCCTCACGCCGATGAAAGAACAAACCATCAACATCGTGTTAACCTATGGACCAAGACTCAAGACCGTTGC
>DASXFM010000385.1:0-4939 GCA_036489615.1 Verrucomicrobiia bacterium | reverse complement strand
CATTGGCCTGGTCACCGATATCCGCCCTCCCGATAAAATTAATACCTTTTTCGGAACGCCCGGCTATATGCCTCCTTCGCACGAGCCTCCTGGAACCCCGCAAGCGGACATCTATGCCCTGGGAATGCTCCTCTACGTCATCAGCACGGGATACGACCCCAAATTTTTCCCTGACATCGCCACGACCATCATGGAACGCCGGGAACACGCCGAGTTCGTCCGCCTCGACGCGATTATCCTCAAAGCCTGCCAGCCCGACATCAAACAACGGTACCAAACGGCTGGCGACATGTTGCGCGATCTGGAGAAAATCGCCGGGATTGCTGCACCATAGCGGAGCAACGGTGTGTAGCGCAGGCGTCCTCGCCGGCGGGTTACGGCGGCGTCTCGCCGCCAGTCTCGCTCGCGCCCAGCCAACTCACCCGGCGTTCTCTGGTCACGGCGACACGAGCCGATAGAACGTCGTGCCGCTGTTTGCCGTCGGCACTTGTTCACTGAGTACGGGTGTGGCGTTGGTCACCGTCGTCCAGGTGCCAGAGGTCAAATTGGTTGTGGCCTGGAGGCGGTACCCCACGGCCCAGGCAGGCCAGCTAACCAGAGTCTGGCCGCCGAACGAAACGCTGGCCGCCGTTATCGTGGCCACCGGATTGATCAACAGCCCAAAAATGCCGCCGGGTCCAGTGGTAGTGTTTACATAGGTCCCGAAAAGCGCGCCGGAGCCACCGCCGGGTTCGAAGATTCCCGGAGTTAGAGCAGCCAGGGGCTGCGTCTGTGGAAGACCGCCAGTGAGGGCAGGAAAGTCATAAATTGAAGAATAATAATCACCTGCGGTATCCATCATATAAATGGTCCCTGTTTGTGCCGGACCGCCGGACGATGTCGTTCCGTACAGATAACCTCCGGCATACACGAGACCTGATCCCGGGTGCTGGCCGTCATTCGCTACGGTGCCGTCGTTGAAATTATGCAGGACCTGGTAATTTGCGCCGTTCGTTTCCAGCATATAAACCGTGCCCGCACTGGAAGTGCCTGCGAAACAGGTTGTGCCATACAAATACGCCCCGATTTGAATCATCGTTCCCAACGGTTCGGGAGTAGCGCCCGGGCTATTGGTATAAATGGGTATAATGGCGGACCCATTGGTGGCGATGCGAAAGAAAAGTGCCAAGAGCGCGCCGGACGCATTTCCGTAGAGTTGGCTATCGGTCCCTTGTACCAGGCCGCTTGCAATAAAACAGTTCGTCGCATAGCCCAAAGCGCTATAGCCGCTGCCGTCCGTGTTAATCTTGTAAACCGCGCCGCCATTGTATGGCGACCCGGGGATTTCGCCCACGAAGCACGTCCCATATAGAGCTCCGTCGGCGCCCTGGATTACGGGCGCGCAAGGAAACGAGGTGTCTTGATTTCCGAAACTGTGCAAGACCTGAAAACCGGTCCCATCCTGGCGGATTCGGTAGACCGTTCCTTCATTATTTGTGCCGCCAGTAGGGCTGGTTCCATAGAGCCATCCATTGTTGGCAAGGGCCAGACCGCCGATATTGCCATTGTCGGTAATGAGGGAGGAACTCGGTATACCGGCGGTTGACATGTTGCCGTCATTCGCATTTGTAGTGAATAAATGCAAAACCTGAAAACCGCTGCCATCTTCACGGAAACTGAAAATACAACCCCGGTTCGTCGAGCCGTAATTCTGGGAAATCCCATAGAGCGTCGCGCCGTCAGACCCAAAAACCAGCGCGGTCCGAACAATCGATGGGCCATACACGGTGCCGGGAACGAAATTAGTGTCGACATTGGTAAACGCAAGATACAGCTGTCCGGCCGCCCGGCTGTCGGTAGCTTGAAAAAGCCCGATCAGCATCGAAATGGCAGCTAATATCGTTAATGGTGTTTTGAGCGAAACAGGCATGGAGATTGGGTATTTGTGTTTAGTTGAATCAAGATTCATAGGGCTTTAAAGTCCAACATCTTACGCTATTTTTCGTCGCCGCGCCATAAAAAGATTCCTGGAATTCAATCGAAATAAGACAAATCAGACGATCCCTTCGGTTTCTGACCTCCGGAGATTCGCTCGAACGCAAATCGGATTGCAGGCTGCAACCAACAACTTCCAGGAGATTGCGCTTCGCAAGTTTTTCCGCGATACCAATTTCTCTAATCCGCTGAAAACATTGGGTTTTTCTGATTTTTTCAGAACGGCACATCCGTTGCTAAATAGTTCGTAACATCTTACCGGTGCTACAACAAGCGCCAGTTACCCCCAAAATGGCCGGGATTGCCTGTATCTCGGCCTTTTTCTTTTTTTTAAACCACCCTATCCGGATTGCAAGGTGCAGCCGACAAATTGAAATGGATTGCGCTCCGCAAGTTTTTGGCGACACCAATTTTTCCAATTCATTGAAAATATTGGCTTTTCCTGACGTTTTTAGAACGGTACATCCGTTGCTAAATAGTTCTCAACATCTTACCGGTGCTACAAAAGCGCCAGTTGCCCCCAAAAATGGCCGGGATTGCCTGTATCCCGGCCTTTTTTCTTTTTTGCCGTTGATGGCGGAAGTGAAGCTTTGTAGAGAACTATTGGAGCCGGAGCGGGACGCCCTTTCTGTTCTCATCGCAGGCGAGGTCTAGAACAACGGTAAAATTTAAATGCTTTCCACCTGCGCTCAGACGCGCTTGTGATTATGTTGGAGCAACATATTAACAACTCCGTCCAATCGCTATGAACCTTTCTATTCGTTGCCGTCGTCCCGAAATTGGAACTTCGATTATGAAAATCGCCCTGATGTTGAGCGGTCTGGTTTTAATGTTGGCCGCTTTGCCCGTTCACGCGGAAATCGTCTTTGGCCCGATCAATAATCCAAACAATGGCCACGATTACTATCTGCTCACGCCAAACAGTTGGACGGCTTCGGAAGCGGAAGCCGAAAAGCTGGGTGGTACCCTGGCAGTCATCAAAAATGCAGCCGAAGAACATTGGATATTTTCCACGTTCGCCTCGCAAGGCAACGCGAACCGCTCTCTCTGGATTGGCCTGCGCAGAACCTCCCCTGGCGGGCCGTTTCAATGGGTAAACGGGCAAGCAACCAATTCCACCTATTTGAACTGGTGCGACACCCAGCCCGATAACGGCGGCGGAGTCGAAGACAAGGTGGAAATCTGGACGCCTTACGAGGGATGGAATGACGCTCGGGATGATGAACAACATTACGCCGTTGTGGAGATGCCCCAGGACTTGCGCGCGAAGGCATTTACCAAAATGGAAAAATCCTTGATCGGCGCCTGGTACCAGAGCGGCCGGCCCGATGAAGCCTGTTACATTACCCGGACGGAAAATCGGCTCTTTATCATCACGTACGACGGTCGGGGCGGGATGCTCGTGACCGATGCGTCGGGCGTGATTATTCCCTCATGGAACATGCACGGCGAAATCGTTGAGGACAGAATTCTCTGGAGCAACGGCACCTGGTGGTCGCGAAAAGTGACCAATGACGCGGCCGATGGGCCGCCTTTCCCGCGCCCTGCCACGTTCGGCGGCTTTCCTGGATTCGCCCACTCATTCAACAGATGACGAATTTCTCTGATATCGTTGCCCGGCTTTTGAAGGAATACCCGGAATCAACGTGGCTTGGGTAGCTATAAGCCTCTCTGGAATCTATTGGCCGCAAAAGAACTCAAAGATCGCAAAGATACGAGCGACATGAAATGAAGTAAAATCCGTGCAACGTTTCCTTCGCGTCCTTCGCGCGAAACATAAACTGATTTTTACCCAGGAAAAGTGGCAAGCTCTTAATTGAGGATGCTTGACGACGACATGAGGCCGATTGACAATCCCCAAAATGAATACGTCGGGCTGTGAATTGAGCCGTCTGTCGATCGTTACTTGTCTGGCATTTTTCATTCACTGTGGCGGCATCCGCTGGCGAGGACTTCGAGCTTGCTATTCATAGTCACGTGAGCGGTGCTGGATACACCAACACTTGGTGGGTTCCAATGAGCACGTTTACGAACCTGCCGGGTTGGGACGAGAAGGGTGAGCCACCGCTATCGGTAGGTCAGGCGGTCTCATTGGCAAAAGCGTGGTTGGTATCAAAAGGCTTTTCGACCAACATTTTCCCGTCATCCGTTAGATTTGTCTCTTCTACCCCGGGAGTGCCGCAAGTCCCACCTAATGATCCCTACAAGCTTCGTCCTCGTTGGTTTTACATTATCGAATTTGGAGGAGTCTACCTGCTTGGCAGCTCTGCGACATGTGTGGTTTTGCCGGATGGTTCTGTCGTTGATCCGGAGACTTCCCCACCGACCACGAATATGTGGCGTTATCTCGATTAGGTGTTCCCGGTCTTCCCACCGGTTCTTTGTGCTCTCTGCGATCTTTGCGGTTAAATCCCCGTCATTCCGGATCAAAAAAGATTCCACTGACCGTTGCATTATCGCCCTGAATATTATCAAAACGCAGTCGGACTGAATCCCGGCACTCAAAAATCACATATTTGCCATTCTGGTACTCGTGGAAAGCCTGCGTTGGCGCCGCCAGCGTCAGAGCCGGTAGATTGTAGATATCGATGGCTTCCTCTCGGCCTTTGCGGTCGAAGTCAACGGCATACGCTGCCAAACGAAAGGCATGTGGGTGTTTCAGGCGGATATCCACAAGCAACGTGTTGCGGTTATAGAGGGTTGCCGCATTCCGGGCTTCCCCGTTGCGATCGTTAGATGCCAATGCCCGAGGATCGTTGATATCGTGAGCCCATTCGGTAATGGCAGTAGCTTTGGGCTTGATGGTGATCGACTCAACATAAGGCGGCAGTTGTTCGTGATTTGTCTTGTCGCCATCGTAGCCGAAGAGCACATATCCGTCTTTTCCATACGTTCCACCCCAGTTGCCTTTGGTTGTGTCATCCTGACTAAGAACGTTCACCGGGTCGGGGTAAACCAATGGCTG
>DASXFM010000299.1:0-6737 GCA_036489615.1 Verrucomicrobiia bacterium | reverse complement strand
TGATGAAGATTTTTTTTGTTTATCCTGTAAATCCTGCTCATCCTGTCTCAAGGTTCCGGCCCCGTCTCCGAATTTTGACAGGATTAACAGGATGGACAGGATGCCGAATGAAAGATGGAAAAGTCGGTCTGGGGTTGCTTCGATTTGATGGACACGGAAAAGGAGGTACAACATCAACCGTCAAATGAAATATAAACATTACGATAAAGCCTTCAAGGAACATGCCGTTAATCTCTGGCTGGCCAGTGGCAAATCCGCCGCCGACATGTTGGTTGAGGGCCGTGTGATGGTGGAGTCAAAGGCCAGTCAAGCACTTGTTCCTGCAAACGAGGTGCAATTAGTAAATTACCTTACTGCTACCGGCATCGAGATTGGATTACTGCTGAATTTTGGCGCGGAGCGGCTTGAGTTTAAGCGTAAGAATCGGACGTATCGTCTCAAGCCGTTGCCGAACGATTTTATCCTGTAAATCCTGTAAATCCAGTCTCACGTATTAATTTTTTTACGTTTGCGGCATTCGATTGCGCGGATTATGGTGTGAACATGAAGCCAATTGCCTCATTAATAATATCTTTGGCCGCCTTTTCTTTATCGGTGTTGGTATTGTCCACATCCACTTACGCCGATCAAATAACACTGCAGAATGGAGACGTGCTGAATGGGAAGGTGGTGTCCATGACCACAAACTCTCTCGTGCTCCAGGATGAAAGCCTGGGCACGCTGACTCTGTCGCGCCTTAAAGTCTCCAATATCACCTTCGGCGCGGTGTCGGTGCCGATATCTACATCGCCGGACCCTCATCCTTTGTCGGCGCCGGGCCTCTCGGTTCAAGCAAGCTCCCCGGCGATTTCCAGTTCTCCCTGGGATTCGGATCTACGGGCGTTGTCGCGAGAAATCCGGGACCACAGCAATCTGGTGCAGGAAGTCGAAGCACAGGTGCTGGGCTCAAGCGCCAGTCCCGCGGCGGTCGGCAAATTCAACGAGATACTCGATGAATTGGGCTCGGGCCAGATGGATATGAATGGATTGCGGTCGCAAGCCCAGTCGGCGGCGGATCAATTGCAGGATTATAAGAAGGAGATGGGATCGGATGCGGGCGAAGAGGTGGATAGCTACCTGGCCATTCTCAATACATTTCTTCACGAAACTTCCCCGACGAATGGCCCATAGGGCGGGCTTGGGAATATCGAACATCCAACATCGAACGCCGAATGCACGGCAGTGGAGAGAATGAAAATCAAGCTCATCATGTGCCTGGCGGTTCTTTCGTGCGTACTGTTGACGGGATGCCAAACGACAAGGTCGCCGGTTTATGAATATCGGGCCTCCCTTGTGAATCTTCATGGCAATGGACAAACCGAAACAAACTTCACTGAGGAGGAATCCGGCGGAAACTATCACGGAAGGACAAAGGAGGTGTTTTCACTCAGCGGCACAAATCGGTGGCTGATTTGTTTCTATCCTCCCGGAAAACCGAATGAGACGAACCGATGGCAAACGGACTCCCGGCAGGCGTACGCGTGGCTGGTGCGCGCGCCAATAAATCAATCTTCAAACCCCGGCATTTTTGCCTCGATTAAAGGGCCGTCCGTACCTCCGTTTTCCAATTCAGAGCCGCTTCACGGAACAATTGAGGCGGCAAGGTGCGACGACCGCCATCATGATCGCCGCTATTTTTCCGCTGATTTGGCCGGAGACGATGGCGTCGTTTTAAAAGCGGAAATGAATACCTATCTCAACTCAAAAACCGAATTTGAGCCTGCGCTGATATGGATCATACCGGTAATGATCTTTGGCGGGCCGTTTGTTAGAGAGTAAAACGCGGCGCGTTTATTTTTTGGGAACATCCCACATCGAACGCTGAACGCCGAACATAAGGTTTGCGGCTTCGCCGATAGTTATTCGGTTTTCTTTTGCGGACGCAGGGCGGCGGCGAATTTTTTCAAGAATTCGGCGCGCTCCTTTTGAAATTTTGGATCAAATATGGACTTGCCGGTGATGAGCCGGGTCAATTGAGGGAACGCCACGGGAAACATCGTCAGCGATCGCATGGTGAGCATCAGGTGGCGGGGATCGAACTCGGAAGAAATTTGACCGCGCTCCTGCCGGCGGCGCAGGCGATCGAGTCCCTCGGCCGTGGCTTCAAGACGCTCTTTTTCGTCGATGACGTTCCGCCAATCGCCCTGCAACGCTTCCCATTGAAACAGGCGGACCCAATCGGCATCGTTGCACGCCGCCTCGAACCAAAACGGCAGCGTCTCCTCCGGATCGCCGGACAACGATTCCGCCCAGGCTTTGCGCTCGCAGAGTTTGCGGCGGAGAACGGCTTTGAAAAGTTCCTCTTTATCCCCGAAATAATGATAAAGCATCCGTTTATTAATATTGGCGCGACGGGCGATGACGTCCACGCGCGCGCCGGCGAAGCCTTTGGCGGCGAATTCCTTGAGGGCGGCGGAAAGGATGCGTTCGCGGGAACGTCCCGGGTTTCTCGGCTGGGAGGTGGTCTTTTTTGGCGAGGCGGCCGGCATACCAGAATAAGTAACCAGAAAGTTACTTTAAATGCAAGTTAATTGTTAAGCGTGATTCGTGTTGTTGAAACGGACATTGGGCGAAGATCAGGGAAAAGGCCGCAGATTCAACTTGCGCTGTCGCGAGCCAGCGGCGGTTCTATTGGTGTCACTAACCCAGGGCGGCACTCCCGGAGTCGTTTGCCCTGGGCTACATATATACCGCCCCGATGGGGCTTTAGTTTGCGGCTTCGCAGGCACGAGAGAGTGAATACGGAATCATTTGGCCATGGCTCCGGCGGCGTTTTTGGCTTCCATTTCGCGCATCATTTTGATGGCCGCATCGCGGGAAACGCCGTGGGACACCGAGAGGCCAAATCGGCGTTGCAGATATTCATCGAGCCGGATCCAACCATCGCCATCCTTCACCTGGCCGGTCCAGGCGCAAATGGTGACGAATTGCTGGAGTTTTTCGAGCCGCAACAAAATGAAGATAATAAAGATGAGCGCGACGGCGACCGTGCCGATGAGGATGACGGTGGCAATCTGTCCTGAGATCGCGTCATCTTCAGTGCGCAGCGCCCGGTCGTTGAGTTGGTTCTCCTCGTCCTGGCTCATTTCGAACAACACGCGGTTGATTTGGTCCATGGTGCTTTTGCCCTCCGTCGTAAGCGAGACGGCCAGCATATCGGGCAGGTTGGCGGGTTGCTTCAGCTTATTCGGGTCAATGCCCAGCCGGACGGTGACCAGATCCTGCAATTGTGAAATGTTGGTTTGTTGCGTTGTGCTTTTGCCCAGGAGGTCCTGCAATTTGGAAATGTCGGTTTGCACGGACGCCATGGCACTGCCATAGGAACTGAGAGAATCAGAGCCGCCGGCCAGAAGATAGCTGCGGCGTTCGGTCTCGGCGTCCAGCAGGTGGAGTTGGGTTTGTTCCACAAGGTTCACGACCTTGTAGGTGTGTTCGACCTGGAAGAATGACTGCTGATAACGCCCGCTGGTTTCACGCACGAGCCAGCCGATGGTCAATAAGGCCACCAACGGCAGGGATAGTCCGAGGAAAAATAGGATTTTATTAGGGCGTCTATCTGCTTTCATAGGATGTTAAGTGAGTCCGGGCTTCTGATTGTACCAATGATTTTTTTGCTCATACGCGTGAGCAATGCGCAACAGCGATTCTTCGCCGAAGGGTTTGCCGAGCAATTGCAGGCCGATGGGCAGTTTCGGGTTTTTGGTGAAACCGCAGGGCACGCTGATGCCGCAAATGCCGGCCAGATTGCAGGAAATGGTGAAAATATCAGACAAATACATTTGGAGCGGGTCGTCGGCTTTTTCTCCGACCTTGAATGCCGCCGTGGGGGTGGTGGGGGCGATAATCGCATCCACTTTTTCAAAGGCGTCCAGGAAATCCTTTCGAATGAGCGTGCGGACTTTTTGGGCGCGTACGTAATAGGCGTCGTGATAACCGCTGCTCAAAACGTAGGTGCCGAGGATGACCCGGCGTTTAACTTCGTGGCCAAAGCCCGCGCCGCGGGTGCGGCTGTAAAGTTCCCGGACATCCGCGGCTTCGGCGCGCGCGCCATAACGGACGCCGTCAAATCGCGCGAGATTGGCCGATGCCTCGGCCGTCGCGATGATGTAATAGGTCGCCACGGCGTAATCCGTATGGGGCAGCGAAATCTCGACGGTCTCCGCGCCCAGGTCCTGAAGCGTTTTCACGGCGGCATCCACCGCCGATTTGATTTCCGGGTCCATGCCGCCAATCATGTATTCTTTGGGCAGACCCAGTTTCAGGCCGCGGATGTTGCCATCGAGCGATTTGGTATAATTCGGGACAGGGTAGGGGACACTGGTCGAATCGAGAGGATCGTGCCCACTCAAAACGCCAAGCAAAGTGGCGGAATCGGAAACGTTTTTGGTCAGGGGTCCAACCTGGTCGAGCGAGCTGGCGAAGGCCACCAGGCCGTAACGCGAGACGCGCCCGTAAGTGGGTTTGAGGCCGACAACGCCGCAAAGCGCGGCCGGCTGGCGGATAGAGCCACCCGTGTCCGTGCCCAGCGCGGCGATCGTTTCGTCCGCCGCAACTGCGGCTGCCGAACCGCCCGAGGAACCGCCCGGAATGCGTTCCAGGTCCCAGGGATTACGCGTGGCGCCAAAGGCAGAGTTTTCGGTGGAACTGCCCATGGCAAATTCATCCATATTGCATCGTCCAAAGACGATGGCGCCCGCGGACCTGAGTTTTTCAATCGCGGTGGCGTCGTAGGGCGAAATAAATTCGCCTAATATCTTTGAAGCGCAATTCAAAGGTTGGTCTTTGACGGCCATGACGTCTTTGATAGCAATCGGAATACCAAGTAAGGGCTTTTCCAGATGGGTTACGCCCGTGGACAGTTTACGGTCCGCCGCATCAGCCTGGGCGAGGGCGTCCTGGGCGTTCCAACTGATGAATGCATGGATTTTAGGCTCAACGCGGGTGATACGATCGAGGCACGACTGCACGAGTTCGCGGGCTGAAATCTCCCGGGCGGCGAGCCGGGGCACGAGTTCGGAAATGGTGGATTCGTTTAACGGCATAAGTGTCCTAAGTTAAGTGCCTTACTCTACAATTTTTGGCACGATAAAGAGGCCGTTGGCCTTTGCGGGAGCGTTGCGGAGGGCTTCCTCTTGGGAAAGCGAGGGGCCGGTTCGGTCCGGGCGGGTGACATTGACGAGCGGGACCGCGTGGGCGGTAGGTTCCACGTTGGAAACGTCCAATTCAGTCAATTTTTCGATGTAACCGAGGATGTTACCGAGCTGGGATGCGAGCTTTTTCTCCTCGTCGGGAGAGAGTTCGATGCGGGTCAGATGCGCGACGTATTTGATGTCAAAATCGGATGACGCCATGGGGACAAGGGTAGAGGCGTGGGTTTAAAAGCGAAAGGGAAAACCGGATGGATGGATTAATGGATTTAAGGATTATCGTCCGGTACGTGGGAGTGAGGAACCGTAATCGCAGGTTTCTAAGCCCGCCGATCGCACGCCGTCGAACGATCTGCCGATTTGGAAATCGGCGATACAGCAGGTTTGGAAACCTGCGGTACGGGAGGTCATTCCTCGTCGAATTTTCGTTGGACGAGGGCTTCGAGTTCTGCAATGGCCTGGGGTGCGTCGTTGCCGCGGACGTGGAGGATGACTTTGCTGCCCGGGCCGGCAGCGAGCATCATCAGGCCCATAATGCTTTTGCCGTTGATTTTTTCACCGTCCTTTTCCACAAAAATTTCGCAGGCAAAACGGTTGGCCGTTTTGACGAACAGCGCAGCGGGCCGGGCGTGAATTCCCAGCTTGTTGGAAATGGTGAGTTCCTTAATCAAAAACTCGCCGTTGGTTATTTTCTTAGCGCTCATGTGGCCAGGATTTTAGCTTAAACAACCCCAAGCCGTTAGCCAAGTCATTTTAATATTGGACTACCGGATTGGCGGATCGCCTGGATTAATGAGAAAAAGTGGATTTTGAGGCATGTTCGGCAACGGACGGCCGCCCGCGCGGGGTTGGCGCGGAATGTGGATTGAATTCCGGCCGGAATGGCGCGAGAATCGCAAGATGCCCGTGCCGGTCATGGGCAGGTGTCCAAATGGGAAGTCCAAGCCAATTGCGAAGTGAAAGGCGCTCATAATGAAGGTCTTGATCATTGGAGGAACGCGATTCATCGGGCCGTACGTAGTTCGCCGGCTCCTGGACCTGGGGCACAACGTGATGGTTTTTAGCCGCAATCGGAATCGTCAATCTCTGCCGCATGGAGTCTGGCACTTTTGGGAAGAACGCAAGGCGCTTCCTTCTTTTAGACAGGAATTCATCAATTGGGCGCCGGACGTGATTCTGGACATGTGCGCTTACACCGAAGCGCAAGCACGGGAAGCGATGGCGGTTTTTAAGGGCGTTTGCGGACGGATTGTGCTCGTCAGCAGTTGCGATGTTTACCGCGGATGGGACCGTTTCTTTCTGAGGACAGGGTCTGGAGCGTTTGAACCGACGCCGTTCACCGAGGATGCGCCGTTGCGTGAGCAGCTTTATCTGCGCAGGGCGCAGGCGAAAAACAAATCGGATTTGGAATACGACTACGAAAAAATCCTCGTGGAGCGGGCGATGTCCGGCGATCCGGATCTGGCGTGCACCATCCTCAGGTTGCCGGCGGTTTACGGTCCCAAAGACCATGGTCGCAGACTGTTCGGAATCGTCAAAAGGATGGCCGAT
>DASXFM010000249.1:0-14372 GCA_036489615.1 Verrucomicrobiia bacterium | reverse complement strand
GTTCACGATCGTTTGGCCCTGCTTGGCTTCAATGTTGATGATCATTCCGCGACGACGCGTGATATCTCCAATCAAATCGCCCTGATATTCGTCGGGCGTGGTGAGTTCCACTTTCATGATGGGCTCCAGCAGGATGGGGTTCGCCTTTTTGAAGGCGTCTTTAAGCGCGAAAATGCCGGCCATTTTGAACGCGAGTTCGTTGGAGTCCACTTCGTGGAACGTGCCGTCCACGACCTGGACCTTGATGTCAATGACCTGGTAGCCCGCGTAAACACCGCCCTTGACGGCTTCTTCAATGCCGTCAATGACCGCCGGGATATATTCCTTGGGAATGGCGCCGCCGACGATTTCATTTTCAATTTCGACACCTTTGCCGCGTTCGTTTGGCTGCACCTTGACGAGGGCGTGGCCGTATTGACCGCGACCACCGGATTGGCGGATGAATTTTCCTTCGCCGTCCGCCGATTTCAAAATCGTTTCGCGATAGGCGATTTGCGGAGCGCCGGCGTTGGCTTCCACCTTGAACTCACGGAACAAGCGGTCTCGAATGATTTCCAGGTGCAGTTCACCCATGCCCGCAATGATCAGCTGGCCGGTTTCTTCGTTGGTAAAACAACGGAACGTCGGGTCTTCTTCCGCAAGGCGTTGCAGGCCTTCGGACATTTTATCGCGATCCTGCTGGGTCTTAGGTTCCACGGCCATCGAAATGACTGGATCGGGGAAAGTAGGTGGTTCGAGCGTCACCTCAAATGACTCATCGCACAGCGTATCGCCGGTGGTGATATTGCGCAGACCGACCAGAGCCGCGATGTCGCCGGAGTAAACTGTATCAATGTCTTTGCGCTCGCTGCCCTGAATGATCATGAGGCGGCTGACGCGCTCGCGTTTGCGCGTGCGCGGATTGTAAATGGTATCGCCCTTCTTCAGCGAACCGGAATAGACGCGGAAAAACACCAGCTTGCCGGCGTAGGTGTCGGTCCAAAGCTTGAATGCCAGCGAACAGAACTTGTTGCTGTCACTGGTTGCCACGGTCACTTTATTTTCCGTGCCCGGCTCATGGCCTTCGGCATCCGGAACATCAAGCGGGCTGGGCAAATAATCCACGACGGCGTCGACGAGCACTTGGACACCCTTTTTCTTGAAGGCTGAACCGCACAGCACCGGCACAAATTCAATTTTGCAGGTGAGGCGGCGAATGGCGGCCTTGAGTTCCTGCGGCGAAATAGGCTTTTCTTCCAAAACCAGTTCGGCGATGCGATCGTCCTTGTTCGAGACGGCATCGATCAATTCAGCCAGGCCGGCTTTGGCTTTATCTTTGAGAGCATCGGGAATTTCCTTTACTTCATAGTTCAAGCCTTCGTTCGCCACGTCGCCGGGGCCCCAAACGAATGCCTTCTGGTTGACGAGGTCAATGACGCCTTCAAACATGTCTTCGGCGCCAATGGGCAGGAAAATGGGATACGCATACGCATTGAGCTTTTTGCGCATGTCGTTGAGAGCGTTTTCGAAATTGGCGCCGGTGCGATCCATCTTGTTGACGAACGCAATGCGCGGGACCTTATATTTTGTGGCCTGGCGCCAGACCGTTTCTGACTGCGGTTGCACGCCGGCAACGCCGCAGAAAACCGCGACCGCGCCGTCAAGCACGCGCATGGAACGTTCCACTTCGGCCGTGAAATCCACGTGGCCCGGGGTATCAATGATGTTGACGCGATGGGGAACGTTGTTGAACGCCTTATAGATTTCGTTTTCGCCCGGCTTGACCTGCCTTTGGGTCCAATAGCAGGTGACCGCCGCGCTGGTGATCGTGATGCCGCGCTCGCGTTCCTGTTCCATCCAGTCGGTGACGGTATTGCCGTCGTCCACGTCGCCAATCTTGTGGATGAGGCCGGTGTAAAACAGGATGCGCTCGGTCGTGGTCGTTTTGCCCGCGTCAATGTGCGCGGCGATGCCGATGTTTCGCGTGCGTTCCAGGGTGTATTCGCGTTTGGGCGAATTAGGCGATGTTGCGGTTTTTTCTTTTTCCAGGACTGCGCTCATACTTTAAATACGTTTTGCCATTCGACTACAGAACCGTTAAATCCAAAAACCCGGTCTTCGGGCTGGTTTAACGGTTCAACAATAGTGTGTTTTGTCAAACGGAACAGATAGAATACACGACCAGATACAAATGGCAATCCTAATTGGTGAACTTTTAGGCGAACTTTTATCTTTTGCTTTCGATTTTGCTTGCGTCCTCCGGAAAAAGGTTATATGGTAATCCGCTTGTTTATTTTGATGATAAAACTGAAAGTCATGCCACAACCAACGAGGGTGTCTTGAGCCGCCCTTTCCCTTCACGTAATTCTTCATCCACCGCGCATCTTCGGGTCAACGGTAAAATCCGCGCCCGCGAAGTCCGCGTCATAGATGGAAACGATAAAAACCTCGGCATCCTGCCGCTGAACGACGCCCTCCTGCTGGCGCGGCAGCAGGCAGTGGATCTCGTCGAGATTTCGCCCACGGCCAATCCGCCCGTTTGCCGGCTCGTGCAAATCGGCAAGTTCCGTTATGAGTTGGCGAAAAAGGAGAAAGAATCGCGCAAACATCAGCACGCTTCCACCGTCAAGGAAATCCAACTCAGCCCCCGCATTGATCCGCACGACCTGGGCATCAAGTTGACCCATGCTGTGGACTTTCTTTGCGAAGACATGAAGGTCAAAGTGGCGCTCAAATTCCGTGGCCGCGAGATGGCGCATACTGAGATAGGGTTCGATGTCATCCGGAAATTCCTGAGCCAGGTCGGTCCGTTTGGGCATCCGGATTTTGAACCCAAGCTCAACGGCCGGAATATCGTCGTGATGATCACTCCGCTGCCCCGAAACAAGCGCGCCAAAAACCCCAATAAGTCGGACGAACCGGGCGCGCCTGAAAAATCTCATGAACAGAAGGCTCATGAGCCGGATTCGGCCTCAGCCGCCCATTCACATTCGCCCGCGCCGGCGAAAGACAAAAATCACGCTCATTCCAACACCCAGGGTCAGAACAAGGGCGCCAGCTTCGCGAACAATCCGTTCGCCAATCTGGAAGTGAAATCTTAGGGCGTAGCGGCGGAAATGCGTCCGGTTACTGATTTGCGATTTGAGCGTCGGGCTCTATCGTTCGCAGTTATTTGCGCTTAACCGCGGCAGCGCCGCCCGGAATGATCCGGCCTGCAGAAGGTATCTCAGGGAAAATCCGTCAGGGCCGCGCGCACATCCTCGCTTGAAACCTTTGCCCCGGGGAAAGATTTCGTAATCCGTAATCCTGTAGCGCGATCAAGGATGAGCTTCGGGCGTTCACGGCTGCGCGGTTCAAGTGTCAGGATGATGGAGTTGCCGTCGACCTTGCAGACAAATCTGTTGCCAGGGCGCAACTGCAGTCGTGCGCGAGCCTGTCTGGGGAGAACAATCTGCCCCATACTGGATAAGGTGACCATCATGTCTCACGGTCTTACCATTTGGGTCGTAAGTCGAGCGTCATTTTGAGGTGCCTGCGCGTATCCAGGGAGAGCAGACAACAAGACCCCATTCGCAGGAGTCCACGAATGGATCGATCACCCTTGATTTTTGGCGACCTTACTGGAGGGGCGTAACTGCTGCACCATCTCCGGAAACTTGCAATCATCGCACGTCGCGTTGGTGCGGTCGCAAAAATCGCGGACAATTTGAATTAGTCCCTGTTGAGCGGCGGCGGTTTTCAGTATTTTGGCATTGGAGGTTCCCAGTAACCGCTGTCGTGCCAGTTTTAAAATGGAGTTGTCTTTCGCTGGTGGCCAGGCAAAGAAACGTCGCTCGATTTCAGTCCGGATTTTTTCGCTGCCGCCTTCGTCTGCGCGCATCCACAACCATGGCAAAATCACGTTTACAGCCAGGTCGGTTACGCGCCCGGCGCCCAAAAGCGGCTGCGGCTTTTTGAGTCGAGCAGATTTAAACGTCCAGTGCCACGACCAGAATTCGTCGCGCTCAACCTGCAATATTTTCATTAGCCCGGTGCTGTCCCCGGAAACCCATTTCTCCATTTTCGGAATGAAATCCTTGTCGGCGAGCCAGTGAGAGGCCAGCGCCAGCCGCCGCGAGGGATGGTTTGCGGGACGCAAGCCGTGAAACCGCCAGGCGGCACGCGGCAAAATGAAATCCGAGAATGCGTCACGTTCACGCCACCATATGTCCCAAACCTGCCGTACATAATTGTCGGTGCTCTTTTGAGCGCGTGTCAATTCATCGGGCAACAACCCGCTCATTCCCAACAGCCGGGCCTGTAACGCGAGCAAGCTCTCAGCCGCTGAATTGGTTGCGCTCCGCAGGCGCGGCAGTTGCTCGGCCAGGTGATACATTGGCCAGATGTTGTGTTTGTATCCGAGCGCCCAAAACAATTTCTCCCAAAGCGCCTGTTCCCATCCGGCGCTCCTGGCACGGGCACGAAATTGGGCGGCTTTATTTTCGAGCCGGACGCGCGCCGCTTGCTCCAAAAGCCGGATAGTTTCAGGCTCGCCAAGCCCCCGCAACGGAGCACAACATTTGCCGCGCAGGCTTTCCGGCAGCGACCGAAGCGATTCGTTTTCGAGCGAGAGGCTTAATTCCGCGAGCGGCGCATCGATGACGTTTTTCAGGGATAAAATGGCCGGATGCGGTTCCATTTTTCGGCCATTCGCGGGCCTTGCGGCATCGATCCCGTCCTCCCAAACGACGTGAAGCAAGACTTTCTGAAAATTCGGGTTGCGATCATGGCCATGGGCGCGCCAGCCTCCGGTACGCAAGTCCACTTCCACGTCCCCGGAGCATGGAGCATCCGCGCCAAATTGCAACACGGCTCCCCGGAAATCGGGCCCGCCTTCCACGCTGGCGAAACCCGGATGAAACACGCGCACGCTTTCTCCGGCAATGGTTTTGAGTTCGGCGCGGCGGAGCCGCTGGTGCTGCCAGATTGCCTGGACGAGCCGTTCGGGCGGAAACCGTTCGTCGCGCAAACAGTCTTTGGCGCAGATACGGGCCCGCCATTGGGCGTAGACATTATCGGAGAATTGAACCAAGCGCTGTTGCTATTGGAATTTTGGCGGTCAAAAGTCAACTTCAATCGTTGCCATGAGCCGAACGTTTTTGCTCGTTCGACGGAATTTGTTTTCGCAAACTTTCAAAAATTGAACGCAACAAACGGGCAAATTGGTTGTTAAATAAAAGAGCGGTTGCTTGCGGGCAATTTTCCGTTAATCTTCACGCTGTTTTCAATTAAATCAACAGCCCGAATGATTGAAGTAAAGAATCTCACGAAGCGATACGCGGGTCGCCATGCGATCCGCGATATTTCGTTTTCGGTGAAGCGCGGTGAAATCGTGGGCCTGCTCGGGCCAAACGGAGCGGGCAAGAGCACCACGATGCGCATTCTGTCCTGCTTCATGCCGGCCACCAGCGGGACGGCGCGGGTCGGCGGGTTCGACGTTTTCCATCAGTCGGTTGAAGTGCGGCGGCGAATCGGCTATATGCCCGAAAACAATCCTTTGTATCCGGAGATGCGAGTGCGGGAATTTTTGAAGTTCCGGGCGCGGCTCAAGGGGCTCGGCTTGCGGCGTTCGCGCCAGCGCGTGGATACGGTCATGGAACAATGCAGTCTGACGGGCGTCAGCCGCCGCATTATCGGCCAGCTTTCCAAGGGCTATCGCCAGCGGGTGGGCCTGGCCGACGCGCTGTCACACGAGCCGGAACTGATTATTCTGGACGAGCCAACTATCGGGCTGGACCCGCACCAAATCCGCTCAGTGCGGCAACTGATCAAAAGCCTGGCCGGGAAACATACCGTATTGATTTCGACGCACATTTTGCCGGAAGCCGAAATGATGTGTAATCGGATGGTCATCATGTATGACGGAAAAGTTTTGGCGGCCGATTCTCCGGAAAACTTGCAGCGCCTCATGGCGGGCAACAGCCAGATTGTGGCGGAGATCGCCGCGCCCGCCGCCGAACTGCGCGATGTCTTTTCCCAGATGCAAGGCATCGAATCCATTGATGTTTCCCCCAGCGAAGGCGAATTTCAACGGTGTGCCATCACTCCGCGCAACGGCTATGATTTGCGTCCGGCGGTCTTTGCAATCGTGCGCGAGCGCGGTTGGATTTTGCGCGAACTGACGCGCAACCGCCATTCCCTCGAGGACATTTACGTCCAAATCACCAAACCCGACGAAGAAGAATGAGAATCTTCCTGACATTATTGCGCCGGGAGCTGGGGGGCTTTTTTCTTTCGCCTGCGGGATACATGATTATCGCCGCGGTGGCACTGATTCTCGGCCTGACTTACGATGTTTTAATCACAAACCTCGTGGGTGCCGATCCGCAGGAAATGCCTATCACCGAGCTGTTTTACGCTTCGTACATCTTCTGGCTGATCGTTCTGCTGATAACCCCCGTGATCACGATGCGGCTGTTCGCTCACGAAAAATATTCCGGCACGTTCGAAACGCTCATGACGACTCCGGTAAATGACGTGCAGGTGGTCGCTTCAAAATTCGCCGCCGCCATTATTTTTTACATGGTTACCTGGCTTCCCATGCTCGCCTGCCTCTATGTTGTCCGCCGTTTCACGAACCAGCATGAAGCGCTGGATGCGGGTATGATCGGCGGAATGTATCTGGGAATCTTTCTTGTGGGCTGCCTGTTTATGGCGCTCGGGTGCTTCGCCTCGTCTCTTACACGCAGCCAGATGGCGGCTGCGATGGTTAGTTTTGTCATGGGTGTGGCTCTGTTTTTGATCTCCTTTTTGGCCCAGGCGAATGCCACTCCCGCAGACTGGACAGGGCAAGTCCTCTTGCGCTTTAATCTGTTCGACCAGGTGCACAATTTCTCCCGGGGCATGGTCGACACCAAAGCCGTGATCTTTTATGTCAGCCTGACGTTCTTCTTTTTATTTCTGACATTGCGGGTGGTGGAAAGCCGGCGATGGAAATGACCAATGACTTCTGATTCAAAATCTCCTCCGATCCAAAGCTTTTCACCTGCGCGCCGATGGAAGATCGGCTTTGACGTATTCCTGAGGACCCTCGTTGTCCTCGCGGTGATCGTCATGCTCAATTACATTGGCGGCCTGTTTTCGAAACAATTTTTCCTCAGCTCCCGGACTCGCGTTAAATTGTCGCCGCACACGGTGAGTATCTTGCAATCGCTCACCAATCACGTGGACGTCACGGTCTATTATGACAAAGAGGACCGGATGTATTCCACCATCATGGCGCTGCTCAACGAATATCACCGGCTCGACCCGCGCATCACTATCAAGGTCGTGGACTATAACCGCGATCCCGCTGAAGCCGCGGTCATCATGCAAAAATATCATTTGCCGGCCCAGGGAGTTCATCCTGACGAGCCCCCGGCCAAAAACCTGATTATTTTTGATTGCAACGGCCATGCAAAGCCCGTTCCTGGCGATGCCCTCGTGCAGCTTGGGCCGAATGGGATCATGAAAGGCAAGCAAATCGAATTTGGCCCGGTGGCATTCAAGGGTGAGATGGCATTTACAGCCACGCTGCTGGCCGTTACGAGTGCGAAGCCGTTTACGGCATATTACCTTATGGGGCAGGGCGAACCGTCGCCCGCTGACACCGGGGATAATGGGTACCTGAAATTCGGCGCCATTCTGGGCGAGAATTACATTCAACTTCTACCGCTTACTTTGGTGGGAAACAACAGCGTGCCATCCGATTGCAATCTGCTCATTATCGCGGGACCGCGGGAGCGTTTTTCCGATTCTGAGCTGGCCAAAATTGACCATTACATATCCCAGGGCGGGCGGTTGCTGGTGATGCTCGATTATTTTTCTCTGGAACACCCGACAGGACTCGAAGACGTTCTTGCGGATTACGGTGTGATTGTCGGTGGGGACGTTGTGCAGGATGCCAGCGCAGGAAGCGGCGTCCTGGTGATGAATTTCAACCAAAAAGAGCCGGTCGTCAATCCGCTCTGCGGATCAGAACTGGAACTCGTTTTGCCGCGTCCGGTGGGGCCAAAGAATGATCCGAATGCCCCGCCTAACGCGCCCACGGTGACGCCGCTCGCGGCGTCCAGTGCAAACGCCGTCCTTAGTAATGAACGCGGATCCCTTCCTCATAGTTATCCGCTTATGGTCTCGGTCGAAGGACAGTCTGCAAATAAAGGGGCGGCGAATGCCTCGGGCAACATGCGTATGGTTGTGGTGGGCGATTCAATGTTTTTGAACAACAAATTTATTGAATGTGCAGCGAATCGTGATTTTGCGGGATATGCGGTTAATTGGCTTCTGGATCGCCCGCTGTTGCTCGAGGGCATCGGTCCCCGTCCCGTGGTCGAATATCGAGTCCTGATGAGCAAAACCCAGTTGCGGAACGTCCGCTGGCTTTTGCTGGGGGCATTGCCCGCCACGACTCTCACCCTGGGAGGACTGGTTTGGTTGAGGCGCAGGAAGTAGCGATGAACTCGAAACATACTTTTACCTGGTTTATTCTGGCCGTCCTGCTGCTCGCCTTCATTGTCGGCTACCGCTTTTTCGAACGGTCCCAGGCCGTTGAGCCATTGGAAATGTTATCGAACCTGCGTCCATTGGCTGTAACGGGCGTTCAAGTTAGTCCCAGGGACACGGCGGAAATTTGCGTCGTCAACACCAATGGTGGCTGGTTCCTGACGCAGCCGGTGGCCTATCCCGCGCAGGTTTCGGCCATCGAATCACTTTTGACAGCTTTGCAAAAACTCAAGCCAGTTGTGCGCATCGGTTCGGCCGAAATCAGCCAAAACCATTCAGAGTTCGGCTTCAATTCGCCGTGGGCGTCGCTGGTCATTCAATCCGGCGACGAACGTCGTGAAATTCTTGTCGGCAATAAGACCCCTCCGGGCGACGGAGTGTATGTCCAGGTGGTGGGCCGCGACGGGGTTTTCATCACCGATATCGACTGGCTTAAATACATTCCCCAAACGGCCAATGATTGGCGTGATACGTCCCTGGCGGGCGATACCACCGGCTGCGATTCGATCGTGCTGACCAATGGGACGAAAATTATCGAATTACGGCGCGACGCAGCCAGCCATCTTTGGAAAATGATTCACCCGCTGACCGCCCGTGCCAATGGCGATTACATCGCGGACGCTCTTCAAAAACTTCAGACGGCCCATGTTTCGCAATTTATCACAGATAATCCGAACGCGGACATGTCAGCGTTCGGATTGCAGCCGGCGAATCTCGATTTGTGGTTCGATCAGGGTTCCAACGTCCTTACGTCCGTCCATGTGGGCAAAGCTTCCACGAATGATTCGACGGAGGTCTTTGCAAAACGGGACAGATGGAACACTGTCCTTACGACCCCGGCCCAGCCGCTCTCGTCATGGATGGGCGCCGTCAACGATTTTCGCGATCCCTATCTTCTCGAATTGACCGCGCCGGTCGCCGAAATCGAGATGATCGGTCCTGGTACAAATCATTTTATCCTGCGGCGCCAGGCCGCAAACGCATGGACCATCCCCGGACAAACATTTCCTGTGGACGCCGATAGTGTTCAATCCCTCATCCAGATGCTCGCCGGGCTGCGAGTTTCTGAATTTGTGAAGGACGTCGCGACGCCCACCGATCTGGCCGCACACGGCCTGGCGACTCCATCGCGCCAAATTATTTTACGTTCAGCTGGTGGCGACACTAACGCCGTCATCGCGCAATTACTCTTCGGAGCGGCCCGAACGAACGAAGTGTTTGTCCAGCGCAGCGATGAAAATTCCGTTTACGCGATCAGCCCGGAAGATTTCGGCGGACTGCCCGCGGGGCCGGTATGGCAATTTCGGGAACGGCGTCTTTGGAATTTTGCAGAAGGCGACATTGCGGAGATCGCCGTACATCAAAACGGCAAAACCCTGGAGGTGCTCCACAACGGGCCAAATAAGTGGTCTCTGGCGCCGGGGTCCCAGGGCATTATCAATCCCCAGGGCCTTGAATACCTGGCGCATGACCTGGGCGATCTGGCGGTGGGTTCGTCGGCCGCCTGGGCTGCCCGCGGCGTGGCCAATCCTGCGAATTATGGTCTCAAACCCGGCAATCTTTCCCTGACTGTTACCCTCAAAAACCGGGATACTACGACGGTGGATTTCGGCCTTCAATTGGGACAGACTGCGCTGGCGGCGGTTACGCTGGATGGAGAACGTTGGGTTTTTATTTTCCCGCCGGATTTATATCTGCTCATTATGAGCTATTTACCCGTTTCTCCGAACGTTCCTTGATTGAATTTTCGCCCGGTTTCAGCGAACGTCTTGCCGCATGGGCGACCAAACCCGTTTTTGGACCAAATGGCGCACGCGTTTCCGAATTTGCCGAATCTGCGTGTGGCTGTTCATTTTGGCTTTGGTTTGCGTAGTTTTCTGGCTTAACCGAATCGGTCTGCCCAATTACGTAAAACGTCCGCTCATTGATGCCTTGCGCCAGCACGGCATCGCCCTTGAATTTGTCCGCCTGCGCCTGGATTTTATTTATGGACTGGTGGCCGAAAATGTCCGCGTCGGCGGCGAATCGCCTGACAGTCCCTCGTTGTCTCTTGAGGAGCTTCAACTGCAAATCAATTACCATGCGCTATTGCGGCAAAAGTTGCAGCTGGACGGCGTCGTGTTGCGGCACGGCAAATTCATCCTGCCAATCTCCGCCTCGAATGAGCCTCCGGTCGCCTTGATCTTCGACCATATTCAGACCGAATTGCATTTTGGAACCAATGACGTGTGGACGCTGGACAATTTCCAGGCAAACTTCGCCGGCGCCAAATTCATCATGTCCGGACAGGTGACCAACGCCAGCGCTGTTTCTGACTGGGGAATGTTCCACGGCAAACGGGGTGTTCACGGCGCGACGCAGTCTCAACTGAAAAGAATTGGCATCGCCCTCAGTCAGATTCATCTCAATAAGAATTCCCAGTTGAGCCTGAATATACATGGCGATGCCCGCCATCTTAATTCATTTTTCATATTTTTAACCGCCGATGCTCCTGGTGCGCAAACCCCCTGGGGCAGCGCGGCCAACGTGGCGCTGGTTGCCCACTCAAGGGTATCCGTTCAAAACTCCGGCGCGGCAGCCGCGCCGCCATTGGAAATTGACTGGAAGGCGCAAGTGGGACGCTTGAAAACCGGCATGGCGGCTGCCGATTACGTTTATTGCGCCGGTTCATGGCACGCAAGCGGCGAGATTGATTGGAAAACTGAGGTCGCGCGGTTGCGCTCTGAAAAGTTGGACGCCGATTTTATGTCCTGCGCCGGGGATTGGCGTGCTCCGGAGCTGGAAGTTACCAACCTGTATGCCCGGCTCGGTGGCGGCTATCTTCGCGCCGCCGCGCAATTCAATACGACTACCCGCGAGTTTGATTTTACCAATTCCTCCTGTTTTAACTTGCAGGCCATCGCCGGACTATTGCCCGATAGTGCTCGCGTGCGATTGGACCAGCTTGAGTTGCCGCAGCCGCCTGAAATTCGGGCGAGCGGTTCTCTGGATTTGCCGCCATGGACCAATGATCTGTCGGCCATTTGGCGCGCTGACCTGCGGCCCGGCGCCCGGCTCCATGGCGAACTGGCCGTGACGAACGCCGCGATCAGCGGGTTTTCAGTGAATGAATTCCATGGTCATTTCGCCTACTCGAATGAAATGCTCAACGGCGAACTGACCGCGGCTGGTCCTTTAATCAGGGGCCTTTCGCTGAACGGAGTCTACGCGCGATTCGCCTATTCGAATGAAATTTGGACGGTGCCGGAAGCCCTCGTTGATCGTACGAGCAGCCACCTCCGGATTCAGGGCTACGAAAATAGCGCGACGAAAGATTATCAATGCCACGTTCAGGGCGCCGTTTCTTCCGATGTCATTGACCCGTTTTTGAATGCCAAAGGCAAACGCGAATATATTCATTACTCGTTTGCCCAACCGCTTATTTTAGATACTCGAATTCAAGGACGCCTGGATGATTTTGACAGTATCGTTGCTGACGGCCACGCCGCGATAACGAATTGTGTCGTGCGCGGCGAACCTGTTGACAGCGCGGAAGCCGATTTTCATTTCGCCCATTTGGTCGTCGATTTACTGCATCCGCATTTGGAGGCCGGCGTTCAAAAGATGCATGCGGACGAGGTCCGGGTGGATTGGCCGGGCGACCGAATTTATTTTTTCAATGGCCGGGGATTTGCTGATCCTCAAGCGGTTGCCAGCGCGATCGGCCCTCTCCAGGGGCAGGTGTTGAAACCGTATCATTTCCTTGCGCCGGCCGACGCCTTTGTGAACGGCTACGCGCCCTTGCGCGACGCCAATCCTACTAACACCGATCTGGATTTCAAAAGCGCCGGGCCGGTGCAAATTGAAATCCTGAACATCCGGTCACATGCCGTTTCCGGAGAACTTCATTGGGTCGGTAAGATGTTGATCCTAACCAATCTCACCGCCTCGCTCTATGGAGGCACGGGCACGGGCGCAATTAATTTCGATTTCACGCCACGCCGCGGGGCGAATTTTAATTTTATCAGCGATTATGACGGAGTGGATTTGCACGCCCTGGCCCAGGATCTGAGCACATCCTCAAACCATCTTGAACATCTCGAAGGCCTGATCAGCGGTCATTTCGTTGTTACCAGCGGATACTCCGAAAATTGGCAGTCCTGCAACGGTTATGGCCAGGCTAAATTGCGCAACGGCTTGCTTTGGGACGTTCCAGCCTTCGGCGTTTTGTCTCCGGTTTTTAACACTATATCTCCGGGAATGGGCGACAGCCGGGCGACGGACGCGTCCGCGCAATTCTTCATGACCAACGGCGTCATCGCCACGGACAATCTGCAGATTCACACGTTGCTGATGCTTCTGCATTGTAAGGGTACCCTGGATCTGACAGGACGCCTGGATGCCCACTTCACCGCTGAGCTATTGCGCGATATGCGCGTCGTCGGGCCCTTATTAGCCTTTGTCACTTTGCCGCTGGGCAAAATCTGTGAATGCAAAGTGACCGGCACGTGGAGCGATCCAAAAGTCAGATCGCTCTACCTCAATGTGCCTCAAAAGTTTTTCCTCTATATGATGCATCCGTTCCATACGCTGGAAAATCTGGAGATTAATAAGAACCGGAATAATGCGCCGAAACAGCCGCAATAGGCCCTGATTTTATGCTCAAAAAAATCCCCGTTGCGCTGACGGTTGCCGGCTCGGACAGCGGCGGAGGTGCCGGCATTCAGGCTGACTTAAAGACTTTTGCCGCTCTTGGCGTCCATGGCGCCACCGTCATAGCCTGCCTGACGGCCCAAAATCCCGCCCGCGTTTTGAGCATGGAACCGTGCCGCCCCCAAATGCTGCGCCGGCAACTCGAAGCCGTTTTTCAGGAAATTCCGCCTTCCGCAATCAAAACCGGAATGCTCTTCTCGTCCGAAAATATTCGGTTTGCCTCCAGCTTTCTAAAAGATAAAAAAATTCCGTTGGTTGTGGATCCGGTCATGATTTCGACTTCGGGCGCAAGGCTGCTGCGACCCGAGGCATTGAAGGCATTGAGGGAAAAATTGCTGCCCCTGGCCGCGTTGATCACGCCGAATTTGCCCGAAGCCGAAACATTGAGCGGTCGCAAAATCTTTTCCATTGAGGATATGGATGACGCCGCCCGCAAAATCCATTCCCAATTCGGTTGCGCCGTATTGCTCAAAGGCGGCCATCTCGAGGGCGCGCGCCGGGCGACCGACATTTTTTTTGATGGTAAAATGCGCCTCGCCCTCACCGCGCCATTTGTAAAGGGTATTCGCACCCACGGGACCGGCTGTGTCTATTCGGCTGCGATTTGCGCGGCGCTGGCGTTGGGACGGGACCTGCCGCAAGCGGTTCAAATGGGAAAACGATTCGTGACGGCAGCCATCCAAAACAGCCGCCGAATTGGAGAACATTTCGCCCTTGGAACATTGAAACTTCCGTGAACATCAAGCCGCAGGAACGGGTTCAATAATATCTAAATGTCCCTCAACGCGACGCTCAAAGCATCGTCGAGCGATTCCATCCGTACGGGCTTGGTCAGATGCGCGGCGAAACCGGCGGCGTAGCTGCGGCTGACATCCTGTTCCATGCCGTAACCGGTGAGCGCAATGCCCTTAAGATGGGAACGTTTTTTTAACTCTTCCATCAGATCACAGCCGTTTCCGTCCGGCAACCCGATGTCTGATATCAGGAGATTAAATTTCTTCTTGCCGACCACGGATCGTGCTTCAGCCAGCGAGCCAACCGGAGTGACCTTGTAGTTGCGCCGCGACAACAGGTGCGTCAGGCTCGCTCGCGTCGGTTCATGGTCCTCAACGAGCAAAATATGAACGTCCCGGACCGGAGTTTTTTTCATGGGCACAGGCGCGGGAGCGAGCACCCGGTTT
>DASXFM010000241.1:0-10285 GCA_036489615.1 Verrucomicrobiia bacterium | reverse complement strand
ATTATCGCGGCGAGTTTGGTGGTGTGGTTTTGGACGCAATCACTTATTGGACATCGTCCGGCAGGCAATGGCATTGGAGACAAGGTCCACGAGTTTACGCAACCGGCAAATGACTACCTGCAAACGCATCCACAGGCAGCCAACGCGCTGCTCATTGCCAGTTCGTTGGTCATCGATTCGCTGGGGATTTTTTTGATAGGCGTGTCCATTTTCGGAAAATCGCTTCGGCCTTTTATCGCCCTGTTGATTGTATTCGGAATGCGACAAATCTGTCAGTGGTTGTGCGCGTTGCCGCCACCGGAGCATATGATTTGGCGTGATCCCGGGTTTCCGTCGTTGCTGGTGACCTATGGAGTGGCCAACGATTTGTTTTTCTCCGGGCACACGGCCATTGCCGTGTTGGGTGCGATTGAATTTTACCGACTTTTTCCACGACCCTGGGCGCTGGGCGTAAGCGTGGCAGTCGCGTTATTCGAGATTTCGGCGGTTCTGGTTCTGCGGGCGCATTGGACGATGGATGTGGTGACCGGCGCGATGGCGGCGATGCTGGCGGCGGGATGGGCAGATTGGATTTCTTTGAAGACGTTAAAACGTTGAAAGGTTAAAACGTTGAAAGGTTGAAAGGTTGAAACGTTGAAAGGTTGAAACGTTGAAACGGTAATTCCTCAGGAAAATCAAACGGCGAAAGTTAGGGTCGATTTGTCAGGCTGGCGAGGGGTGACGTGGGGTGGTCTAAAACCGGCCCAAGGACCGGCGGAGCGGATGTGTAAACGGTAGTAAATACGTTCTCGCCGCCGGCGACGAGAGTCCAAATGTTGGTGTTTTCCTGCCCTTGGCCCCATTCAACCGCATATCCGGCGCGACTTGGGCTTTCCAGCATCATCCAGAAGGCGTGATGGCGGACCTCGATATCGACCGGATCCAATCGCTTGATTACCTTTGGAAGAGACGGATCTGTCACAGAAATCCGGATCTCTTGGTTCGTACCGAGAGGATGGTTTGCCAGGACCAAATCGCAAGCGTCAGTAAGTTTTCGGTAATACCCTTGGCTTTTTTGAGCAAATCGCATCCAATTTGGCTCAAGAAAATTGAGGGCCAGGATTGCTAAGACGACGGGCACGATCATAAGTAACACTACTAGAATGCCAATCACGTTTCGCGGTCCAAACCAGACCCTCAATCTGCGCGACAATAGCGGGCTGGCAATTGACAGCATCAAAATCAAAAAGATTAGAAATGTGAAATAGAAAATCATGGTCAATATTGACCTGTTAACGCCTGTGATGAGGGTAGTCAATCTTTGCAGGAAAATAATTTGCAGGCTTTTGTTTGACGATTCGCTCGGACACTGCGCCCAGTCACGCCGAAATCAAGGCGCAAAATCAAGGCCGGCTTCTGCGAAATTGAAACTCAGGGGGCGACCAGGCGGAAATACTGTTGGGGAATGCCGGCGGGCACTACGGCGTCGTTGTCGCAGGCGTTAGGTACGATTGTCCAATTGGGTGACAAAAGGTTGGTGGTTGATTGGAGCGTCCAGCCGGGAAAGCCCAGCGGCCATTGTATGGCGTGGGTATTCCCATTATTAATTGCATTTTTAACTTTTAATTCGCTGGCGAATTGTTACAGTATTGTTTCAATTTGACCGCCGTCCGTGGCGGTTTTTTTATCTTTCATCTTAAATAATTGTATCGAGTGAAAATTTTCAGCGGCACCGCCAATGAGCCTTTGGCCAGAGCGATTTGCAAATCCATAGGGATGGAACTGGGCAAATGCACGATCAAACCGTTTCCGGACGGCGAAACGTTCGTCAAAATCGAGGAAAACGTGCGCGGTGAAGAGGTATTCGTGGTCCAACCCACGGCGCCGCCTACGAACCACAATTTGATGGAGTTGTTCATCATGATTGACGCTTTGCGCCGCGCCAGCGCCAAGCGCATCACGGCGGTCATTCCCCTGTATGGTTACGCCCGGCAGGATCGCAAAGACCAACCGCGGGTGCCCATCACCGCCAAGCTGGTTGCCAATCTTCTGGTGGCCGCCGGGGCCAACCGCATTCTGACCATGGACCTGCACGCGCAGCAAATTCAGGGATTTTTTGATATTCCGGTGGATCATCTGTATGCGGCGCCGGTGATGTACGAGTATTTGAAGAAGAAAAGCCTGACGAACCTGGTGGTGGTGAGCCCGGACACGGGCGGATTAAAGATGGCGCACGCCTATTCCCAGGTGCTCGAGGCTGGGCTGGCCATCGTGGCCAAACGGCGCAAAAGCGCATCGGAAGTTGAAAGCATGGCGGTCATCGGCGAAATTAAGGGGAAAAATATCTTACTTGTGGACGACCTGACCGAAACGGCGGGGACGCTGACTGAAGCGGCCCGATTATTGAAGAAAAAAGGGGCAAGACAGATATTAGCCTGTGTTTCCCATGCAATTCTGGGGGAAACGGGTATTGAAAGATTGCGAAAATCGAGTATTGACGAATTGATTACAACTGATACAGTCCAACGCCCCGATATTGACGGGGTAAAAATAACGACGCTGTCGGTGGCGGGTTTGCTGGGCGAAGCCATCAAACGAATTAACAGTAATTCGTCGGTCAATTCGCTGTTCGAGTTTAAAGGCGGGCGCACCAGTTAGCGCCGGCACAACAATTTAATAAAATGAAATCAGTTCCGTTGAAAGCATCTCCACGGGCGCAAAAGCGCCGCGGCCCGCTCAAACAATTACGTTCCACAGGCCGCGTCCCCGCGGTCATCTACGGACGCCAAACCACCCCGCAAAGCCTGGAAATCAACGCCCGCGAAATCGGCGACCTCATCCACGAACACGTTTCTGAAAACCTGCTGGTGGATTTGGCTATCGAAAACGATGCCCGCGCCAAGCGCCTCGCGCTCGTGCAGGAAATCCAGCGCCATCCTATCGACGGCAAAATTGTGCACGTGGATTTCCATGAAGTGGCCGAAAACGAACTCGTCACCGTGCATGTGCCCGTGGAAACGGTGGGCGAAGCGGCCGGGGTCAAGAACAACAGCGGCGTTTTGGAACACGTTTTGTTTAAATTGAAAGTCCGTTGTTTACCCAAGGATTTGCCCGAACAGATCGTCGTGGACGTCTCGGCCCTCGAAATCGGCAAGACGATTCACATTGGTGAGATTACCGCGCCCGCGGGCGTGGAAATCATTGGCGATAAAAAGATTCCGGTCGTTTCCGTAGCGGCGCCGCGCGCCGAAGAAGAAGCCACGCCGGCAGCGGGCGAAGGCAAAGGCGCAGCCGACGTCGAAATGACGAAGGAAAAGAAGGAAGACGGCACCGAAGGCGAGGCCAAAGGCGGCGAGAAAGCTCCCGCGAAGGGCGATGCCAAAGCGGAAAAAGGCGCGGAGAAAAAAGCCGACGCCAAGCCGGAAGCCAAAGCCGAGAAAAAGAAATAGTCCGGCACGTTGCGTGCCCGGCCTTCGGCTCAGATGGAAAATACATTTCTCATCGTGGGGCTGGGAAATCCGGGCGCCGAATACGCAAACACGCGCCACAATGCGGGTTTTTTACTCGTCGAAAGATTGGCGGCCCAATGGAAGTGCGAGTGGGCGAACGAAAAGAAATTTCGGGCCCGCGTGGCAAAAGGCGCGCTCAACGGCAAGCGGGTCTATTTGTGCGAGCCGCAGACGTTTATGAACGCCAGCGGCGAAACGGTGGGCCCGGTGGCGGAATTTTATCAGTTGCCCCTGTCGCAACTGATGGTGGTGTCGGACGACGCGGATTTGCCGGTGGGGACTCTCCGGCTGCGGCCCGGGGGCAGCAGCGGCGGGCACCATGGTTTGGAATCGATCGAACGCCATTTGGCGTCGAGAGACTTTGCGCGCCTGAAAATTGGCATTGGCCGGAAAGACGGTATGCGCGAGATTACGAACCATGTCCTGGGCCGGTTTGATTCGGCCGAGAAAGATTTGTTGGAAAAAGTTTTGGACCGCGCGGCGGCGCAGGTGGAAACCTGGCTGGAAGCGGGAATGGAAAAAGCAATGCAACTGAATGGGAACGTTGAATCGTTGAAAGGTTAAAACGTTAAAACGGAAAACCGGCATTGCTTGAAGAATTCAACGAAAGAAAAGAAATGAAACGATACGAAGGACTGTTCATATTGAATACAGCGGGACGCGACGAAGGCGTCAAGGACACCCTTGACAAAATTTCTTCCGAAATCTCGGCGGCCGGCGGCAAAGTTGAAACGGTGCAAAAGATGGACCGCAAACATTTTGCGCGCGTTAGCGACAAAAAGCATACCGCCGGATTTTACGCGAACGTTATTTTTAACGGCACCCCGTCGATTATCACGCAATTAAATACCAAATTTGCGTTGAACGACGAAGTTTACCGGGTGATGTTCACGGCGTCGCCTGAGCCGAAGCCGGCCAAGTAAAAGCCGTTAACACCAACCTCCCATGGCCAACTTCAACAAAGTGATTATTGCGGGGAACCTGACCCGCGATCCTGAATTGCGCTACACGCCCAAAGGCACCGCCGTGGCGCGCATCACTTTGGCCGTGAACCGCACCTTTACCAGCGGCGAAGGCGGCGAGAAAAAGGAGGAGGTCAGTTTTGTGGACGTGGACGTGTGGGGCCGCCAGGCCGAGGTCATTTCGCAATACATGAAAAAAGGCCGTCCGCTGCTGGTGGAAGGACGCCTCAAACAGGACACCTGGGAAGACAAAAATACCAAGCAAAAGCAAAGCAAACTAAAAGTCGTTCTCGAAAGCTTTTCGTTCCTCGATTCCGGCAATCGCGGCAGCGATGGCGGCGCCCCGCCTTCCCGCCCGGCTGCCGCCGCGTCCGCAGCTCCGGCGTCGGAGCCTGCCGATGCCGAACCGCCGCAGGACGACGATGTTCCGTTTTAATCCGACTTTTTAACCCCTCTCCGTTACTTTTATGAAGACTGAAGTTATCCTCACGCACAATATTGTCGGCCTTGGCGCCGAATCTGACCAGGTGAAAGTGGCCCCCGGCTTTGCCCGCAATTATCTTTTCCCCCAACGCCTGGCGATCCCGCTGACGCAAGCGAATCGCCGCCACATCGAGGCGCTCAAGCGCAAACGCGCCGAGCGCGAAGCGCATGAATTCAACACCATGACCGAACTGGCCAAGGGCGTCCAAAAGTTGATTTGCGTCATCAAGGTCAAGACCGGCGAAGACGGCAAGATGTTCGGTTCGGTCACGTCGGGCATGATTGTGGACGAACTGAAGCATCAGTTCGACATCTCCCTGGACAAAAAGAAAATCCATCTGGAACACCCCATCAAGGCGCTGGGCGAATATCAGATCGAATTGCACCTGCACTCCGATGTTAAAAGCACCCTGAAACTCCAGGTGCAAAGCCTGACCGGCATCGCGGCCCCCGCGGAGGCCGCCTCCGCCGCGAAAGCGGAAGAGCCGAAAAAGCCCCGAACCGAAAAGCGCGGGAAGCACACCGAGACAGAAAAAGCCGAAGCTGCTCCTGAAGGCAAAGAGAAGAAATCTCAAGGTAAAGAATCGCACGCCGCCAAGGGTGAAAAAGCCGCCAAGGGCAAGCCTGAGAAGAAATCAAAGGGTGAGTAGTTTTGTTCGTTAAAAACGTTGAAACGGGGGGGGTTCGTACCGCGACCGGCTGTCAGCGAGATCGGGATTGATGGGAATCTTCCTGGTTATCGGTTGGTTTTCAGGCTGAAAGCCTGAACCATTTTAGCCGAAGGCAGCGTCCTCGGAATGTCGCAATAATTGTCTTACGCCCTGTATGGTTGTTCCGAGAAGCGTCCCTATCGGGTCACACGAGGATCCTGTGCCGGCTTCAATCCCCGAATAAACTGGATGGATTGGAACAATTCCTCTGTTGCCTTTTTTCGTTTGCTGGAGAAAAGACCCAAATTGCCCCGTGGTCGAATGGGCGCTTCCCAAAAACCGGCCCGATGATTTACCCGCAGCACGACGTAATACATTTTGTTTCTGTAATGACCCTGCTGCTGGATAAAGACTTCCAATTCGCAATACAGGATTGATGCAGCAGGGATACGCCAGCGCTCTTTGTCGCCTTCGAACCGAATTTCGCGCCTTTGGCGGTCGATGACCATCAATCCGGCGTCACTGGCATTATCGAGCATCAGTTTTCCCCAATTTAATTTGGGTACGCACTCGACGAAAAGCGCGTCGGGATCGTTTGGATCCACGAGCACAGAGGTGCGGCGTCCCAACTCGCGCCGCAATACGTTCCGCAAATAGCGATTTCCAAAAATGCTCGAATCAATGAATACAAACGCCACCGCCACGCAAAACACCGTGCCGCCCAGTGCGATCAAGGCGATACCGAGTTGTTTTGCGCCCGGGGAAACGCCGTTTGCCGGGGGATGATCAGGGAATGCCGTCAACAGCCCAAAAAGCATCAAGAGGAGACTGCCGAGGAATCCGATGATCACACCGAAAACGAAAAGGCTGGCGACAATGACATTTTTACGCGTGAAAACTTTGCCGACGTATTCCGCAGGAACGGGAGCGATGTCCGCATATGTGGCGTTATTGTCGTCAGTGGAATCATCCTGTCCGGGAGATGGCGGGGGGACGTTGACGGTGACACGTCCGGTAATCGTATGGAAGACTTTGAACCGCGGCGCCAGCGCCGAAATTTCATCGCCGTTCAATTGCAGGGCTCGCACGAGCAATTTGCCCTTGGATTGATCGAAGGGATCGAAGGCGGCGCCTTTAGGGCCCGCGACAATATTTTTGACCGAAAGATAGGCGGGGCATCCGAGCGCCCTGCCTTCTTTCAGGGAGGAACAATAGTCCACCGCCGCGGTGAGATTGGGTATGGTGGCAAAGGGCGCCCCGGCGCTCAGGGCGGCCAGGGAGCGCGCCGATTGGACCCGTAGAGCTTCCATTAATTCGACGGATTGGGCGGGCTCGAATTGGGTCAGTTCACGCGTCATCCATCGGCGGCAGGCTTCGCAATAGGTCTTTTTGGAACGCCTCAACGCTGCGCCGGTCGTGATGACCAGCACCAGGAGCAATTCAAAACCGAAACGGCCCCAGTTCATGAACGTGGGATCCGCGCCGGGCGCCTTGCCCTGGTCGTCAGGCGCCGGGGCGCCGACGTCGTGGGTGCGTTCCATCATCATTCGCAAGTGAATGTAGGCAGGCAACGCTTCCGGATGCCCCAGCGCATCAGACCCAAAATCATGGATCATCCCCAGGTAGAAGAAACCGAAGTACAGGATGATTCCGGCGCAGAACCCAGAGAGACCGGCGACCCATTGACTCCGGCAATGCCCGCGATTTACGGCCAAATTCAACATTCCGGCCACGCACAAGGCCGCTATCGCCGGTACGATAACAATTAAGTAGTGGCCCACCGCGAAGAGTTGGGCCATACCTTCGGCGAGAATAGCGGCGCAGATAAACGCGGCGAGCAGCCAGGGGAGAAAGCGAGCCCAATCGACACCTTTGCCTTTATAATAGGTTCGCCCCGCAAAAGATTCTGATTGATCGCGTAAAGCCATTTAGGCCGGTGATTAGGGTTTTGAGAGCGAATAGTCCTTTTGCGCGAATATGTCAAAACTAAAAAAGCGGCGAGGGCAAAATTGGATTCAAGGATTCATGGAATGACGGCAGCGGGTAAGCGATGCGCAGGACAAAAGACGAAGTTTGTCCAAGCGCCCCAATCCGGGACGGCGGCGCGTCTACTCCACCCATGAATTACACTCTACGGATAGATCAACCGATAAAAGACGCTACCGTTTGCGGGAGCAACGGGAATGGTCATAACGTTCGTAGATGCCGAAGTGTTGAGAATGGTCCAGTTGGTTGATAATCCAACGGCAGACGAATTTGTTTGTACTTCCAATTCCCAGCCGGTGTGGTCCGACGGCCAGGACAATTGTAATGTCCCGTTCTTTTCGGAGAAACTGAGGCTCGGCGAATTGGTTGCAATTCCGATATATATTCCGACAGCCGGCGAGGCTGCTGTGCCGCCGTTATAGACGACATTGGCCGTGAGCGAATAATTTCCCGCGGGAGGGTTACTCCAGGTAAACGTATAAGGCGCGGCTGTGACCTGGCCGAGCAAGGTCGAGCCTTGATAGAATTGAACGGCTGAAATGTTTTGCGCATTGGTTATGACACTGGTCGTGAGTGTGATATTGGAAGATACGGCGAAGGATTGGCCGTTGGTTGGAGAGGTCAACGTGACCGCCGGGATGGGACTGATGCGATCGTAAGCATAGAGATTGGAGATTTGTTGCTGAGTCAGGGCCTGATTGTAGAGGCGGACGTCATTGAGGGTGGCGTCGAGATAGTCAGTCGTGGCCTGGGGAAGGCCGAACCCTATCGTGGTGGCGTTCAAGCTGGCCGTGTTGGCCAGGCTCGCGGCAAGAACGCCATTCGTGTACAAGGAAACACCGGCGCTCGTTTCAACAAAGGCCAGTTGTAACCACGAATTTACGGGCGTGACATAATTCAGTTCGTAGTCAGTATGGCTATACCAGGTATAACCCACATGGCTGGAATCGGAAGCCTGCTCCAGTTTCAGCGCATAGCTTGAGCCGCCAACCAGCACAGATGAATTTTTTGTCCCCCACCGGTTAACCCACATTACGGCTGTCCAGTTCGCGGATACCGAAAAGGGCGAGCCGATCGGGATGTCTCCGCCGGTGGTTCCGTCGAAATAAGCGCCGGTACCCGAATGCCCGGCGCTGGTCCAGGACACCCCGGAACCCAGCGTGCTGTTATGGCCGTTACCGGAATAGTCGTAGGCCACGCTACCTGCGCCTTCGTTGAGCAACCACCAGGCCGTGGGTTGGATGGAATCGGCGGGTGGAACATAAAATACCGTTAACGTAGCCGGTGAACTGAAGACGCTGCCATACGTCCCGTTGACCACTACTGAATAGGCCGCACTGCTGGCCGTCGTGACGCCGGTGAGTGTGAGCGTCGCGGTGTTTGCGCCGGCCACATTCGCGGAATTGGCAAGCGGATGGCCATTTTCCTCCCATTGATAGGTTAACGGCGCCGGCCCGGCAGTCACGCTAAACGTAACTGTCGAGCCTTGCAAACACGTCTGGCTTACCGGCTCATTCGTAATCGCGGGAGGCGCGTAGACGGTCAGAAGAGCATTCGAACTCAAGGTGGCGCCGAGCGCACTGCTGATGAGGACGGAATACGTTCCCGCATTGGCAGATTGCGCGTTCAGCAAGGAATAGCTCGAACTGGTCGCGCTTGAAATGGCGGTTCCATCAAAAAACCATTGATAATACAGCGTGGCCGGGCTGTTGGCGCCAACACTGAAGGTTACCGGACTTCCGAACATCACGGTCTGGCTTTGCGGTTGGGACGAAATTACGGGCGGCTGGTCTGTGATCATCGAGCCGGAACGGATCGTATTATTTGCCGAGTCCGCTACGAAAAGATTTCCACCGCTCACGGTCATGCCGGCGGGATAATCAAAGCGCGCTCCGATTCCCGAACCATCCTTGCTGCCGCTCACGCCCGGCCATCCGGCGATAGTCGTCACAATCCAATTCGTGCCCGACGGGATCAATTGCCGGATCGAATCGTTCCCGGCATCGCCCACGTAGACCGTGTCTCCGCTGCCGACGGCGATACCTTCCGGCTCGAAAAACGCCGCGGTGCTATTCGTGCCGTCCGAATCTCCAAAAATTCGCGCCAGGCCGGCGATGGTACTGACGACACCGGTGGGGGTGATCTCGCGAATCGTGTGATTGAACATGTCGGCGACAAAAAGATTTCCGTTGCTGTCAATTGCGAGGCCGGCCGGTCGATCAAACTGCGCGGCGTTGTTCGTGCCGTCGGAGCTGCCGAAATTCCCGGGAAAACCGGCAAACGTTGTGACCACTCCGCCGGGGGCGATTTCACGGATGGTGTGGTTCATCGTATCCGCCACAAACACGTCACCCGAACCGTTCACCGCAATTCCCTGCGGCGCGTTAAATTGAGCGGCCGCCCCGGTGCCATCCGTACTGCCGATATTGCCTGGCGAACCGGCCAGCGTGCTGACGGCTCCGCCGGTCGTGATTTCGCGGATGATGGAATTTCCCGTATCAGCCACATAGATGTTGCCGAAGCTATCCACGGCCACGGCTTGAGGGTCGTTGAAAGAAGCGTTGGTTCCCGTGGCGTTGGCGCTGCCGGTTACACCGGGAAAACCGGCAAACGTGCTAGCTGTTCCGTTTGCGGCAATTTTTCGGATGGTGTTGTTTTGCGCGTCGGCCACGTAGAAATTTCCCTGGCCATCGGAGGCGACGTCCATCGGCCAGAA
>DASXFM010000228.1:0-8608 GCA_036489615.1 Verrucomicrobiia bacterium | reverse complement strand
TGAAACAAAGCGTGGCTTTGGAGGCTCTTGGCGTGGCTGGCGGTTTGCCATGGGCGCTGATTTTACTTGCCAGCGGCGTCTCCGCGCCGGCCCAGTATGTCCCCAACGGTTTTCCGGCTGAATTTTCCGCGATACCGGGCGCGGGAACCACGAATTCGCCGACCGGCGCAGGTTCGCCACCGGGCATGCAGCAAAACTGGAACTTTCATGCACAAAGCACAGGCATTATCCAGGGTTATCCGAGTTTTCGTTCTGAATATCCCGACGGTCCGAACAGCCTGCCCTCTGGTGGTGAAATGAGGGAGACGATCTCAGTGGACTTGATGGCCGGCGTCCGGCTTTGGCGCGGAGCGGAGGCGCACGTGGATGGCCTGATGTGGCAGGGTTTTGGCCTCGCGAATACGCTTGGAGTGGAGGGTTTTCCGAGCGCCGAGGCATTTCGTATCGGGACATCGGTTCCCAACGGTTCTATTACACGTCTTTTTATCCGCCAAACCATCGGCTTTGGAGGCGACCAGGAAACGGTCCCGGACGATGATTTCGATCTGGCCGGCCAGAGAGACGTTTCACGGTTGACCATCACCCTGGGGCGGTTCAGTGCGAAGGACATTTTCGACAATAACGCCTACGCCAACGACGCCCGCACGCAGTTCCTGAACTGGGGACTCGGGGCCAATGAAGCGTGGGATTATCCGGCGGATGCCATCGGATTCACGACGGGCGTTGCGCTGGAATTGAACTGGCCGAAATGGACCCTGCGGTATGGATTTTTTCAGGTACCGGAAGTCCAGAATTCGTTGACCTGGGAAGACAAGTTTTTGACGTGGCCCTACAACAGCGGGTCGGAAGACGGTCCGTTTTTTGAAGCCTGGGGCATGGTAACGGAATTGGAGCGCAGATACAGCATTCGAGACCATCCCGGCACAATTCGCGGTCTGGCTTTTGTGAATCGGGCGGAAATGGCCGATTATTCCGAGGCAACGGCCCTTTTGCAAAAGGGTGAAAGCTTTTTGCTCGCGCGCAGCTATCACCTCAAATATGGCTTTGGATTAAATTGGGAACAGGAAATAACTAAGAACCTTGGCGTCTTTTCGCGCCTGGGTTGGAATGACGATCGGGAAGAGGGATGGATGTTCTCGGACGTTGGTTACGCCGGTTCGGTCGGTTTGAGCCTCAAGGGCGGATACTGGCATCGCCCGTACGATACGTTTGGCCTGGCGGGACTGGCAAACGGCATCTCCCAAGCGGCGCAGGGATTTTTCGAGGCCGGCGGCACGGGGATTCTTGCGGGTGATGGCGCCGGCCAATTCAATTATGGATGGGAAAGAATCCTGGAAACCTATTACGATTTTAAAATTTGGGACGGCATTCATGGTGCGGTGGATTACCAGTATGTGACCAACCCCGCCTTTAACCGGGATCGCGGTCCAGTTTCCATTTTTGCCGGGCGGCTGCACTGGGAGTTTTGAGAAATTTTTGATTTCAAGCGCCCCGGCGTTTGTGCAGCATTACTCAGATTCGGAAACAATGTATTTCGGAAAAAAAATTGTCGTCGTCATGCCCGCATATAATGCGGCCAAAACCGTCACCCAAACCGTGGACGAGGTGCATCAGCAGGGCATCGTGGACAAAATGATTCTCGTGGATGATAAAAGCCGCGACGACACCGTGGCCGTGGCGTCTCAACTTCAGGGCGTGAGCGTGCATGTGCACGAAAAGAATCGCGGTTACGGGGGCAACCAGAAAACCTGCTATCGCCTCGCCCTCGATGCCGGCGCGGACATTGTCATCATGCTCCATCCGGATTATCAGTACACCCCGAAACTGATTCCGGCGATGGCCTCGATCATTGCCAACGACCTGCATCCGTGTGTGCTGGGCAGCCGCATCCTGGGCGGTTATTCACTGCGCGGCGGAATGCCTTACTGGAAATATGTCTCGAACCGTTTCCTGACCTTTGCGGAAAACATTTTTTTAGGCGCGAAACTGTCGGAATATCACACGGGGTACCGGGCCTTTTCACGGCAGCTCCTGGAAACGATTGACCTTTCGCAAAACTCCGACGATTTCGTCTTCGACAATCAAATGCTCGCGCAGATATTGTGGCACGGTTTTACGATTGGCGAGGTGAGCTGTCCCACGAAATATTTTCCGGAGGCATCGTCCATCAATTTTCGGCGCAGCGTCAAATATGGTTTTGGCTGCCTGTCCGTTAGCCTGCAATATCGCCTGTCGAAGATGGGATTGATGCGGTCGAAGCTGTTTGGCTCGCGCCCCTTTGAAGCGTTGAAAAGTTAAAGCGTCGAAGCGGTGGCAAATTGTGCCATCACATGAAACAAAACATTTAGCCGCGAATGCCTCGCGGCCGTTCTAAATGAAGTCCAGCAACCGCATCGAAATCCGAAGGCGCTTCAACACTTCAGCGCTTCAACGGTTTAACGGGTTACTTGGCGAGCGCGAGGGCGAGGCGCGATTTCTTGCGGTTGGCGGTCGCGCGGGCGACGATGCCGGATTTGACGGCTTTGTCAAAGGCTGAATGGACGCCGGACAAGGCCTTGGAAGCTTCGTCTTTCTTGCCGCCGGTGATGAGTGTGCGAAATTCTTTTTCCAACCGGCGCAATTTTGACTTCACGCTGCGGTTGTGCACATGTTTGCGCTCGTTGCTGCGCATCCGGCGTTCGGCTGACTTTGTATTCGGCATAATTATACTCGTTTTATCAAAAGGGGTTAAATCATATCCTGATTCGGCGGGCTGTCAATCGATTTTATTGAGAAACAAGGGGCGCGGGCGCATCCACACATTAGTTCTTACGTCGGTGGTGGTAGGGACGGCGCGCTGCGCCGTCACCGCCCGTAGAGCGGGCGGAACATGCGCGATCCAACGTCCCACCACATTCGTTGCGCCGCTAAACGCGGCGCGGACACCGGAGCGCGCCGTCCCTACCAAGAATAGTGCCAAGATGCGCCCTTCTGAGCCAAAACGATACTCCGCGAGCTTGGCGGCAGAGATTCAATTGCGTACTGTTGAATCATGATCTCTGCGGCCCGTTTTGTGATTGTTCTGGTTACCGCGCCGGATTTAAAGACCGCGCGAATGGTTGCCAACTCGGCCCTGCGCGCGCGTCTGGTCGCCTGCGCCAATCTTGTTTCGGGCATCGAATCGCATTATTGGTGGCAGGGAAAGCTCGAAACCAGCGCGGAAATCCTCATTATTTTCAAGACACAAAAGGCGCGATTGGTTGCCTTGGAAAAACTGATCCTTGCCAAACATCCGTATGACACCCCCGAAATCCTCGCCCTGCCCTTGAACGCAGGCGCCCGAAGCTATCTTGAGTGGATTGAAGGGTCTGTCTCAATATCACCCTCCCGCGCGTAAATCGTAAATCGCCAGCCGTTTGCGAGATTTTGGTTGAAACGAGGCCAAACGGGTTTAGATTTGAAGGTATGGGCTCGACGGCACAGACAGAAACGGCCGTGATCAGTTTGTTAATCGTCCAGTGGCTGGCATTGGCGATGGCTTGCCTTTTTTGCGTCGGCCTCTTCCTGCGCCGCCGCAACCGGGTATCGACGAACTCGCCGGGCAGCAATGTTCCACATCACTCAATTTTTCCACAACGTCCGGCGTGCTGGCTGGCGATTCGTTCGGCCACTCCGGAAAGCGTTCGAGCCGCTCTGGGGCTCAGCCGGTTCGTGCCGTGTTCGTGGGCGGAAGGAATGACCGGAGAACACGAATTTTTTATTAGCCCCAGAGTCAACGGCTGGGTCATCGTTACCGGGGTGGCAATTCCCACTCCTGATGATGACGTGGATGAATGTTTCCGGTTTCTCGTGTCGCTGAGCCGCAAGCTGGGCCATGTGCAGTTCTTTCATGCGCAACGGTTTCTTCATCACCACGCCTGGGCCCGCGTGGATGACGGTTATGTCACCAGGGCTTATGCCTGGGCGGACGGGACGGTCTGGAATCAGGGTCCAAAAACCCTTCCCGAAATCGAGTTGAGCCTGGAGTGCTTTGATTACGGCGAACCGTGCCCGCGAATTGTCGCCGCCCGGAACGCCGAGAAAGTATCACGCCTGGCGAGCCGCTGGAATTTCGACCCGGCTGCGGTTGATGATGATGCGGTGGGAGTCGCGGGAGAATGCCCGTAGGCTCCAAATTTCAAGGACCAGGCCTTCAGAGAACCAATATCTGGTCGGTGCTGCGCGTTGCCTCAAGAATCACTGAACCTCATGCCACCACGAAATACGGATCACGGACGGCCGTTGGCGGCAAATATTCAATTTCCGGCTGACGCCCTTTCTGCTTGAATTTCCCCCATGTCGCGCGATTACGTTCTTCAGCCGTTTAAAACGGAGTTTCATCCACAAATTGACTATGCGCGAGAATTAAATCCGCAACAACTCGCCGCAGTGACTACGCCGCCGGGCCCGGCACTCGTCATCGCCGGGGCGGGTTCGGGCAAAACGCGGACGTTAACCTATCGCGTCGCGTATTTACTGGAACAAGGAATCCCGGCTGAACGGATTCTACTGCTGACGTTTACAAACAAGGCCGCCGGCGAAATGATGCGGCGTGTGGCTGACTTGCTGGGCACGCAACTGCTCACGCTTTGGGGCGGAACATTCCACTCCATTGGCGCGCGCGTTTTGCGTGTCCACGCCGAAACCCTGGGATATCGGCGCGATTTTACGATTCTCGACCGCGATGACGCCAGGGACTTGATCAAGGCTTGCTTAACTGAAGCGGGAATCGAAACCAAGGGCACCCATTTTCCAAAACCGGAAGTGCTCAATGAAGTCTATTCACTCGCCGCCAATACTCAAAAGAGCCATGGCGAAATTGTGGAACGCCAATTCAGTTATTTTGCGGAGTTCACGGATAAAATCTCCGACGTGGGCCGGCGCTACGCCGAACGCAAGCGCGCGAGCAACGCGATGGACTTTGACGATTTGCTGGCGCTTTGGCTCAAGCTGCTCCAGCAAAACCGCGACGCGCTTGAGATGTACCAGCGGCGATTTCAATTCATTCTGGTGGACGAATATCAGGACACGAACAAATTGCAGGGCGACCTCATAGACCTTCTGGCCGCGCGGCAACACAATGTCATGGCCGTGGGTGACGACGCGCAGAGCATCTACGCGTGGCGCGGCGCGAATTTTTTGAACATCCTTGATTTCCCGAAGCGTTACCCAAACGCAAAAGTGTTTAAAATCGAAACGAATTATCGCAGCACGCCGGAAATCTTGAATGTGGCGAATGCCGCGATCGCGGCCAATCGACAGCAATTTTCGAAAAATTTGGTGCCTTCGCGAAAATCGGGCATGAAACCGGCGCTCGTCGCCTGCATGGATACCTCGCAACAATCGGCATTTATCGCACAACGCATCATGGAACTGCATGAGGAAGGCGTGAGCCTGTCGGAAATCGCCGTGCTTTATCGTTCCCATTTTCACGCCCTCGAATTGCAATTGGAACTCACCCGCCGGCAAATTCCATTTTCAATCACCAGCGGCATTCGTTTCTTCGAACAGGCCCACGTCAAGGACGCCACCGCCTATCTGAAACTCGTGATTAACCCGCGCGATGAGATCGCGTTCAAGCGTGTTGCTCAATTGCACCCCGGCATCGCCACCAAAGGCGCGGATAAACTCTGGAAGATCTTTTCCGCGGAAATGGGGCAGCTTCCCGGCGCGGCCAGAAAAGATTCAGGCGAAGGACAAAAAGAGGAACCATCCCGGGGCGGACCACGCAAGCAACCGGTGGCGACGGCGCTGGAAACCTGCGCGCCGCACGTGGGCAAAAAAGCCGCGGTTGCCTGGGCGCAATTGGTTGCCACCGTCGCGCAATTGGAGGAGGAAACGTCGCCATCCAAAATGCTGCGGATCGTTATTGATGCGGGATACGATGACTATCTAAAGGAGAATTTTGCCAACTACGAGGTTCGCCTCGAGGATTTGGAGCAACTCGCCATCTTTGCCCATACATTTCAAACGACCGAGGAGTTTTTGACCCAATTGGCACTGTTGACAAACGTGGAGGCCGAAGATGAATCCAAGGGTGGCGATGAAAAAATTCGGCTTTCGACCATTCACCAGGCCAAAGGCCTCGAGTTTGACGCGGTCTTCGTGATTATGCTCTGCGACGGATTATTTCCATCCGCCCGCTCCATTGAAGGTGATGACGGCCCGGAAGAAGAACGGAGATTGTTTTACGTGGCCATTACCCGGGCCAAGAGCGAATTGTATCTAATCTATCCGATTATTCGCGCCGGATTTGGAAATGCTTCTGCCGATTTTGTGCAGGAGCCCTCGCGCTTTCTCGGTGAGATCCCCGGCGACTTATTGAACAAATGGAATCTCAAGCCGGCTTACTAAGACGGTCACTTCCCGATCCCGCGCTCGCTGGCGCGTATGAACTGCACCAGATGAAGTATTTCCGGCAGCTGCGGCAATTTTTTCTCAATCTTTGCCAGCGCGTTTGAGACGGTCAGGCCTTCTCGAAACAGCGTTTTATACGCCGTGCGCAGCGCCTTTTGCGCTTCATCGGACATGCCGCTTCGCTCCATGGCCACCTTATTGATCGTGCGGGTTTCGGCCGGATTGCCGTCCGCGAGCATATAGGGAGGAACGTCCTGCACGACCTTCGAACAGCCACCGATCATTGACATTTTGCCGATGCGGCAGAACTGATGGATCGCGCAAGTACTGATACGGGCATAGTCCTCCACAGTGACGTGGCCGGCCAGTATGGCCCCGCCCATGATCACGTAATTCCCGACCACGCAATTGTGCCCAATGTGGCAGTTGCAAAGGATATGATTGTTGGATCCAAGCCGCGTGACTTCTCCGTCGCCGGTCGCGCTGTTGACGCCGACATATTCGCGAAAGGTGTTATTGTCGCCAATTTCCGTCCACGTAATGCCGCCCTTCCATTTCAGGTCCTGCGTTTTAATTCCGATGCAGACGTAAGGATAAAATTCGTTTCCTTCGCCAATTTTCGTGTGGCCGTCAATGACAACGTGCGAATGGAGTTTGCACTTTTTGCCAAGCGTCACGTGTTCACCGACGATGCAATAAGGGCCGATTTCACAGCCCGTCCCGATTTTGGCTTTTGGGTGAACAACCGACGAACGATGAATCATGAGTAACTCCCTTTCTTTCCTGGAATGCGTTGGAACCATGAGCCGCTCCTGTCATTCGCCGTATCCAACCGCCGGATGACCATTCCCCTTCTCCAGGGGGCCTGCCATCCATAGCTTGTGAGCGAAGGATGGGAGAAGGCCGGGATGAGGGCGGGCTCTTTGCAGCCGAGGCACGAGGCTCTAATTAATCGGTTCATCAAAATTATTTTTTCGGCTAAAAACGGCCGTTCATCTACCGGTCACTCTTCCCGCAGCATGAACGTGACTTCGGCTTCGCTGACAACTTCTCCAGCAACCTTGCAAACGCCTTTGGCCTTGCAGATTTTCCCTCTGGTTTTCATCAATTCCACTTGAATGCACAACACGTCTCCCGGGCGCACCGGCTTGCGCCATTTGACATTGTCAGCCGCCATAAAATACGCCAGTTGCCCGGCTACCCCGCCCATTTTCATCATCAAAAGCCCGCCAACCTGCGCGATTGCTTCCAGTTGCAAGACCCCCGGCATGATCGGGTGGCCCGGAAAATGTCCTACAAAATACGGCTCATTGATGGTGACATTCTTGATTGCCTCAATGCGGTTGTCCTCGATTTTTGTAATGCAATCCGCCATGAGCATCGGGTACCGATGCGGCAGCAATTGCTGGATTTCCTCCGTATTGAGAACCACGTTCGGCCGAGTCGAAGACGAAGCGCCTTTTTCGCTGCCATTTGACTCCGCCGGCGGGGGACCAAATGACCGCGCCGCCCGCAGCGGCTTGTTCATATGCGTGACAATCAACCTGGCAAATTCGCAATTGGTCGCGTGGCTGGGCTTGATGGCAATGAGATGCCCGCGAATCGGTTTGCCGACCAGTGACAGGTCTCCGATAATATCGAGCATCTTGTGACGGACAAATTCTTCCGGGTAGCGCAACGGCTCGGTGGTCAGGACGGCATCTTCGCGAATCACAATTGCGTTTTCGAGGCAGCCGCCCTTGATCAGATTATTCTTGATGAGTTGCTCGATCTCTTCGAAAAAGCAAAATGTTCGCGCATGCGATAATTCCCGCTCCCAGGTTTTTGGAGTCAGTTCCACGCTGAAAAATTGGGTGAACCGGCCGTTCCTGTCCGCGCTGGTGCAGGTGATCTTAAAGCCGTCGTCGGGAAGCAGCGTCATTACGGTCTCGCCGGATTCCAATTCAATCAGCTCGGATGGAGTGAAGATGTCCCGTTTCTCGGCCTGTGGAGCGATGCCCGCCCCCTGGATCAATTTTGAAAATTCCCGCGAACTGCCATCGGCGATCGGCGGTTCGTTTGAATCCAATTCAATGATCGCATTATCAATTCCGAATCCGGACAGGGCCGCCAGAACGTGCTCAACGGTGTGGACTTTGACGTTGCCTTTGGCCAGCGTCGTCGATCGATTGGTCTCCAAAACATTTTCAACCCGTGCTTCAATTTCTGGCCGGCCTTCCAGGTCAATGCGGCG
>DASXFM010000224.1:0-4538 GCA_036489615.1 Verrucomicrobiia bacterium | reverse complement strand
GTATGTGTTTTACGGCGGAGGCGGAAATTGCGCGGTGGCCAAACTGAATCGCGACATGGTTTCAATCAATGGAGCCGTCCAGTCCGTGACGAACTTGAGCAATTTTCATGAGGGCACCTGGATATTCAAACGGAACAATTTGTACTACCTGACCTATGCCGACAATAACGCCAACTATAATGAGCTCGAATATGCAGTTTCTACGAACGTGATGGGACCATGGACATCGAAGGGCGTTTATTTATTTTCCACGGGTTGCAGCACCAGCCAGGGTTCGGTGGTGGAATATCACGGCCAGTGGTATCAATTCTATCATAACCAGGTACTCTCGAATAACGGGTGCCTGCGCGACATTTGTGTAGACCTGCTGAATTTTGATGCGAATGGCAACATCCTGACGGTGGTCCAGACGACGAACGGGCCGCCAGCCAATGGTCCGGCGCCGATAGCCGCCACCAATACCATTATTTATGCGGTCACGAACGGCACGGTTGGAAGCGGTTCGGTCTTTGCCAGGGATGGGGCGGCCTTTGACGGCTGGTGCGTGCAGGATATGCATGTTTCAACCAACACTTTTTTTGAGTTAAGCCATGTGGACGGCGGACCCAGCGGAGGTTTGAATCTCATGGATGTTAATTTTGCGGTGCAAGGGGATGGATCTAAATTATTAATAACCGTCAATGGCCAGGATTATTCCTACATCAATACTCTCAACACGGGTGGATGGAGTTCTTATGCGGGGGATTCCACCCTGGCTATTCCACTGGGGCCCGGGACAACGAATATTGTTCTCTTCACGGGTGGCAATGGAGGCGTTAATCCCGATTATGTATCGTTCATACCTCTGCCGCTTCCGCCATGGAATGCACAGATACAAAATGACACGAACTTTGGTTTGAAATCCAACCAGTTCGGATTCGACGTTGGCGGCGCGAACTGGCCTTATGTCGTTGACACGGCCACCGACATAAATAATCCGGCCTGGGCGTCGCTGGCGACGAACATCATCGCTAACGGTGGCATCGTGAGTGGAACATCCTATTTCAGCGATTCCCAATGGGCCAGTCATCCGTCGCGTTTCTATCGCGTCCGGTCGCCCTGATGCCTGTTCATTACGATGATTTTTGCCGCTTTCAAAAGCTTTTCGCAGACCGCGAATGAAGTTGCAAAATTGCGGCAAAGAACCCAGTTTGTCGGCGATATCCCTCTGGTGGCGCTGGAAGATTTTCCAGCCCGGATTTAATTGATACCGAATGAAACGCATTAAAACGTCCATCCTGGCGCTCTTAATCCTGCAAGCTGGCTTTTTTCTGTTCGCCGACAATTCGAGTAGTAGCTCTGCGGTGAACTCGCTGGATGTCCAGGCCGTGGTCGTTGACGGCAAACCGATTCCCCTAACCGGAGGCAAAGCTGACCTCGGACTTTTTCCCAAAACGATCTCCTTTAATTTCGGGCCGACGGGAAACACCGGCCATGCCCCCATCCGGTTGCGATATAAGATGGACGGTTTTGACACCGCCTGGCAACAGGTAGGCGGGGAGATGAATCTGACGGTTCGTTTTTACAATGACGCCGGAGACCAGGTGAACCAAAGCATCTTTACGGTCAGCGGCGATAGCCCCGGCTGGGATGGCAGTTTGAAAACATCTTTGCTGACGCACCGCCGGGAGACGGTCGTCGTCCCGCCCATGGCCTCGCGCATTTTCATCGTCATCTCGTCAGCGGGCGGTCCCTCCACCGTGGGCCTCTATGTCGTTGATAATTTACAGGTGTCCCGGGTCCATACGAACGGCGTGCCGGAAGTCCTGCTGCGTTCTCCGTTTGATTCCGCCCAAAGGGAGTATCCGGAAAATTATCAGCCCGAAGGATGGATTCATGATGGCCTTCATCCCAGCATGGCCAAAATCGTGGAGGTAGGCAAAGATCCGGCTACCACGGCGTTCGCCATTTTGGACAACGATCCCTTCAGCCACGCTGAATGGCATAATATCATGGAATTCGCTCCCAAAGTTTTGCCTAGCGATCATCTGGTCGTTGAATGGAACGAGATGTACAGCATCGGCATGGGAGGCGAGGGAGTGGCTTACTATAGCTCTTTGCCGTCGGGATCGTATCAGTTTCACATCGAGGAAACGACGGCGGTGGGAGTTCCGACCGGAGTAGAATCGCAACTGGCTGTCGTAGTGCTGAAGCCTTTTTGGAAAAAGCCCTGGTTCTCGGGCGCCATCGGGCTGATTGTCGTTCTCATCATCATGGCCATCGGGCGCTATATCGTCTGGCAACGAACTAAGGAAGAAATGTTGCATCTCCGGAACCAGCGGGCGCTGGAACAGGAGCGGCTGCGCATCGCCCACGACATCCATGACGATCTAGGCGCGCGCGTGACGCAGATTTCGTTGTTGAGCGCGATGGCCCACAGCAACCAGTCATTGCCGGAGAAGGCCCGTTCGGACTTCAACCAGATTTCCAAAATGTCCCGCGACCTGATCTCGGCGCTCTACGAAACCGTTTGGGCGGTCAATCCGGAGAATGACAATCTCGATGCCCTTGGCAATTACCTGTGCCAGATGTTGAACCAGTTGTGCGAGCAATCACAATTGGGCTGCCGCCTGGACATCCAGGATTTGCCGAAAGATATCCAGGTATCGAGTCAAATCCGGCACAACATCACGCTGGCGGTCAAAGAGTCCCTGAACAATGTGATCAAGCACGCCAGGGCCACGGAAGTGGTGGCCCGCATCACTTTCAAAAAAATGCTCCTGCACATTTCTATCCAGGATAACGGCTGCGGTTTCAAGCCCGCGGATAACGCGGCGGGTAATGGATTGAAAAATATCAAGCTGCGATTGGAAGGCATTGGCGGAAGCAGTTCGATTGAGAGCGAGCCGGTCAGGGGAACTACAGTCCATTTGCGTCTGCTCATCAAACCCGCCGTGATTGAGAAATAGACTTTCCTCTTTGGAAAATAATGGCTTCTTTCCATCCTTCTTAACTCCCGCAATCGCAAGATTTTTTGAATGCCATCCCCGCTTTCGGGGATAACGTTTGGAAGGAAAATGGGTTATGATTGCGGCTATCGTATTTAACCAGCCATCGCAACATCCACTTAGGCGCTGTCCCGTAATCGGCTTGAAACGTCAAAATCCACCGAAATAGTGACTATGGACATGACCTGCCTAAAAATAAATCTCCGTAAGTTTGTCTGCTTGATGGCCATGCTTCTAACACTAGGATCTCTCAATGAAGTCCGAGCTTCCATGGGCGCCAATACACCGTTCGTTAGTTATGAAGGAGAGAGTGGGTTCGCCGGAAATGGCGCGACGATTTATTATCTGACAAATCCACCGACCTCTCCGTACTCAAGTCCCGAGCTTGAGGCCTCGGGACACGCGTTTATGGCCCTGGCTTCAACCGGCCAGTATGTCCAGTGGACGAACAATACTGGACAGAACATCGCGGCCATCAACCTGCGATCTTGTATCCCGGATGCGCCGACGGGAGGAGGTATCAGCAACACGATCGACCTCTATGTGAATGGCGCGTTTCGACAGGCCTTTAGCGTCAATTCGAAACAGAATTATTGCTACGAAGGTACCAACTACAATGGTCAATCGGACAAGAACCCTGCCGATGGCGATGCCCGTTATTTTTGGAATGATACGCACGCCCCCGTGACGGGCGCGGCGATCACGCCCGGGCAAACGATCCGCTTTCAAATGGATTCATCAAACACCGCCGCGTTCTATGACATCGATGTCGTTGATTTGGAAAATCCGCCCGGGCCATTGAGTCAGCCGGCTAATTCCCTTTCCATCTCCAGCTACGGCGCGTTATCGAATAATCCGAGTTTCGATAACACCTCGGCCTTTAGCAGTTGTTTCAATGCTGCCCGGTTGCAGGGAAAAATCGCGTGGATTCCGCCGGGCACTTATTATATCAGTGCCATCAACGGCGGCTTGAACCCCACGGGGATAACCATCGCTGGGGCGGGGATGTGGTACAGCACGATTTTTCGGGTGACGGCTCCGGGCAATAACATCGGCGTCGGCAATATCATCAACGCGGTTTCGTGCACGCTTTCCAATGTCCTGCTCGACTGCAATTCATGGAGCCGGGATGGGGCCAACAATGACGGTGCGATCGATTTCAGCGGAACGAACTGGATCGTCAACAACGTCTGGATTCAGCACACCACTTCGTCCTTCTGGTGCGCGGGTGTGAATGGCATCGCGGAAAATTGCCGGACGTTGAGTACCTGGGCTGACGGCGGCAATTTCAACAACGTGCAAAGCGATAATGGGCTGGGAATGAATTTGGTCTATTCCAACAATTTCGTCCGGGGAACGGGCGATGATGCCATGGCGATTAATTCCGTGCACGTCAACATGTACGGCACGACGACCAATTATTACACGATGATGAGCAACATCACGTACGTCAATAATACGGCTGTGGCCGCGTGGGGCGGAAAGGGCATCGGAATTTACGGCGGGACCAACGTCTTCGTCGCAAATAATCTGCTTCAGGATACGGCGCGT
>DASXFM010000371.1:0-8614 GCA_036489615.1 Verrucomicrobiia bacterium | reverse complement strand
GAATCCGGACAGGGCCGCCAGAACGTGCTCAACGGTGTGGACTTTGACGTTGCCTTTGGCCAGCGTCGTCGATCGATTGGTCTCCAAAACATTTTCAACCCGTGCTTCAATTTCTGGCCGGCCTTCCAGGTCAATGCGGCGAAAACGGACGCCGGTGTTTGCCGGCGCCGGCAAAATCGTCATGTTGACGCGATTTCCGCTGTGAAGTCCGATCCCGGAAAACTCAACCGGACGATTCAAAGTTTGTTGATTGAGCACAGACAGATTAAACAAAAGGCGAATGGCCTTTGCAAGAATTCTTGGATTCCTCATTTTGCATAGCAGCGGACTTGAGTCCCGGACTTGAGTCCGTTTTAACTAATTCGCAAATTGCCCATCCTCCTGCAATCGCCCCCTAAATCGCCACATCGCACTCCAAATCCAAAAGCCGGGATTTGCCAATTTGCGTACGCCTGCTAATGTTGTTCTATGCCAAAGAACAGCATCACTACAGGCGTGCTAAAAAGAGGCAACAGACTGGCGGCTTACGGATTGCACGATAAACAAAACGAGCGCGACTTTCGGAAATTGCGCATCGACAAAGTCGGGGTGCGCGGATTGCGATTCCCCATTCAGGTGCGGGACAAAACCCGTACTTTCCAGAATACGATTGCCACGATCGGCATGTTCGTTGACCTCCCTCATCATTTCAAGGGCACCCACATGAGCCGCTTTATCGAGGTCCTGAATGCTCACGGCGGCGCCATCCACGTGCAAAACATTAACGAAATCCTGCACGCAATGCAGAAAAAATTGAATGCCGCCACCGCGCACCTGGAAATTGAATTTCCGTATTTCATGTCCAAAAAATCGCCCGTATCGAAACAGGAAAGCTTGATGGATTATGTCGCGCGTTTTGACGCGACGGCGAGAAACGGCGAACACGATTTTGTCCTGACCGTAAAAGCGAATGTGACGACCCTCTGCCCCTGCTCCAAGGCTATCGCCAAATACGGCGCGCACAACCAGCGGGGCGAAGTCACGGTGCAAATTCGTTCACGTGAAATTGTTTGGATCGAAGACTTGATAACCGTGATTGAAAGCTCAGCCAGTTCGGAACTTTACGCCTTGCTCAAGCGCCAGGACGAAAAGGCCGTAACCGAGCGGGCCTACGAAAATCCGGTTTTTGTGGAGGACATGGTGCGAAACGTTGCTGTTAAATTGAACGCCGATTCAAGAGTGACATGGTATAAAGTCGAGGCCGAAAACTACGAAAGCATCCACAATCACAACGCCTACGCATGCATCGAGAAAGGATAGCCATTGAGCGCCCGAATCGCCGATTTGCCATAAATCCTCTCTCCTGTGCGTAGCAGCGGACGTGAGTCCGCTCTGACTAATTCGCGGTTGAGATATTCTGCGTTTCTCTCCCGCGGGATTGGCTTGATCTGTTCGATCTATGAAACTGCCTTTACGATTCAAATACCCGCTGCTACATTATTTCCGCCATGTCAACTGATGGGCCGCCAGGGCCAAAAAAAATCAATCTTCGCCGTCCGGATATATTGGAGGCGGTCCAGAAGCAGGTGCTTTCGCATTACCGCAGTGAACTGGTCGAGCGTATTCGCGCCAATGGGGGTGTGATTTCATCCGGCGCTTTGGCGGTCAAACTGGCCAAGGAATTCGGCTTTTGCTATGGCGTTGAACGGGCCATTGACCTGGCATACGCCGCGCGAAAATATTTCCCGCCACCCAAGCCCATCTATCTGCTGGGCGAAATCATTCATAATCCTGAAGTCAACGACCAGATTCGCAACATGGGCATCCAAATCATTTCGCCCAAGCCCACGGACGCGGAATTGGAAAAGCTCCAGGCGGATGACGTGGTGATTATTCCGGCGTTTGGCGCCGAAGTCGGCACCCGGAAAAAGCTGGAAGCCAAAGGCTGCAACCTGGTGGACACGACCTGCGGCGACGTGATGAGCGTTTGGAAACGCGTGCGCCAATATTCACAGGAAAGCGTCACGAGCATCATTCACGGCAAAGCAAAACACGAGGAAACCAAAGCCACGACGTCCCAGGCCCGCGCCTACGGTAGTGGCCATTATCTGGTGGTCTTCAACCTCGCCGAGACCGATTACGTATGTGACTACATTTTGAACGGCGGAGACAAGGCCGTGTTTCTCGAAAAATTTAAAGGCGCGTATTCGGACGGTTTTGATCCGGACCAGCATTTGCGCGCCATTGGCGTGGCCAATCAAACCACGATGCTGCGCGGCGAAACCGAGGAAGTGCAACGCCGGTTCAAAGCGGCAATGATCAAAAAATACGGCGAAGCCGAAATTGACCGCCACTTCCGCTTTTTCGACACGATCTGTGGCGCGACCCAGGACCGGCAAGACGCGCTGGAAAAGCTTTTGCAGGAGCCCATGAACCTGCTCATTGTCGTGGGCGGCTACAATTCGTCCAATACCTCCCACCTGGCGGAGATGGGCGAGGCAAAATTGCCGACGTATTTTATCAAAAACGCGGCCAAGATGGAATCGGGCAACCTGATCCGGCACTACAACCAGCACATTCGCGCGGAGGTGGAAACGCGCGACTGGCTGCCGGCAGGTAAAATAACCGTGGGAGTCACAGCGGGGGCCAGTTGCCCAAATAATTTAATCGAAGAAACGATCCGGCGATTATTTGCCCTGCGCGGAATTTCCGTTCAGGAACTGCTGGCGAATTGAAGTATAACTTTTGGCCGGAAGTTTCCAGGTTCAAAACCTCGAAAAGATGCCCGGCGGCCGTGACGCACCGCAGGTTTCCAAACCTGCCGTATCGCCGATTTCTAAATCGGCTGGCAAGGACTGGCTTCCCGGGAAATTACAGAGAACCAAACGAAGCACATCGTTTCAACGATTCAACCTTTTAACGTTTCAACGAGCAGATAAGGGCACGATTTCACTTTCGCAGTTTGCATGTTTCCTCTTTAATAATCTAATGCCTCGAACCCGAGAGGAACTTGAAGAAATCGAACGCCAGGTCCTTGCTCCTTACGCGCAGTTAAGCGCCGAAACGCGCGGACGCGAATTCCCCGAATCGCCTCCCACGTGGCGGACCCACTACCAGCGTGACCGCGACCGGGTCATTCATTCGCGGGCTTTTCGCCGGCTGGAATACAAGACGCAGGTCTTTCTCAATGGATCCGGCGACCACCTTCGGACCCGATTGACCCACACGATCGAAGTCGCCGCGATTTCGCGCAACATCGCCAGCGCGCTTAAACTAAATACCGACCTCGCGGAAACCATCGCCCTGGCGCACGATCTGGGGCATTCGCCGTTCGGTCATAAAGGCGAAACGATTTTGGCAAGGCTGATGAAAGGACATGGCGGCTTCGAACACAACCAGCACAGCCTGCGCATCGTCGAGTTACTGGAACAAAAATATCCAAATTTTCCGGGCCTGAATCTTTCGTGGGAAGTTCGTGAAGGCCTGGCGAAACACTATACTTCCTACGATCACCCGGACAAGCATAAGGGCTTCGAGACAAAGAATTCATCCCTCGAGGCACAAATCGCCAACCTCGCGGATGAGATTACGTACTACAGCCACGACCTGGATGACGGGCTCGATTCCGGATTGCTCTCGGAATCGCATCTAATCAAAAACGTCCGCATTTTCGCCCAGGCGGCGCGACTGGTGAAAAAGGAACACGGGGATTTACCTGATGAATGCCGGCGATATTTTATCATTCGAACGGTCATTGATATGCAGATTCGCGACGTCGTTGAAACCAGCGAATTACTCTTCCGAACCGCAAAGGTGAATTCAGCGGATGATGTTAGGCGTTTTCCGAAGGCCCTGATTCAGCATAGTCCGGATCGTCGCAAGTTGAACCTGGAGTTAAGGGATTATCTCTATAAAAACCTCTATTTTAATCCTGTGGTCCATCAGCCGAATATGCGTGCCGTGAAAATGCTCGAAGAACTTTTCCATTATTTTCTGAAACATCCCGATGACATTGGCGAAGGCGCGCAAAAGCGCCTTAAGAAGACCGGCCTGCGCCGTGCCGTCTGTGATTACATCGCGGGAATGACGGATCGATATGTAATGCTGGAATATGAAAGGATTTTTGGAAAGACGCCGGCAATCAAAGCTTAAAAACAGCTTCGCTTGACGACAGGCCGGCCAATAGCTCTGAAACAGCCATCTCTCGCCCCGCCAAAATCAAATCCGGCGCAATTTCATTCAGCGGCTTCAGGACAAATTTTCGCAGATGCGCGCGCGGATGCGGCAAAACTAAATCCGCCGCCTGGCGCATCTCGTGTCCAAAAGCGATCAAATCCAAATCCAGCGCGCGCGGTTCGTTTAATATCTTTTTTGGCGCCCTGCCGAATTCCTTTTCCAGGCACTTCAATTTTTCCAGTAGTGATTCCGGAGTTTCCCTTCGCCTTGGAACCAGGCCAACGACCGCGTTCACGAATTTCGGCGAATCCGGAGGGCAATTCACTGGCGATGTTTGCCAAATCGAAGATCTCAAAAGCGGTTTATCGGAAAATATCTGAAGCCGCGCCATGGCGTCTAAAACGATCTTGCGGGAGTCGCCCAAGTTGGAACCGAGGGCGACAATGGCCAATTCGGATTGCAAGTTGAAGCTTGCGGCTTTCATCCCGCCGTCATTTCAATCCGAGCACATGCTGCATATCGTAAATGCCGGGCTTCTGCCTGACGACCCAGAGGGCGGCGCGCAGCGCACCGTTTGCGAATGTCTCACGGCTGGAGGCTTTGTGGGTGAGTTCGAGGCGCTCGCCCATGTTGGCGAAAATGACGGTGTGATCGCCGACGACGTCGCCGCCGCGAATGGAATGAATTCCGATTTCAGACGGCGTTCGTTCGCCGACGATGCCCACGCGCCCATGGCGTGCCGCTGCGTCCAATTGCAATTTGCGGACACCGGCCAGGATTTCCGCGAGCGTTTTGGCAGTTCCACTGGGGGCGTCCTTCTTCATTCGATGGTGCATGTCCAGGATTTCCAGGTCGTAATCCGGCCCCAGGATTTCGGCCGCTTTACCCGCCAGCCAAAACAGCGTATTGACGCCGGTTGAAAAATTGGAAGTCCAAACCATCGGAACAGCTGATTCGCAGCCGCTGATTGCTTTTTTTTCCATCTCAGAATGTCCCGTCGTCCCGATGACGATGGCCTTCTTGTTCATTGCGCACAGTCGGGCGATTTCCGGAGTGGCGGTGTGGACGCTAAAATCAACGACGGCATCCGTTTTGGAAATAACGTCGCCCAAGGCATCACCACGGCCCAGTTGCGCGACGATTTCCAGGTCTGGAACGTTTTTCGAGCACGCGGCTAGTGCCCGGCCCATTCGTCCGCCGGCGCCCATGATGATGGCTTTGGTCATTGGATTATTTCAAGACGCCGGACCGTTTCAACGTGGCGCGCAAAGTATTACGGTGATCAGGGTCCATTGGTACGAGCGGCAGGCGATATTCCTCGGAAATAAATTTCATCATTGCCAACGCTGCTTTGACAGGAATCGGGTTGGTTTCGATGAACAAATCTTTGACCAACGGAAAATATTTTTCATGAATCCGCAGGGCTGCGGCGGATTTGCCGGCCCGGAACAGCTTTACCATTTGCGAAATCTCACGAGGAATAATATTGGATGCCACGCTGACAACGCCTTCTGCGCCCACAGCCATGAATGGCAATGTGAGCGAGTCGTCCCCGCTCAAAATGACGAATTCCCAACCCAGCGCCGCGCGCAATTGCGAAACCCGGTCACAGCTGCCGCCGGATTCTTTGATGCCAATTATGTTTTTGCAGCTATCCCTCAGGCGTTTGACCGTATCCACGGTGATTTCCACGGCACATCGTCCGGGGATGTTGTAGAGGATGATTGGGAGGTTCGTCACCCGCGCTACAGCCTTGAAATGCTGATACAAACCTTCCTGGGTTGGCCGGTTGTAATAAGGGGCTACCTGGAGGGACGCATCGGCGCCGACTTCTTCCGCGGCCCGTGTTAAATACGTCGCCTCGGCAGTGGAATTCGCCCCGGTTCCGGCGATGACCTTAATCTTGCCGCGCGCAAATTTGACGGCGCGGGCGATGACATCAATGTTTTCCTGATAACCCAATGTGGAGGATTCGCCAGTTGTGCCAGCCGGAACGATGCCATCGACTCCGCCCTTGATCTGAAACTCAATGTGGCGTTCGAAGGCGGCGTCATCTATTTTGCCGTTTTTGAACGGCGTTACGATTGCAGTATAAGTGCCGGTAAACATAAAATGTCGCAGGATAATCCATGAAATCGGCCAGATTGGGAAGAAAAAAGGAAAAACCCTCCGAAGCCCTTTCTCGATTATCGGTCGGCCACGTAGGCCCGTTTCAACGTTTTAACAATTCAACATTCTCACCTTTCCCCCAGCCGTTTCAATTCCGCGGGGTTCATACGATGAAAGACCCACTCCTTCATGGCGCGCGCGCCGATCGTCTGATAAAAGTCCAGCGCCCGTTCATTCCAGTTGAGCGCGATCCATTCGTACCGTCCGCATCCGCGTTCGACGCCCACTTTGGCGACAGCTTCGATTAATTCCCGACCCAGGCCACGTTTGCGAAATTTTGGTTTTACGTAAATATCTTCCAACCAGATTCCGGCGCGGGCCAGGAAACTGGAAAAAGTGAAAAAATAAATGGCGTATCCCGCCGCTTCTCCGTCAAAGCGGGCAAAGAGCGCGCCCGCGGCGGGTTGCGGCGCAAAAAAGGCGCGGTTCAATAACTCACTCGTAGCGGCCACTTCACGTTCCAAACGCTCGAAGCGGGCCAATTCCTTAATCATTTCCAGCATATCCTCAATGTCTTCAGGTCTGACAGGCTTAATCGTAATTTCCATGAGGCCGATAGATTAGAATGACACGTGATAAGTGACAAGTTATGAGTGCGCGGATGCTTTCATGAGGAGTTTCGACCACCCCAAATTGCATATCGAAGCCATGAACCCGCCAATTTAATTTTCAATTTTAAATTCCCGACAATCACGCTAAACTCCACGTTCATTGTGAATCGTAAGCCGTCATTGTTGGTGATTTTTTTGTCAGTCTTTATTGACCTCGTGGGTTTTGGCATTGTGCTGCCGCTTTTGCCGGGATACGCGGAAGCCAATTTTCAGCCGGGCTTCTCGGCAAAGGGCCTCGTTATTGGGGGGATCATTGCGTCGTTCTCACTCATGCAATTTCTCTTTGCGCCGGCCTGGGGACGGCTTTCGGACCGGATTGGCCGCCGTCCAGTAATGCTTATCAGCAACCTGGGCGCGGCGGGTTCTTACGCTCTCTTCGGTTTTGCGTCCGGCATGGGGGGAACGACGGGCCTGGTTTGGTTGCTGGTGTCCCGAATTTTCGCGGGCGTTTGCGGCGCAAATCTATCGGTGGCATCGGCATACATCGCCGACATTTCACCGCCGGAAAAGCGCTCGGCTCGAATGGGTTTGATCGGGATGGCGTTCGGCCTGGGATTTATTTTCGGCCCTGCGATTGGCGCATTCTCGATCGACTTTCTGCATAGCCGGCAGGCGCCCGGTTGGGTTGCATCGGGCTTCTGCATGGGGAATTTCGTTCTGGGCTGCCTGATTCTTGGTGAGAGCCGAAAGCCCGGCACCGGCAAGGCCGTGGCGCGGCCGAAATTTGCGCAATGGGGCCACACGCTGGCGCAGCCCCGCATGGGTCTGCTGATTACCATCTTTTTCCTGGCGACGTTTTGTTTTACCTGCTTTGAATCCACGTTTCCCCTCCTGGCGAAAGATCGATTTGCGGCGAACGAAACAAATATGGCCAATCGTATCGGCTATTTCTTCACGTACGCAGGCGTCATCGCGGCGCTGGTGCAGGGGGTCATTGGCCGGCTGGTAAAGAAATTTGGCGAACCAAACTTGATTTTTGTGAGCCTGCTGGTTTTCGCAGCCGGGCTGGCCGGTTTGCCGTTTGCAAAAGAGTTGCCTGGCATCTTGATCGTCCTGGCATTATTGGCAATCGGCTCGGGACTCAATCGTCCACCAGTTTTTGGGATGATTTCGCTGAATTCTTCACCGGATGAACAAGGCGCAAACCTTGGCGTGGCGCAAAGTTTTGGGGCGTTGGCGCGAATCCTTGGTCCGATCTTCGCAGGCAGCTTGTTTTTTGTCCACCCCGCCCTGCCCTACTTAATCTGTGGCGGCATCGCCTTGGCGACGGCATTTGTCACCCTGGGATTTCTCTGCGGCAAACGCACACCCAGCGACAAAGGGAAGGATTTTGCAGGCGGCCTCGAGGGAGACAAGCTCACGTGAGCCCGGCGGGTTGATGGACAATTAAATTAGTGGAAATAGGCATCTGATCGCGAAACTGTCGCCCGGAAAAGCGGTCACATTGTTACCGCAGAAACATTTCGGCGGCAGTGTCCGCAAACCGTAGACCTTTTGGTGTTAGTTGAAACCGCTTTTCATTCCGCGCGGCCCAATTTTTTTGGACCAATTCTTCCATTTCAGAGTTCCATTCTTTCCGCAAATCGAATTCAGTCACACGGCGAAATTCTTCAAACGGCCAGCCGGCATTCATCCGCAACCCAAACGCAGCCGTCTCACCTGCCCGCCTCAAAGGCGGC
>DASXFM010000363.1:0-10235 GCA_036489615.1 Verrucomicrobiia bacterium | reverse complement strand
AGGATAAGGCCTTGTAAACCCGTATTGTTCGGGCGGCTTTGGACCACCATGGTGCCGGGGGTAGATTTAACGGCGAAATTGGTGGACTGGCCCGCACCGAATTTGGGGAAGGCTTCGAAGCCACTACGAAAATCGTAGTTGGTGGCGACAATTTGGCCTGACGTAGCCGGGCCAAAAGCCAGGATCCCATTATTGTTAAAAACGATCAGGTTGTGGGTCTCGGTCGCTGCGCCCTCGTTGGTCACGGCCCCGCCGTTGATGGTGAGCGTTTTCGATGTATTGATGCTGACACCAGCGCCGGGCAAAAGAGTCGCGCCGGGATTCACGGTCACACTGTCATTCAAATCAAGAACCGCCGAACCTTGCAGGTAGAGCGTACCGGCGTTAACGGTGGTCAAACCGACGTTGGCGGCAGCTACGGTTGGCGACAATATCAGCGTGCCGGCACCTTGCTTCGTGAAGCCCGTACCCGTCAATTGAGAACTATTGGTGGCGGTAACGCCACTGGCCACGGTGAGGTTCGGAGTGCCCGCCAAATTCACAGTAGAACCGGTGATATTATAATTGCCGCTCCCTGCCGCATTGAAAGTGATATTCGAGACGGTCACGCCCGCCGCATCGCTGATTGTGATCGTACCGGCAGCGCCATTGCCCGAACCGATGACGGCATTATAACCCGGAGACCAGACGCTATCGCTACCACCGCTCGACCAAGAAGAGTTGGTTACTGACCAAAACCCGGAGCCGTCGGTGGGCGCGGTAGGATTCGCTTTGCTGGCATCCCAGGTCAGGGAGTTGCCCAAGGCAATAGCGCTCAAGGTAATCGTGACCGGGCCGGCCGTTGTGTTGGTAAACATGAAAGCGAACTCGTCGAACGTGTTAACATTGCCGAGCAAAGGTTGAACCGGATTGGTATAAATCCGTTCAGTCACACTGGGCCCATTCATCGCCACACCGGCGGCGGCCAAAGTGGAGCTGCTCGTGCCAAGGCTGATGCCGGATGCAGTGGAGTTCATATCCAATTGGATTTGGTTGGTATAGGTGACGCCATTGCTGGGGGTTCCGCTGTTGGCCGTGCCCTGCCCCAGCTTGGTGCCGGAAAATAAATTAGCCAATCCGGCAGCATGCGAATAAGGCTCAAGATAGGGACCTGCTCCATTCCACAGGCCGTAATATCCCACGTCATCACCAAGGCCGGCGGTCCCGGCGGAATTGAAAAGTCCCCACCCCATGGTGCGCAGCGCAACCCCGCCGAAACCTCCGGAAGCTGAAACATTGAACGTTACGATCTTATTGACACTCGCGTTCGCCAGACTGAAGGGCGTAAAACTCTTCGTCACAAACGATAACTGCGTATTGGCAGGAATCGTAAAGGTCACACTGGTGCCGGAAGCCAAATCGCCGCCGGAAGCGACATTAGCCGTGATAAGGTTGCCGGTAGCATCGTAAGAACTCCATTGGAGCTGTCCAAAAACCGCCAGTGAGGAGCCAAACAATAGCAGGAAAATCACCAAAATAGAACCAACGCCAGGATGGGAAATAGATCGTTTCATAAAAAATTTCACGGGTTGCAAATGGACAAAGCAGAAGACAGCTTGCTTGATAAACATGGTTTTTGAGCCGGTTTGGGTGATTGCTATCCGGTTACTATAGCTGAGTTTCGAATTCAGCCTAGCCTGACAAACGTCAGGGCTTTGACAGGAAGCTATTGCAGCCGGGGAGAACGTTCCTGCGGAAGCCGTTTAGGCGGATTTCGTAGAGCGGAATTTCAGCACAGCTTCGGTTCGCGAGTGAACATGCAGTTTGCCGTAAATATTTTCCAGATGCCATCGCACGGTCCCGGGACTCAAACTCAATCGATCCGCGATTTCCTTATTCGCCAGCCCTATGGCGAGTAGTTCGAGGATTTTGAGTTCGCTGGGCCTGAGTTCATCAATTTCGGTCGCAACGGCGTGTGGCTGCTGAAACGATGCGATGACCTTGCGCGCAATTTCGCGAGGCATCGGCACCCCGCCCATCCGGGCTTCACGAATGGCAGCAACAATTTCCGCGGGGGTGGAACGTTTGAGCAGATAGCCACAAGCCCCCGCGCGCAAGGCTGCGGAAATCCGGTCAGTATCTTCGTACACCGTGACCATGATGATCTGGAGGGCGGGCAATAATTTTTTAAGCTGGGCGGTACAATCTATTCCCGACAGCTTCGGCAATTGAATATCCATCAACACAACTTCCGGTTGATGTTTTGGAATGTCCGCCAACGCTTCTTCCGCGGTGCCGCAGACGAAAACGCACTGGCATTCCGGGTCCGTTTGCACATAGTGCGCCAGGCTTTCCCGAATAGTCCGGTTGTCTTCGACAATGGCTACCCGAATCATAATTTTTTAATTCAAGGGCATGTAAAATCGAATAATGGTCCCACGTTCATGCCGGCTGGAGATGGCAAAACGTCCGCCCATTTTTTTCAGGCGCGTACGCATGTTCATCAGGCCGTCCCCGCCCCGCGCAGAAGCATCGGAAGGCAATCCGTGCCCGTTATCGGTGATGGACAGGCGCAAGCGGTCACCGATTTGCCGCACGGCCAGGCGGACTTCGGTGGCGCCGGAATGATGGATTACATTGGTAATGGCTTCTTTGAAGGCCAGGAAAAATTCATGCCGATGGACGGAAGACATGGCACGATCAGGCAAATTCACGGCCCCTTTTAATTGGCAGGTGATATTCGCCAATTTTAAAAGTCTATCTGCATACAAGCAGGAATAACTGACCAGTGACGACAGAGAATCATGCTTCGGGTTCATGGCCCAGACAATCTCGTCGAGGGACGTGACCATTTGCTGCGCGCGACCACCAATCTCCTGAAGATGGCCGTGCGGGCTGTTCACCGAACCGGCCACCGTGGCCAGCATGCTGATTTCAGTGATGCCCGAGCCCAATTCATCGTGCAGGTCCTGCGCAATCCGCGCGCGTTCCTGTTCCATGGCTCGTTGGTGTTCTACCTGCTGCCGATCCTGAATCTGAATGGCCAGCTCGGCGGAACGTTGTTCGACCTGCCGGCGAAGTTGCGTTACCCACAAGCCCAGAAACGCCAAAGCACAAACGAGCGCGCCCACAATCACCAACAAACGTTTCAGCGTCCACCAGGGAGGTTTTGACAGTACGTGAATGTCCGATGCCGAATGGATCAACAAATCAAAAGGAGCCGCGTTACCGTCCAACGCAAGATTACCGCCCTGAGTAGCATAGACACCGGTCAATGCCAGGCGGCTGCCGATGGGAGGGGGAACCGCGCTGTTTTTTTGCTTCACCCGCGCGACAAATCTCCAGGATCCTGCCTGCACTTCCAAAACCTCATTGCTGGTTGTTACTCGCGAGCTGATCAGCGCCCCTTCAATGCGCACTCGCGTTGAATCACAAATCGCGTTCGGTAAATCATCCGGCGAAAGGTTCCGCGGATTGGGCATGGGTGCGTGGCCCGTCTTGCGGGCCACGGCGGAGCGAAGGCGCGGCGCGGCGCCGCTCAATTCCGGATAGCCCGCCACATCCACCAGATCGCCGGTATGCAGTTCGAGCGGATGCCTCAACGTGAACCTCACGCCGTTGGTGCCATCCATCATGAAGTAATCCTGCCCGATGATATAAAGAATCTGCCCGGATACTTTGACTCTTTGGAACGAATTGGCCTGGGGATCAAATTGTGTCAAATCCGAGGCGCGCTTTTTGGAAACGGAAAATCCATCCGCCGGCGCCGGCTGATCCACGTCGATTGAATCGACATACATGCGAACATGCCCAAGTTCCAACTCATGCGTATCCGTCGTCAAGGCGACGAAAAGGCATCCCCGCAAGCGGACGATTGAGTCTTCGTAATTTACCAGGCTTGCGAAATTAGTGCCCACCAGCCACACATCCACCCAGAGCGAGCCGCCGGTGGTGCGCAACGTTATCTTTGACCACCGCGAAGGATAGCCAGCGGGACGCGGATAGGATTCTTCGACGATACCTTTGATCTCCACCAATTGATCATCCAGGCTGCCATTCATCAGTTGATCCCAGGTTGGCTCCACAGGCTCCGGCAATGTCCCCGCACCCAAATCCTTGAGCCGGCTGGCCCGAACCAAAGGCGCAAAAGTGCCTTTATCCGATTTTCCGTCCACCTCCAGCAACTCTCCTTTCTTTGGCAAAGCCGTTGTCGTCGAGGCATTGACCACAAAAACGGCGCGAGTGGCGTCCTGGACGATAAACGCTTTATGCTCCTCAACCACGCAGGTGACCACTCCCCGGATGTTTACCGGGTAACCGCGCTGCGCTTCCTCCGGACTCAAACGCAGCACCGCATCTGCCGCAGTCAGTGCCGGCAAAGTTTTTACTTTTGGATTATCTACGCCGCCTGTTGCGATGGCCTTCTGGTCAGATAGATCGTCAACATCCGGATTGGAGTCAGCGGCGTTTGCCACCACTGGCGCAGAGATAATCAGTGCGATGGCCAGGACAAAATTGAAAAGCAACCCAACCAATTGCGAACAGATACATGAGAGCAAACGAAAACTTCCGCCATGGCTACCTTTTATGATTCGACGATGCAACATGTGATTCGGCTTTCTGGAAATCTGCCGCATAGTGATGCAAAGACTCCGGAAGAACTCAAGTAAAACTATAAATTCGCGAAAGACTCGATAACGTTGTCTTGCGCGTTAACCAGAGTTCGGGCTTTTATATGACCATGTTACCTGCTCAACCTCGGCTCATTATCATAGCCATTAACCTGGTAATTTTCAGCCTGTCAGCGATTAAGACCGCCCAGGGGCAAACGCATATGACTCCGGCCTTGCCGCAGATTCCTGACGGGATTTATGACATCACAAATTACGGGGCCATTGGCGATGGCGTGGTAACGAACACCAAATCTCTTCAAGCTGCCATCAACACCGCGGGTGTGGCCGGTGGAGGAACTGTAGAAGTCCCGGCAGGAATTTTTTTGTGCGGGCCCATCCGCATGACTAGTCAAATCAACCTGCATCTAAATACCGGCGCCCTCCTGCGCATGCTGCCGCTGGATAAATATCCGGGCAAAACCATCGACCCGAAAAGTTTTATCAGCGGTGAAAAATTGCATGATGTCACGATCAGCGGTAATGGCGTGATTGACGGGCAAGGCGCACCGTGGTGGCCTCTTGCCCGGGTGCCAGGTGCATTCCGGCCACGGATGATCGCCCTCGAATCATGCGAACGGATCCTGATCGAGGACGTCACCCTTTCCAATTCACCGATGTTTCACATCGCGCTGGGCGGGAAATGTTCCGACGTTACTGTACGCGGCGTGACCATTCGCGCGCCGGCGTCGGAAGATCCACTCACGCCCGGTCACAACACCGACGCCTGCGATGTGAGTGGGAAACATATCCTCGTTGAAAACTGTGATGTGAGCGTGGGTGACGATAACTTCACCTGCAGCGGCGGCACCTCGGACGTGCTGATCACCAACTGCACTTATGGTTCCGGCCACGGCGTCTCCATCGGCAGCCATACCTTTGGGGGCATTTCAAACCTCACGGTCATCGACTGCACGTTCAACCATACGGATTCGGGCATCCGCATCAAGACTGACCGCGAGCGGGGAGGTTTTGTTCACGATTTGTCCTATATGAATCTGCGAATGACCAACGTCGGTTGCCCGATTTTGATTTATGCCGCTTACACGGCCAAAGAACGCGAGTACCGCAATTTGAACGAACTTACTCCGGAAATAGCAGCCACGTATCCCGCTGCCGCCATCACGGATCACACGCCGGTTTACCGTAATTTTATGTTCAGCAACATAATGGCAACGGCGGAATCCGGAAGTCGGGCGGGGTTAATTTGGGGTCTGCCGGAAATGAATATTACAAATGTGCTATTGAAAAACGTCAGCATCACTGCTGACAAACCTTTCGGAGTTTTTAACGCGCAAGGCGTCCAGTTTGCAGACTGCAAAATCAGGACGCCTGAAGGCTTGAATCAAATCACCGGCACCAACGCGGACGTGGTCATCACTCATCAGTAGGCAAAAAGATATATAAGTTTGAAAAGCCGCTACATCCGCTACATCGTTGGGCTTGAGCATTTTAACCCGCTACATTTCCGCTACACAAGTCGCTACAACCCGCTACATTAACGTTAGCGTAGCCGCCAAGGCACAGCCCAATCTTAAGAATTAAACTTATTTGCGAGCCCTATTTCCGGCGGCGATATCCGAGTAACAGCGCTCCACCGAGGGAAGCCAACCCCAACACGCCCGGCTCAGGAACGCTGGCAACGGTCAGATTGTTAAAGGCGACATCGCTGGCATTGCCGGCATCGTAATTGAACACATCTATTCCAGTTAGAGACCCGTTAAAGGTGCCACTCCAACTGTCCGAACCGGCAACCGCGCTATAGGTGCCAGCACCCGTGACAGTAAAGGCAATATTAAATTCGCTTTGATACTGATAACCCATGCTCCCGGCGCTTCCATAGGAAGTTCCTGCGTCGGTATAATAATATCCGTTGCCGGTATAAGGAGCACTGGCATCAGGTTCTCCGCCAAAAATTCCGAAGGTTATGCCATTTCCAGAGCCGTTTAACAAACTAATGCCGACTTGGGAATTTGGCGTATTATCGACCGCCCGCATCTCAAAGTTGAGGGAAATCGTTTGCCCAATGGCCAAAGCGCCACCAGCAAATGTATTAACGGCATCAACACTTCCGCTGGATCCAGGACCACCAGAACCGGGGTAGCTAAACTCTTCCCACCCTGAAAGATCACCGGAAAATGCCGCGCCTTCATAGACTCCTTCACCACCGCCGCTAACAGCGGGTGGGGTAAGAGTTACCGTCCAGATACTCAACGGATTATTATTTTGATCCACGCCGTCAGGAGAACTGCCCGGGGCAGCGGTCGCCGAATAGGAGAAAATATTGGAGGCATTGGCCAGTCCAGCTGCACTCAATAAGCCGACAACTGTTAAGAGGATTTTATTCATAAGGATTAACGTTCAGTTTAACTTCGCGACTCAACCTCCCAGCCAGGTTCTTTTGCCAGGAGAATGAGAGGATTTTATCAGAATAATGGGTCCATATCCCCCCTCTTTAGGGTGGGTTTTCAATTTTTTTAAAAGGATAGTGTTGAAAAATAAATATTATTCAAAACCTTCAAAATGAGGCACATAGGGGGTTAATGATGCTCAAAAGCCCTATTCTGGTATGATATCCGCCAATCCGCCACGAACCTCTTAAAATCCCACGGAGGTATTCGTCTCAAAGGAAGTGGTGGTTCTCCACTGTTTCCAATCAGCGGCGATCGTGGCGGCTGAATCGGAGGAAACGTTAGGGGTGGTCGGCCAGTTGGTCGGGTCATACCAGCCCCAGCCATTGGGAACCAAACCGGCAGTCGCTTTGTAGGCCCACATGGTCCAGCTCAAGCCGGGTTTGTTGTAATCATTAATGGAATAATCGTAACAAGCCGCTCCTGCTCCCATATCATTCCATTCACCGATATAATCCGGAACATTCCAGGAAAGGTGATTATCAAAATCCTTCACCTGGTTGTCCGAACCGCCCTCGATCTGAGAGACGGAACCTCCATATTGGTACTCATGCATCGAGTAAACGATATTGGTCCAGCCATACGTGGACGGTGACGGGAGCATGCTCCAATTCCAACTGCCAAAGGTGCCTTCCATGATGATGATGTGGCTCGTGTCCACGGAACGAATGGTATTGTAGAGACTGTTGTAGGCACTCCAAACAGCCAGGGTGCTGGGCGTGTTGTCCGGTTCATTAATCAAATCATAACCAGCTACTGCACTATTGCCGTTATAGTGGGAAGCGATTTGCGACCACATATAAGCCGTTTCACTTTGTTCAGTGCTGTTGGTCCAATAAGTATTTTGATTTTCTTCGCCGGTGTCGTCAGAGAGACTCTCGCCGCCGATGACTCCATGCATGTCAATGACGACATAGATACCGCGCGCAGCACAATTGGTTACGACCCAATCCAGTTCTGAGAACGCATCTGAACGCCAGCCGGTGCTGGTCGTGTTCGTGACCGAATAAAAATTCCCCCACCAGACCGGCACACGCACACAGTTGAAGCCGGCATTGGTGATATTATTTAAGTCCAACGTCGTAATCCAATTGGTTTGGTAGGTCTTGATCAGATTTTGCTCAATGACAACGCCAAAACGGCTGTCCAGTTCCGAGATAATGCTGTAAGTGTCCGGCAGGCCGCCGCTGTCCGCCGGGCACATCCACGGCTCCATGATAAACCAGCCTCCCAAATTCAGGCCCCTTAACTGTACGATCCGGCCGCTGGCATTCACGATATTCGTGCCGCTGGCGTGCAACAGGGTAAAAGTGGGAAGATTGGTGACCATGAGCACGCGATAATAACGGGCCACGCTGGCAACCAAATCGCCGACGGACTGGACCGAATTATTGCCGTTCAAAGGACTGCCCAGAGAGATCCAATTGGCATTACTTAAATTGGTTTTGTACTGGACCTGATAGCCGAAACCAGACTCGGTCATAAATGAAAGGTTGATGTTCGTGCCAGCCATGGCCGCATTAATCATAAGCGGGGCGGCTTGAATCTGAAAACCGTCAACGTCCCCCTCGGCGCTGCCGTTTCCGGTAAAAGTAATGGTGAGGTTCCCGGTACTGCCGGACAAGGCCGAGCCAAAACTCGCGTAATCAATCCCGGCGGCCAAGGTATTGTTAGTGCCGTTCCAAGTGCTGCTCGTGGTGGTGGCGTTGACCGTAAAATAGGTCGTGCGACCCGTGGCCGCAGAATCGGCGGCATTATAAACGACTAGATTGTAAACCGAATTTGGAGCCAGGCCGGAAAGAGTAATGGTTTGAGGAACGCCATTGTTATAGAGATACGTCTCCATCAGGGCGTTATAAGAAGTTCCCGTGAAAGGAGTCGAGCCACTATAATCGTAAACATTATAACCACCTCCTGAAGTAAAAGTCATCAATACCGGCGAGCTGCCGCCATTGGCGTAAATCAGGGGAATTCCGCTGCCACTGGACCCGCCGATCCCGTTCCATTGGTCGCCGGCTGCCCCAAACACCGCCGCTCCTGACATGGTTGGCCCCGGATTTGGTCCGCCCTGGCTGGCACTGCTGTTCTGGGTAAAATTGACATCGATCAATTGAGCCTGAACTCTTCCGGAATTAGAAAGAAGGATCGCAGTCAAAAAAATCACTAAAGGCCGGAAAAAAACCTCCGGCAAATATGACGGACAATAAGGATTCAACTTACAAAAAGGTACATCAGGTCGGCCACGCCTTCCAGCCATTGCCGATTTATGGCCGCCGCACCTAAAAGCCCCACTGGAAAGATTCATGTGCATTAGGAGAGATGAGTAAACGATAGTGACGCAACGTCACGACGGAAAACGTTCCGGCAGCCAGCCGCGCTCAACACAATAACGGAAATTCCAAGCCGATTTAGATTCCAGCTTATAACTCCAGAAAAACCAGCCGCGGGTATTTTCAAAGCATAGTAATTGGGTATCGGCATAAGCGCCATTCAACAGATCGCCTTGAAACGAGGTCAGGTCTTCGACCGAACTGCCGGGCAAGGCCAGCGACCATTCACCCACAAACGTGGGCAGCTCTTCCTGCTGCATTTGCTCAAGCGCCGCTTTGCGGTTCAATGCAAAAACAATCTGTTCCGGGGCGGAGCGCCGGGAGTCATCCTGGTTGAATAATTGGTAGAGATGGGTGTCGATGATGACATTCGCGTAATCCGGCCCCTTCATAAAATTCTGCCACGCCATGGCGCGGAACGAATCATGAAATATGACCGCCACTTCCGGTCCGGCGTATTTGCGAATCTCGGAATAAGCCTCCTGATAAAAATCTTTGAGAGTTTCCACCGGGATCTGGTCGCTCGGTTCATTAAGCAATTCAATCCCGAACAGCGCCGGGTGTTTGCCATATTTTTGGGCAAAACTCGCGAGCACCCGCACAGTTTCCTTTATATTATCGGGATTTTTATTCCATCCAATTTCACCACTCCGCCCGCTATGATCCCAGCCATTCTGGCTGCCGGGCGCGCCGTGCAAATCCAAGACCACTTTGAGGCCGTTTTGATTGGCCTGGTCCAGCGCAAAATCCACAAAATCAGAGGCTCCGACATAAGGCTTGGGCGCTTCGAGCGCCCAATAGCCCACCGGCAAACGAACGGCGTTAAGGCCGCAATTTTTTATCCA
>DASXFM010000362.1:0-4605 GCA_036489615.1 Verrucomicrobiia bacterium | reverse complement strand
TACAGACGCCGAGGCGAGAATACCTTTGAGTCTTGCCCCAATTTCCTGCGCCAGGGAAATCATTTCCCGCGCCTCGTTGGGCGACAGGTGTGCGCCGCAATTAAAACGCCATAATTGGAGCCACGCCTCGAAATGGCTGGCGTTGATTCCCAGGTACAAATGCTTCGCCGGCATGCGGCCGGAATAGTCCGAAGGCCCGCCGGTAATGCGCGCCCAAAATGATGCGATCGTTTTCAGGTGTTCCGGCCAATCCTTGATTTCCCGGTTGAACACCGGGGCCAGCAACGAATGCTGCCGCACATCCGAGTAAAAGTGTTTTAACAGGCGGGCCAATCCGGTATCCCCGCCGATGCGCTCATAAAGGCTCTGTTGTGTATCCATTAAACGTCAGCCTAACACGGTAAGCAGGATTTAGCCAGATTTCCGTGGCAGTGCGACGGCTTGCATCTGCATGGTGAGAACCTGTGAAATGACCATTTGACAAACGCAGAAATTCAAAAATCGTTTTCGCCGGTAGTGCCACCGTTTTGGCCACAACCTCTTCAACCTTCGCCCAACAAAAGCCTTTCGTGCAGGGTGGTACGGCGCAACCGGCCTTGCTCCCCTTGTCACCGGCCGCGGCAACCTCCCCCTCGGATACGAACGCCTTCATGATTGCTGCAACAAATTCCATCGAAAAATTCTTCAATGGCCAAATCCCGGACGCGCTTGCCAACGGAAAATTCAATCTCAACGTTCGTCTGCGTTACGAACAGGTGGACGAAGAAGGCGCGCCGGGCGTCACTAAGGACTCATACGCGCCGACCGTTCGCACGCGGTTCGGGTACACCAGCGCGCTGCTTTACGGTTTTCAGGGCATGCTTGAAGGGGTTAACGTCAGCGCGCTTGGCCCCGAACACAATTACAACGCCGCCGGCTCAAACGGCCAGGGTGCGCGCCCGTTCGTCCCGGACCCACCGTTGACTCGGCTGGATCAGGCGTGGCTGGGATATGGTTACACCAATTGGATTTCCGCGAAGGCGGGCATACAACAAATCAATCTAGATAATCAGCGATTCATCGGTGACAGCGGTTGGTGGCAGAACATGCAGACCTTCGACGCGGCCAGTGTCGGAAGCGAGCCAATCAAAAATCTCGACCTTTACTACAGCTATGTTTGGGATGTGCATCGCATCTACGGCAATGTTGGTGGATTGCCTCCCTCCTTTACGGATTATCATTCGAGTTCCGATTTGGTGAACATTTCGTACTCAGGATGGAAATATGGTCGTTTTGTGGCTTACACCTATTTGTTGGATCTCATAAACGCCGCTGGCGACGCCAATTCCTGCGCCACTTACGGTGGCTATTTTGCCGGGAACGCGCCGGTAAATGATGGGCTAGCTTTTGATTATCGTGCCGAATTTGCCTGGCAAACGGATTATGCCAGCAGCCCGCTTCGTTACGGAACGCACTATTACAACCTCGAAGCTGGGGCGAACATTAAACCTTTTGTTCTGGGCGCGGGTTATGAAGACCTGGGCAGTGGTGTAAACACGGATGCGGCAGGGGGACGCTCCGCGTTCCGCACGCCCCTGGCCACGCTGCATCCGTTCAATGGATGGGCGAATGTATTTATCACGACGCCAACCGATGGTTTGCGCGACCTCTATGGATACGCTCAGGTGACTCTTCTCACGCAGGTACCCGTGCGTTTCGTCTATCACAAATTTGACGCTGATTATGGGAGTGGCAATTACGGCCAGGAGTTTGATGCCATCGCCGCCAAGAATTTCGGCAAGTATTGGGTGGCTACACTGGAATACGCCTATTACCAGGGCCAGGACACCGCACCGGGATCATTTTTGGCCATCGCGCCGCATGTAGATGTAGAAAAATTTTGGGCGCAGATCGAGTTCAACTTTTAATCCGGGTCTTTCACATCTTCCACCGCTTCGCGGATCATCTTTTTAAATTTCTCGATGCCTTCGTCAAATGCGGCGGAAATCGGAAGGACCGGGACTTTTTTGATCTTCTTTTTAAACTCCTTCAAATTCTTTTCGGCGATCGCTTCGTCCATTTTGTTAGCGACCACCATTCGCGGTTTTTCCACCAGGGCCGGATCATAAAGCTCCAATTCACGGAGCAGGTTTTTGTAATCATCCCACGGCGTGCGTGCATCGGTGCCGGCCATGTCCAACAGCAGAACAAGAATTTTGCATCGTTGGATATGCCGCAGAAACTCGTGGCCCAGGCCCACGTTCATATGCGCTCCTTCAATCAGGCCGGGAACGTCGCAGATTGTGAGTCGTTTCCAGTCCTCATATTCAAGGATGCCGATCTGCGGGTGCAATGTCGTGAAGGGATAAGGCGCGATTTTGGGGCGCGCTTTGGAAATGGCCGTGAGCAGCGTGGATTTTCCCGCGTTTGGATAGCCCACCAGACCCACTTCCGCCATGATGCGAAGTTCAAAAAGATAATCTCCTTCGTCGCCGGCCTCGCCGGGCTGCGCGAAGCGCGGGGTTTGGCGCGCAGCGGTGGCAAAATTGCGATTGCCCAGACCGCCTCGCCCGCCTTTGGACAAAATGAATTGCTGCCCGTGTTGCGTCAGGTCGGCCACGAGTTCGCCCTTATGAGAATCGTCCGAGGACGTTTTCTCGATGGTTTCGCGGCTCAAATCAATCTCCTGCGCAGAGGCACCCCTCGCGCTCCGGATCAATGGCCGTTTGCTTCCGGTCGTTTTGAAAATCGGGACTTCTTCCTCAGTCTCACTTTCTTCGGCCGGAGTGTGCGTGCCCGGTAATTTCCAAACGAGCGTTCCGCACGGGACCTTGATGATTAAATCTTTTCCCGCGTGGCCATCCATTCCTTTGCCCATGCCCGCCTCGCCGTTCTGCGCGATGAGGCGCGGCCGATAATATTGTGCAATCAGGTTATTGAGGTCGTGGTCGGCTTGCAAAATGACGCTGCCACCGCGTCCGCCGTTGCCGCCGCTGGGACCGCCCTTGGCGACATACGCCTCGCGAAGAAACGCGATGCAGCCTTTTCCCCCATGCCCCGCCCGCGCATAAATCTTTATTTCGTCAATGAACATGGGCAATAGGGGTAGGAGCGGAAAGAATGATTATCGGTGTTTGCTGGGTGAAAAAATTCACGCGGAGAATACCCGCAATTGTTCGCTTAACATTTCCGCCGACAACTGGCCCGGCGCCGAGGGCGTGTCCAGGTATCCGTAAGTCAGGCAGGAACCATGAGCCGGGAAAGTGACTCGCGTTTTTGTTCCAAAAGCGCCCATGCCAATGACGCACAAGGGGACGTCCCTGTCGCCGTCCAAAAGCTTTTGGAGCGTGGCAATGTCATCATTGCTTTTGACCATGGTTGAAATCTTCACAACAGTTCCATGTTTTGCCGCTTTGGTTGCAATCGTCTTTAATTCGTCAAATGGCGGCGTTTTTTCAAAATCGTGGAACGAAACGATAGCGGCTTTCTTCAACGCCTTGGCTTCTTCGCACACCTGTGCCATCAAAGCGCTTTTGAACTCCACATCCACCGCCGCCAAATGGCGCAGCGCCTCGCGAATTACGTATAAACGCGCTTTGTCAGCATCAGGCCAGTTGCCGCCTTCACTGCGGACTCGCGTGGTCAAAAGTATCGGCGTTCCGGATGTTTCAATTTCCCGGCAAGCGGAAAGCCAGTCTTCAGTTTGTCCCACCTGGTCCAGCCGAACCTCGGCAATATCGCAATGGTCATTCCGGCGGGCGGCAAAAGCCTTCAGCATGTCCGCCGACGTAATTGTCCCGACGACGCAAGGAGTCTCCCCGATTTGTAGGGAGCCAAGCGTCGTAGTCGGTTTCATATAAAGAATGTATCCCAAAAACGTTATTCTCCTGCAAAACAAAAAAGCGAGGCTTGCGCCTCGCTTCGAAAGGTTTTGCGGCGGAATTTAATTCGCCGCTGCTGTCTCGGCCACGATATTGACCCGGCTTCCGTTCTTATCGAACTGCACTTTGCCGGTCTTGAGCGCGAACAGGGTCCAATCGCTGCCAATGCCCACGTTCTTGCCGGCGACAAATTTGCTGCCGCGCTGGCGGACAATAATGCTTCCGGCGCTCACTAATTCGCCACCGAACGCTTTTACGCCCAATCGTTTGCTGACGCTGTCGCGTCCGTTGCGAACGCTGCCTTGACCTTTTTTATGTGCCATAAATTCTTCTTTCGCGAGGTGGTTATTGGCCGGCCCCGACAATTATGCGATGATCTCTTTGATTTTGACGACCGTCAGTTCCTGCCGATGGCCGATGGTCTTATGATAGCCTTTGCGGCGTTTCATCTTGAACGTGAGCTTTTTATCGCCGCGCTTGTGTTCCACCACGTCGGCGATGACGCTTGCGCCTGCGACAGTCGGCCCACCCACAACGACTTTATCGCCGCCAACCATGAGGATACGGTCAAAAGTGAACGGTTTACCCGCCTCAACATCAAGGCGTTCTATTTCGAGCGTGTCGCCCGCGGTGACACGATACTGTTTGCTGCCAGTTTCCAGGACTGCGTACATAAGTTTTCCCGCAAAGGGTTGAACATTAAATCAGATTTACCAGCCTTGTCAACGCCTGTTTTTCGAAAAAA
>DASXFM010000124.1:0-12652 GCA_036489615.1 Verrucomicrobiia bacterium | reverse complement strand
TCCCGCCATTTACGAGGCGTTCCAATTTTTCCAGGCGCGCTTCCAGTGCTTGAATTTCCGTATCCTTTTCGTTGAGCTTTTGGTTGAGGCCTTGAATGGCCGCCAGTGCGACGCCTCCCTCATCCACGACAGAAATATGTTTATCATCAGTGCCATTCAAGCCGAAGGCGGAATGGAAGTCCTGCGCCATGGGACCGATATGGTTGATGCCGACGGCATCGGTTTTGTACTGCCATTTGTTGACCGGCATGGCCAGTACTTTGCTCAAAACTTCCTTTGGATTGATGGGCGTGAAATTTTCCTTCACCGCGCGATCACTGGTGAGAGCCATGCCGTTGACATAGAGGGTGCCGGACAGGTAGGTTGCCGTCTGCCCCGAACCAATGCGAATGACGTTGGCATCACTGGAGAAACCCACATTCCCAATATCAATATTCGAACTGCCTGCCACGATGGCTTGTCCTGCCAGGTAGCCGAGCGCGATGTTGTTTGAGCCCGTGGTGCTCGCATTTAAGGCATTGAATCCGATCGCCGTGTTTCCAAAGCCGCTCGTGCTCGATTGCAAGGCATATGTCCCGTCAGCCGTATTGTCGCCTCCGCTGAGTGTTGAATACAAAGCGTAGATTCCGCTGGCGGTGTTGTAGCTGCCATTCGTGTTGGAATACAGCGCATCCAAACCAAGGGCCGTGTTGTTGTTGCCGCCCACATTGGCCTGGAGCGTGTATGTGCCGATGGCCGTGTTATTGTTCCCTCCGGTACTGGACATCAGGGAATTCAAACCCGCAGCCATATTGTTCAGCCCGTTGGTATTGGAGTCCAGGGCGTGAACGCCAATTCCCGTGTTGTTGTAACCGGCCATCGTGGAATTTCCTGCCGCACCCAAAAAGAAATTCCCGCCTGCCGAAGGGTTGCTGTTGCCGATGCTGACAAGTTGCGCTCCAGAAAGATTGGTCACCCCGGCGCCGTTTCCCGAAAAGGAGGAGCCAATAATGGTCGCGTTGGTAATGGCGATGCCGGCAATCACATTGTCGGCCAGGATGGCAATCCCACCGTTTAGATTTGTCGCCATTTGCCAGGTCGTTGCGTTGAGTTGGTTGCTGGTGATTCCGCTCAAAGCGCTTAAAGGCACTGTTCCGACCGTGAGGCTTCCAGCATTGAGAGAGGTTAAATTCGTCCCGCTTCCTGAAAACACAGTCGCCGTGACCGGGCCGGGAAAGACGGCATTCGTTGGCAGCGTGCTGTTCAGGACGGTGCCGCTGATGCGCGCGGCGGGAATGGCGCCGAGAATATTGCTGGCATTGTCGGCGAATGCAGCGTAAGGGGCAGTCGCTAAATTCTCCACCGGTGAAAGTGCCGCAAAACCATTTTCCCCGTCGCTGAACCAAATTTGCAATTGCAGGCCGGACTGGCCAAACAAGCTGGCGCTGATGGCTGACATGTTTGGTACGGTGATATCACCCAGGCCGACTGTGAACAATCCGTTGGTCACGCCGGCGCCAATGGCGGCTAATGGTTCGCTGCCCGCGACACTCGTGCCGTCATTGCTCCAATAAGTCGTATAGGTAAGAGCCGGAGGAGGCGCGGCGATCGTTACTGTGGGCGCGTTGGTGTAGTTTGCGCCATTGCCTCCGGTATTAATATTAACGGCCTTTACCACTCCATTGCTGATGGTTGCCGTGGCCATTGCTCCCGTGCCGCCGCCGCCAAAAATCGTGACTACGGGCGCGGTGACATAACCACTGCCTCCGAATGCAACGTCGATGGCCGTAATGAACCCATTAACCGGCGCCTCTGCGGTGGCCGTGGCCGTTTGGTTGGCGTTGGAACTTGTCACCAGCGCGAATTGGAAAAGCCCCGTGCCGGTAAAATTAGTGCCGCCATCCTGGATGGACCCCTGGTAGGCAACCACCACATTCTGTGCCTGGAGGCCGGGTCCATACAAAGCCATTAATAGCAACGTCGGGAAGATCGTGAATCGCATTTTCATATCATGGAATGAAGTTAAAAATCTCTTTGGAAACAACTGCACAGAATGACATTTCCTGTCAAAGCAAATTCGGGAAAGATTTTGCCGGCAGTAAAAAAAAGGGCTCCAGGTCGTGAATCGTTTTTCCTAATGCCATCTATTGCATTCGATGTTGCCATTTAAGTTAGGCGTGCGATATTCGGCGATGGAGCGGACAAAATCAAAACGTGTGTCGGAAACATCCGTAAAACCAGCCGCCGGCTTTGGCCCTGATGCAAACGGGTCGTTTTCACAGGAGGACTATCATCATCCCGCCGCCGGATGGGGCGCCGCGATGAGCGTTTCCGGCGTTCTGCTCAAGCAGCACGAACTCATCAACGGCGTGCGCATCGTCCGGACGATGAACCACGAAAATCGCGGCTACGATTGTCCCGGATGCGCCTGGCCGGATGACCGCAAGGGGCTGCGCCTCGATATCTGTGAAAACGGAATTAAGCATGCAAGCTGGGAAATGACTTCGAAGCGTGTGGGCCGCGACTTTTTCGCGGAGCACACGGTCGGCGAACTGATAAAATGGACCGATTTTGCCCTGGAAAATGCAGGCCGTCTTACGGAACCGATGCGTTATGATGCCGCTTCAGACAAGTACGTTCCGATCTCCTGGGACGAGGCATTTGCATTTGCCGGGCGTCAATTCCGAAACCTTCAAAATCCCAACCAGGCCGCGTTTTACACGTCGGGGCGTCTTAGCAATGAAGCGACATTTCTCTATCAGCTATTCGCCCGTGAGTTGGGCACGAATAATCTGCCTGATTGCTCCAATATGTGCCACGAAGCCAGCGGTCGCGCATTAAGCGCGGCCATCGGCACGGGCAAAGGAACTGTGGATTTGGTTGATTGGGAAACGGCCGACTGCCTCATTATCCTGGGTGTCAATGCGGCCTCAAATGCGCCGCGCATGCTTACTTCTCTCGCGGAGGCTTATCGTCGCGGCGCTCAAATCGTGCACGTTAACCCATTCATCGAGGCTGCGTCCCGAAGCACCATCGTGCCGCATGAAATGCTCAACATGGCTTTGTTTCATTCGACCCCTGTTGGGACGCTCAACATCCAGCCGCGGATAGCCGGGGACATGGCGCTGATGCGGGGCGTGGCCAAACATCTCATTGAGGCCGCCAGAACGGATCGCGAGGCCATAAACTGGCAATTCATTGAAAGCTATACGTCCGGTTTTGAAAATTATCGGGCGATGCTCGAGAAAATTTCATGGGAGGAATTGGGGCGTGAGTCGGGCGTTTCCGTGGCGAAAATCCGTGAATTGGGCGAAATCTATCGGAAATCCCGGGCCGCTATTATTTCATGGTGTCTTGGAGTAACTCAACAGGAACACGCCGTCGATACGATCCGCGAAATCATGAATGTGCTATTGATGCGCGGCAATCTCGGGCGCGAAGGCGCGGGCCCATGCCCGATCCGGGGTCATTCGAACGTCCAGGGCAATCGCACGTGTGGCATTAATCATCGCCCTGACGAAAAATGGCTGGCCCGCCTGGACAAGGCTTGTAGCATCCAGTCGCCCCGCCAACGCGGACTCGATACGGTGCGGGTTATCCCTGCCATGATGCGCGGTGATGTGAAAGTTTTCGTGGGGATGGGTGGAAATTTTGCCCTGGCGACACCTGACCCTGCATACACCTTTGCCGCCCTGCAGAAGTGCGATTTGACCATTCAAGTGAGCACAAAACTCAACCGCAGCCACTTGATTCACGGGCGAGACGCGCTGATTCTACCTTGCCTGGGTCGGACCGAAAAAGATAAGAGCAGCCAGGGCCTGCAGGGGATAACGGTGGAAGATTCCATGAGCATGGTCCATCTTTCTTACGGGATGGTCGCCCCGGGCTCGCCCCAATTGCGTTCGGAACCGGCGATCATTGCGGAGATTGCCAAAGCGTCTTTGCCAAATACATCGACTCCGTGGGATGTCTACGCGGTGGACTACGATAAAATTCGTGACAAAATGGCCGAAGCGATTGAAGGATTTGAAGGCTTTAATAGTCGCGTTCGGCAGCCGCTGGGCTTTCGCTTGAAGCAACCGGCGCGCGAGTTGGTTTTCCAGACCGACACGGCGCGGGCAAATTTTTCATGCGCGTCCCTCGCGAAGACCTGTCCGGAAGCGGGACGCCTCATTCTGGGGACGATGCGGTCGCACGATCAATGGAACACCACCATTTATTCGAATAACGACCGTTATCGCGGCGTCAAAAATCTTCGAACGCTGGTATTTATGAACAAGGACGATATGGAAGAACGCGGTTTGGGAAAATATGACCTCGTGGACCTGACGAGCTTTGCCAGGGACGGTTCCACTCGTCATCTCTCCGGTTTCCGTGCCATTCCCTACGATATGCCGCGCGGTTGTGTGATGGGGTATATGCCGGAATTGAATGTGCTTTGTCCCATCGGCGACTACAGCTCTCAAAGTGACCAGCCTTTGATGAAACATGTTTTGGTCGAAATCAAACCGTCCACGGTGGCGCCGCCAAAGGAGGATTGATGGACAGGCCTTGCGATAGTTCCGGGATCAGGCGGGTCAGCATTGCGCGTGTCAATGGTGTGCGTGTGAGCGGCGTGCCGGATGACATCTCTGTCGAAGAACCTCTGCAAATCAGCGCGGGCTGGGAAGATGCGCATGGTTTTCAAACCAGGACGGTGGCCATCACCATGCGGACTCCCGGAGAAGATCAGAATCTTGCCGTGGGTTTTCTGTTTACCGAAGGCATGATTGTTTCCGCGGGGGACGTAAAGTCTATCAACGTTGAAGGACGAAACGCCGTCACCGTGATTTTGAACCGGGGAGTGCATTTTGATCCAACCCTGTTGGAGCGGCACTCGTTTATTTCCTCGAGTTGCGGCGCTTGTGGGAAGCGCACTATTGCCGCGGTCCGAATCGCGCAACGCCATAACGTCCAGCGCGGACGGCCCGTCCTGACTTCCGATACAATCCATGCTTTGCCGGATACTCTCCGGCGCGCGCAAGCGGAGTTTTCGCTGACGGGCGGTATTCATGCCTCCGCGCTTTTTAATTCGAACGGAGAATTGGTCGCATTACGCGAGGATGTGGGACGGCACAACGCCCTGGATAAAGTCATTGGCGCCGAGTTCATGGCTGGAAACATCCCTTTAAGTGACCAAATCCTCCTGGTCAGCGGCCGGATCAGCTTTGAGCTGGTGCAAAAGGCGGCCATCGCGGGCATTCCTGTCATCGCGGCCGTCGGCGCGCCCTCGAGCCTTGCCGTCGAACTGGCGATTGAATGCGGTATCACCTTGCTCGGATTTGTTCGCGATAATCGCTTCAATATCTATAACGATTGCGGAAGAATCCAGAGCGCCGCGACGAACGAAGTTCAATTGGGACAAGTTCAATGAAAATTCTCGAAATCCATATTTCACCCGGCCACAACTTTTTCGGACATTTTGGAAATCCTCCGGGCACACACGGCACCCGGGATCTGGAGGAAGCGGAGTGCGTGGCCGGACAGGGCTTGCGGGGTGATCGTTTCTTCGGATACAAAGAGAATTATAAGGGCCAAATTACGTTCTTCGCCGCCGAGATTTACAAGGATCTATGCGAGCACTTGAGGATTCACGACAAAGAGCCAAAGGTGTTGCGACGCAATGTGCTGACCAGCGACGCCGATTTGAACGAACTCGTAGGCAAAGAATTTGAGCTGCAGGGAATACGGTTTGAGGGCGTGACGGAATGCACTCCCTGTTTCTGGATGAACGATGCGTTCGGCGCCGGGGCCGAGGAATATCTTCGCGGGCACGGCGGACTGAGAGCCCGAATTCTGTCATCCGGGTTTTTGCACGTTGATAAATGATCACCGCTGTTCTCATGGCTGGCGGTAAATCCACCCGCATGGGCCGCGACAAATGCCTCATTGACCTAAACGGCGCCCCTATGTGGCAGCATCAGTTGGAGCTGCTATTGTCATTGTCGCCGGAAGTTTTTGTCGCAGCGCCCGGCTGTCCTCAGTGGGTGCCTGCCAACGCGCGTTGGATTCCGGATGCGGTTCGCGCTGAGGGGCCAATCGGCGGGCTCGCGAGCGCACTGACGCGCGCAACTCATAGGCATGTCCTGGTACTCGCCGTGGATATGCCCGCCATGACGTTTGAGTTTCTCAAGAAACTATCAAGTCTGGCAGACCGGCGCGCCGGCGTTGTTCCACAAATTGGCGGGCAGTATGAACCCCTCGCTGCAATCTATCCTCGCGATGCGCTTCCCGCCGTGGAAGACCAGTTCCTGGTTAAAGGAGATAATTCCCTCCAGGCTCTTTTGCGTCGGTTAATCGAGTCCGGCCTGATGCATAGTTATTCCGTACCATCATCGGAACACCATTTTTTCCGTAATTTGAACGTTCCGGCGGATTGCCTTGGGCAATAGCATTGGAGCCAGGTGGCGATGGAATTCTTTCGCTCCTCCGGAGCTTAAAATGTTTTGGCCGATTTTTCACCATAGCGCCAGCTATGGGATAGATGGTTGGAATATGTTCAAGCTCTGGAGGGGCGAAAGATAACCGCATCCATTTTGGCAATCCTTCCGGCCAATCCAGAGATCAATATCCGCAGTCTGTGTTCGGCTTTTTATTCTTCAAGTTTCATTAAATGGCCGTTGTGCCGCACGTTGAGCAATTGCCCATGAAAATCATGTGGGCGAGTATCCGCCGGCACTTTGTTCTCTAAAAGATCCGGTTGATAACTGAAAAGTCCGCGGATGACGGTTTCCGCGAAGGAACCGCCGTTGCTGGCATTGTAGGTTTGATGGCTGTTGGGGCTGCCGCCGCGGCTCGTGATACGCGCCAGGGCGTCGGGCTCACGGCTGGAAAGCTCGCGCGATTGCGAGAACGGTCCTTCGTACGTCACTCCGGCGCAACGATGGAAAACATCCAGCGCCTTGTCGAACTCTCCGAATTCGCAAAACGTGGCGGCGGTTTCTGCCGGCCACGCGCAAAACGCGCCCATCGGGCCGTGATCGGGACGGTTTGATTGCGAGGCCGCAACGTCGCTGAGCGATTGCGCGCGCATCCAATGGTCGGTCAACAATTCACGTTCCACAAAAGCGGTCATTTCATCGCGCATTTTCGGCGTCAAATCTTCCGGAATCGTCAGGCCGATCGTCGCAAAATCAAAAACGTGGCGGACCTGCACGCGTGAACCATCATCGTGCAGTGCATCCCAAACGCCCTGGCCGGGTTCATAAAGCGCCAACACCGCCGGGAGCAATCGGCTGGATTTTGTGCGCAATTCAGCCGCGCGTGCCGTGTTTCCTTCCGCTTCCTCAATTTGAGCCATCCGCCGCATCATCCAGACATTGGCGGCATTGAACGAGGCTACTTCGTTGATATAGGTCGGCACGCATTCCAACAAATTGGCCTTGCCGCCATAGTCGGCCAGAGTTTGTCCCGGTTTGACCAGCGATTCCCAGTGCGTGGCGATGGCGTCCATGTGCTCAAGCACCGTTTTGCCGCCAATGTTTTCCGAGAGAAAGGCCTTGTCGCCAGTCACGTTCAGGTAATCGTTGAGCAAAATGAAAACAGAGTAATCGTTGGCGCTATACCACGGCCCTTGTAGCGTGCCAGTCAAATATTCCTCGGCGTAACCGTTGTAGATGCCTTTGGCGAGCCATGAACGAAGGCAGTTTTTGAGCGTGACCGGGTCCAAAAGCGCGAAGGCCGTGGCCCATTCGCGTGTGTCCCAGAAATACATCATGGTGCAGTTGCTTTCAGGTGTGTTGCTCACATAGACCCGTGGCGCGACTGGAAAACCCGTGCGCAAAACGCTCAACAGCGAAAGCGCGCTCATATAATACACACGCCGAACCTGCTCATCGGATGTGACTAGCGTCGGCAAATTGCCCGAGAATACGGAATTGCCTGGTGTGAACATCGCGTCAAACCGCTTTTCCCAGTCCGCCTCAACTCGGTCAAAGGAGGCTTCAAAATGTTTCGCCCATATTTCGCTAAAACCCGTTACGTCTACGCTATAGTCCATGCTATCCACTCCAATTGACAAAACATAATTGATCGTTGTGCTCGCTCCGGGTTTTAGCGTCAGGTGCCAGAGAGCAAAATGTTCCGGAGCCGATAACTCATCGGGCTGTTGTTCGAAGCTGAAACTGTTGGCAAGACCGTCTGGCGGATCATCGAATACGAGAAACCGCGGCGGACGCGTCGCCGATACCGAAAATTGTGCCGCCGCGTCCTTGGGTCGGGGAACGCCCCAAGCCCAATGTTCATGCCGCGACGTGACCGCGGAAAGGTTGATTTTTAATTCAAAGGTTCGGGTCTGGGCTCCATTGTTCGTCAAAACAATATGAAACAATAGTCCCCGTTGCTCATATGGCATTCGGACCGCCGTTTCAATGCCCAAACTGCCGGCGCTCGCCCGGCGCAACACTTGATATGCAAACCAGCGCGTTTGCTCCAGCGACGGCTCCTGGCCGTCGATGAGAAGCGATCCCGTGTCACCGGTCATAGTAATCGGAGGAAAACTCAGGTTGCCGATACCGATTGCGTCCGACGTTGCCTTGCCTGAACCCAGAGAATTGTTGAGAGCCGGCAGGGAAAGCAGATTCGACGCGACTTGCCAATTTCCGGCCAATTCGTCCAGGGAAGGGACATCAGCCGCCAGCCTGCCTGCCGCCCATTCCGGATGCAAAAGTGCCGGAAAAATAAAAAAAGGTAACACGAGAGAAGCCAATTTTGAACACGTGAATTTCACCGGGTCATTTTGGCATGAAACAGGCTATCTCCAAAGCGGGATTTCTTCCCACAGTCATTTTCTGTCGTACCTGTGCAATGCCAATTGAAAACTTTGTTCGCGGCGCTGGTGCTCGCCTGTTTCGCGTGCGCCGCGTGGGCGGACGATTGCGCCATCTGCGGCCAGCAGATTGACGGCAAAATTTACCTGATGACAGACGACGTCACGCATAAGCAGGTCAAAGTCTGCGCAAATTGCATTCAATTGCCGCCTTGCTTTATCTGCAGCCTGCCGGCCAAAGACGGCGTCCATTTGCCCGACGGCCGCTGGCTCTGCGTCCGCGATGCCCAAAACGCTGTGATGGATATTAACGACGTCCAGCGCACCTTTGGGCAGGTCCACGATTATTTGGATCATCTTTATGCCCGTTTCACCTCTTTTCCCACCAACGTGGACGTCGCGGTCATTGATCGCGTGGACGTGGATTCCATGTTTCAGCTGGTCGGCAACTCGTTCGAAAGCCCCGACGTGCTTGGCGTGACTCAGCCCGTCATGACCAACAACGTGAAACGTTATAAAATCTCGCTTCTCACCGGGCAACCGATGCCGCAACTCGAGGAAGTGTGCGCCCACGAACTGTCACACGCGTGGGTGGGTGAAAATGTCCCGGCCGAGCGGCACGCGCGAATCGATCGCGACGCGGAAGAAGGATTTTGTGAGATGATGGGTTATTTGCTCGTGGATGCCATGGGCGAGGAAGGCGAAAAAGAGCGCGTGCTCGAAAATGCCTACACGCGCGGCCAGGTTCAGTTGTTTATTGCCGCGGAACAGCAATATGGTTTCGACGAGGTTTTGGATTGGATGCAATACGGCGTGACCGGTCATCTCGAAGACGGTCACCTGGATGAGATCCGCGACATCAAAATGCCTGCGTCGCAGGCCGTCGCGACCTTTGCCGCTCGAAGGGACGTCAATTCGGCGCCTCCGGCCGCGCCGGCAGGTCTGCAACTTCAAGGCATCATGTGGGGCAGCGTGCCATCGGCCATCATCAATGGACGTTCATTTTTTTCCGGTGATGAACAGAAAGTGCCCCTCGGCCAGACCAGTGTCGAAATTCATTGCCTGAGTATTACCAGGACTGCCGTGGAGATTCGGAATTTGGATTCAGGCAAGGATGAGCAATTGAAACTTCAGTCCAACCCCTGAATGCCCCGCTAAACGTGCGACTATTGAGCATCATAGAAATAAGGACGCCCCTTATTATTTTGCTGTGCTGCTGCTTCTTTTGGCGCCTGCCCTGGTTGCGCCGGTGCCTTTCGAATCGGGCCATAAACCCGACGTTGGCAACCGCTCTGCTTGGCTTTGCCGTTGTTGTCACGCACCTGCTCATCGCCAAAATGATGTGGGATTTTTCATGGGCACGCGTCGTGGAGGGAGTTCCCTTGGTGGCAATCATGGCGCTTGGTATTGGATATACTCATGATTGGTGCGGACGGCCAACAGACCCAGTGCGCGATACGGGAATGACTGAAGCTTTCCTGGAACCATGGGACATAGCGCAGGATTCCAGGTTTGCTGTACCGCAGGCTTCCAAACCTGCTGTATCGCCGATTTCCAAATCGGCAAATCACACCAGCGCGGACAACTCGCAGATTTACCAGCCTATCCTACATTTTGCAAACAATCCGGGTCCTGCCATCGGGCGCAATCAGCGATCGCCAGGGTGCAAACCGCCCGCCATTCGCGTTCCGTTCCCAATGACCCAAAAACGGTGCATTAGGACCCAAAAAAAGAGCCACGCACAGTTGCCAAAAGTCCGGTTTTGAGCAAGATTGAGGCGCGGATTATGCCGGACTCGCTAAAGCTGAAGTTTTTGAAAGGCCAGTTGCTGCTGGATAGCGGGCAATTAATCGGCTCGTTTTTTCAACGTACCGTCATTCTGGTATGCCAGCACGACGCTGAAGGCGCTTTTGGCCTTGTGCTGAACCGCGCCACTGGCAATAAAGTGGGTGATGTTATTGTTGCCGACCTGCCTGATTCTCTCAAAGATGCCCAGCTTTATCTCGGCGGCCCCGTGCAGCCCGGCGCCCTGAGTTTTTTGCACTCGGATAATTTTATCGCCGATGCCAACGTCTTTCCGAATCTTAGCCTCGGTCATTCCCTCGATGATCTGATGGAAATCGGCGAGTCCTTTTCCATCGGCAAAAAGGTCAAGATGTTTGCCGGTTACGCCGGATGGTCACCCGGCCAGCTTGAAGACGAAATGAAGCGTAAATCCTGGCTGACCTACCCGGCTTCCATCGAACTGGTTTTTGAAACGGCGCCCGATCAACTTTGGCAAAAAATCCTGCATGCCAAAGGCGGTTGGCGCAACAAATTGCTCTCCCAGATGCCGGAGAATTTGTCGTGGAATTGATGAGTCGTTGAGATGTTAAATCGTTGAAACGTGTTTAGAGAAACCAGGTTCGTGACCGGAGGTTTCAATTGTTCCACGGTTTGCGCGTTCAAACGCCACGCCAGCCGAAGCCGTTTCAACGCTTTTAACGTTTCCGCGGCCCCAAAATCCGTTCTTGAATCCTTCTGCCGTTCCCATATCTTATGCCGTCGTAGTCTTTAAAATTTTATACATCATCACATGAGCAGAGGAAGAATGGGAATTTTGGTCGGTGGCGGTCCCGCGCCGGGTATCAATGGCGTGATTGCGGCAGCCACTATCGAAGGCGTCAATAACGGATTCGAAGTCATCGGTTTTCGCGACGGCTTCAAATGGCTGGCCGCCGGCGAAGCGCAGCAGAGCAAACCGCTGGCCATCCGGGACGTTACCGGCATCGCCTTGCGTGGCGGATCCATCCTCGGCACTTCGCGCACCAACCCAACCAAATCAGAAGAGGCCATGAAGAACCTCTTCCGCGTATTCGATGAAATGGGTATCACTGCCCTCGTCACCATTGGCGGCGACGACACCGGTTTTTCGGCCAGCCACGTCGCGCGCCGCAGCAACGGCAAAATCCGTGTGGCCCACGTTCCCAAAACCATCGACAACGATTTGCCGCTACCGGGCGCGACGCCCACGTTTGGATTTGAAACAGCCCGCCAATACGGCGTCCAAATCGTTCGCAACCTTGCTGAAGACGCGCGCACCACGTCGCGCTGGTATGTCATCATCAGCATGGGCCGGGCCGCCGGACACCTGGCCCTGGGCATTGCCAAAGCCGCCGCGGTCACTCTCTGCGTCATTCCTGAGGAATTTCAGGGCCGCCAGGTCGCGGTGGATGAAGTGTGCGACATCATCATTGGCGCGATCATCAAGCGCCGTGCCGAAGGTCTTCACTATGGCGTTGTCGTCCTGGCCGAGGGCCTGATCGAATCTTTGGGCGAACAGGGACTAACCCAGGCCATCCCCGGTGGCCAGCTTGACCGCTTCGGAAAAATAATCCGGGATGATCACGGCCATCTGAGCCTGGGCGAAATCGAGTTCGGCCGCCTCATGAAAGAGCTTTTAACCGCGCGCCTGCAAACGCTCGGCATCAAAATGACCTTCATCGACAAAGACCTCGGCTACGAACTCCGTTGCGCCGACCCCATTCCGTTCGACGCCGAATACACGCGGGACCTCGGTTACGGCGCGGTTAAATTCCTGCTCTCGCCCGAATCCGAAAAATACGGCGCGATCATCAGCTTCGTAGACGGCAAAATGATTCCGTTGCCGTTCGAAAAGATGCTCGACCCCAAAACCGGCCGCATGCAAAACCGCAAGGTGAACATCGCGGGCGAAGCGTACGAATGCGCCTGCGCCTACATGATCCGCCTGGAGCGCGACGATTTCGAAGACGAACGAAAGTTGAGCAAACTTGCGGCCGTCGTTTCCATGAAACCGGCCGAATTTCGCGCGCGCTTTGGCTATTTGGCCGGGCTGAAATAATCCGG